>NZ_JBJHAA010000013.1:0-112738 GCF_054050795.1 Blastococcus sp. SYSU DS1024
TGATCGCGGTGAGCCGGCCGTCGACGTAGACGTGCACCGGCACCGCCGCCGCGGACCGCCAGTCGGGGTCGAAGGCCCACCCGACCACCGAGAGCCTGTCCCCCGACGCCGACAGCCAGTCCCAGTGCGCCGTCGGCAACGCCTGCTGCGTGGTGATCGACCGGCAGCCCAACGGGGTGTTCCGCGAGCTCACATCGACGTCGATCGCGTACACGCACACGGTGTGCGCACCCGGCGCCACCGTCCCCGACCAGCTGAACCCGCGGTTGTCCCCGACCCCGGGGAACGCCGCACCCACGTCCGGCCGCGACGCCTCCGCGGTGATCGCGGTGAGCCGGCCGTCGACGTAGACGTGCACCGGCACCGCCGCCGCGGACCGCCAGTCGGGGTCGAAGGCCCACCCGACCACCGAGAGCCTGTCCCCCGACGCCGACAGCCAGTCCCAGTGGCCGACGGGCTTGTTCACATGGCTGCTCAGCCGCAGCGTCGCACCGGAGGAGTCGGCGCTCTCCAGGGTGACCTGGAAGCTCTCCCCCAGCCAGATCGTCGCGTCGACCGGCAGTGCGTCCTTCCCGGAGAGGTCCGTCTGCCCGGGCCGGGTCGAGCCGTCGAGCAGCAGCGAGGTGTCCTGCCCGCTGCTCTCCCGGCGAACCAGGACGCCCTGCTGCAGGCCCGGCCAGTTCGCGGACGTGCCCAGCCACGCGTCCTGCCCCACCGCCGTCCGGTACTCCAGCCAGTACACGGCGCCCTGCGGCAGGGATGCGCTCCGCCCGGTCGGCACGACGAGCTTCAGCGCCCGCATCCCGGTCCGCCCCCCGGTGGGTGCGAGCGTGATCCGGGTGGTCATCGGCTCGCCGGTGGCGGTGAACGTCGTGACCTGACCGGCGGGCAGGAGGCCCAGCCGGCCAGCGTGCGGAGGGTTGAGCGTGCCCACCGGGCCCCACGAGACGCCCATGACGTCGTACATGTCCTCGTACGCCGCCGTCTGGCAGGACGTGGTGAAGCCCTCCGTGCTGCCGTCGCACCGCAGCGCCGACGAGTGCCCCAGGCCGAAGTTGTGGCCCAGCTCGTGGGCGAGCACCGTCGTGGCCGTGTCCTGCGCGTAGGCCAGACCGCCGCTGCCGGCGCCCGAGCCGACCGTCCCCAGACCGTACGAGCAGCCGGGGGTCCCGTAGGGCACGTAGAGCAGCAGGTGCCGCCCTGGTCCACTGGTCCAGCCGACAGCGGTGGCGACCTCGTCCCACAGCTGGAACGGGGTGCTGCAGCCGGACGTCGTGGTGATCCAGTCGTGGCTTCCGGTGACCGCCACGGTGATGGCACCGTTGCTCTGCTCCTGCCAGAACGTCCGGACGGCGCCGTCGACCGCGGCGACCACGTCGGCCCGCTGCCTGCCGTCGCGCGCCGCTCCGCCGGGCTGGACCATCACCACGGTCACGGCGTTGGTGTGCGGAGCCGTGGTGGCGGCGAGCTCCGCCGGGGCGACCACCTCGGCGGCGACGACCTCCCGAGCGGGCTCCAGGCCCTGCTCCACCGTGGCCTCGTCCTGGATCTCGGCGCCGACGGTCACCTCGACGGTCGCGCCCACCTCGATGCCCTCGACGTCGTCGGTGGGGACGCGGACCGGGGCACCGTCGGCGACGTCGATCCAGCTCAGCAGCCCCTCGTCGGGGTGCTCGGCGTGGTCCTCCTCGGCGTGGTCGACGTGCTCCGGGTCCGCCCAGGCCTGGACGAGCTCCCCGACCACGACGTCGCCGGCAGCCGTCGGCTCCTCCGACCGCGCCGACGGGGCTCCTGCCGCGCTCAGCAGCACGGTACCGACGGTGACGACGACGAGCGGTCGCATGGACCAGGCCCCAAGGGCAGTGCGCACGGCAGGACTCCAGGACGAAGGGACTCTGCGTGCATCGGCACGTGCGGGGCGCAACTGAAATCGAGTCGGGGCCGGCGACGGCCGCTGACGCGGCGGCCGCGGTGTCAGCGCTGACGCAGGCGACGCCGTCGCGCCGTCTGGACCAGCAGCAGGATCGAGCCGCCGGCCACGGCCCCGGCGGCCGGCCCCAGGAGACGGCCGGAGGAGCTGGAGCTGTCGGCGACCGGTTCCAGGGACAGGCCGGGCCGGGGCACCGCGAGGTGGACCACGGGGGCCGTCGCCGGCGGCACCTCCTCCGTCGCCCCGGGCGCGGTGCCCGCAGCCGGCTGCGCGTCCCCGGCCGCCGCGGCCGGCGCGCCGCGCCCGGGGGCGCTCCCCTCGCCGGACCGGGTCTCGACCGCGGCCGCGGCGGCCGTCGCGGGCCGGGCCGCCGGGACCACCTCCAGCACCGCCCCGCTGCCGTCGACGCTGCGCACGGTGACCGTGAAGTCGCCCCCGGAGAGGGTCACGACACCCCCGGCCGGCAGCGCGAACTGGAGGTCGGCCTCCCAGCGGTCGGCCGGGCCGGGCGTCCCGTCCAGCAGCAGCGAGGTGTCGGGGAACTGCCCCGCCCGGCGCAGCAGCACCCCCGCGTCGAGGCGGTAGACGTTGTCGCGGGTGCCGAGCCACGCGTCGCGCCCGGTGGCGGCGCGGAACTCGAGCCAGTAGGCCACGCCCTCGGCGTCCACCAGCCGGAGCGCCCGCAGCCCCGTGCCGCCGGCGAGCGGCGCCAGGGTCACGCTCGCGGCGTCCTCCCCCACCGAGACGATCCGCTGCGCATCGCCGGGCAGGACGCCGAGCGCGGCGGCCTGGACGGCGTTGAGGGAACCGAGCTGCGCCCAGGAGGCGCCCATCACGTCGTAGTAGTCGCGGTAGCCGGCGGTGCGGCAGGAGCCGCCCTCCACCGCGCCGTCGCACTGCTCCCCCGAGGAGTGGCCGAGACCGAAGTTGTGCCCGAGCTCGTGGGCGATCACCGAGGCGCCGCCGTCGCGGACGTAGAGGCGGCCGCCCGACGCGGGCGAGGCACCGACCTGCGCCAGGGCGTACGAGCAGGCCGGCTGGCCGGCGGCCTCGCCGCTCAGCCGGAGCATCAGGTGCTTGCCGGGGCCGGCGGCGAACCCGACCTCCGCGGCGACCTCGTCCCACAGCGCCTGCGGGTCCGCGCAGCCGGCCGTCGTGCTCAGCCAGTCGTGCCGGGCGGTGACGCCGAGGGTGATCGCGCCGCCGGTCTGCTCGGACCAGAACCGGGAGACCGTGCCGTCGACCGTCGCGACGACGTCGCGGAGCCGCGTGCCGTCCGGCTTCGTCCCCGCCGGTGCCACCAGGACGACGGTGACCTCGTTGGTCAGGCCGCCCCGCGGTGCGGGCAGCGGCTCCGGCGTGGGAACCGGCGGCGGGGCCAGGACGTCGCTCTCCAGCACCGTGCGGGCCGGGTCGTGGCCGTCGGCGCTCGCCTCGTCCTCGACGGCCCGCCCGACGGTCAGCTCGACCGTGGCACCGGCCGGGACGTCGGCCACCTGCTCGGCCGGGACGCGCACCGCGCCGTCTGCGGTGGCGACCCAGCTCAACCGGGTGGCGTCGTCGGTCCCCTCGGCGCGGTGCCCCTCGGAGCCCTCCGCCCAGACGTGCACCAGCTCGCCCCGGACCGTGGCCGTCGCCCCGCTGTCCGCGGCGGCCACGGCGGGCACCGCGACGACGCCGAGGCCGGCGGCGAGGATCGCGCCGGCCAGCCCGAGCGCGCGGGACGGACGACGGAGGCCGCGGGGACGACGGAGGTCGCGGTCAGGAGACATCGACTCCTGACTCGGCGGACCGGGGCGGCATCGGCACCGGATCGGCGATGTTGAGCCGAACTCCCGTCACACCCGCCGCAGGCGCCCCGAGGCCCCCAGCCGTGCGCTACGCCGGCACCCCGTCCTGCGCCTGGGTCCGCTCCTCGCTCGCCCCTCGCCGCGATGCTCGCTCGGCTGTCGTCAGGCCAGGTCGTCGGCCCCCATGAGGCGGCGCCCCGCCTCGGTGATCGACCCCGACAGCGACGGGTAGATGGCGAAGGTCTGCGCGAGGTCGTCGACCGTCAGCCCCTTGGTGACGGCGAGCGCGATCGGCAGCACGAGCTCCGAGGCCCCCGGGGAGACGACGACGCCGCCGACGATGACGCCGGTGGACCGCCGCGCGAAGAGCTTCACGAACCCGTCGTGCAGGTCGCTCATCTTGGCGCGGGCGTTGGTCGCCAGCGGAAGCCGCACCGCCTCGACGTCGGCGTTCTCCGCGAGCGACTTCTCCTGGACGCCGACGGTGGCGATCTCGGGGTGGGTGAAGACGTTCGCCGCGACCGTCTTGAGCTTGATCGGGGCGACCGCCTCGCCCAGGGCGTGCCACATGGCGATCCGGCCCTGCATCGCAGCCACGGAGGCCAGCTGGAAGACACCGGTGACGTCGCCGGCGGCGTAGACGCCCGGCACCGAGGTGCGGGAGACCCGGTCGACGACGACGTGGCCGGACTCGGTCACCTGCACGCCGGCCCGCTCGAGGCCCAGCCCGGCGGTGTTGGGCACCGTGCCGACCGTCATGAGGGCGTGCGAGCCCTCGACGCAGCGCCCGTCGGTGAGCTCGACGGCGATGCCCTTCTCGGTGCGCTTCACCCCCGCGGCGCGGCCGCGCTCCAGCCGGCCGCCGCGGGACTGGAAGACCTGCTCGAGCACCTCGGCGGCGTCGGAGTCCTCGCCGGGCAGCACGCGGTCGCGGGAGGAGACGAGGGTGACCGGGACGCCCGCCTCCAGGTAGCCGGAGGCGAACTCCGCGCCGGTGACGCCCGAGCCCACGACCACCAGGTGCTCCGGCGGCTCCTGCAGGTCGTAGACGTCGCGCCAGTCGAGGATCCGCTCGCCGTCGGGCTCGGCCCCGGGCAGCACGCGCGGGTCGGCGCCGGTGGCGATGAGGACGACGTCGCCCTCGACCTCCTCGGTGACGGTGCCGTCCTCGTCGAGGATCTCCACCGCGTGCGCGGCCAGGCCGGGCTCGTCGTCGGCCAGCCGCCCCCGCCCGGCGACGATCCGCACGCCCTCGGCGTCCAGCCGGGCGTGGATGTCGGCCGACTGCGCCATCGACAGGTTCTTCACCCGCTGGTTCGCGGCGGGCAGGTCCAGGCTCACGGTCGCGAGCTCCGCACCGTGCACGCCGAGGACGGCGGAGTCGCGTACCGACGTCATGGCGCCGGCCGCCGCGATCAGGGCCTTGGAGGGGACGCAGTCGGTGAGCACGCTGGCGCCGCCGATGCCGTCGCGCTCGATGACGGTGACCTGCGCACCGAGCTGCGCGGCGACCAGCGCGGCCTCGTAGCCGGCCGGGCCACCACCGATGATGACGATGCGGGTCATGGCTCCATCTTCCGTTGCCGGGCGGTCCGTCGCCCGCCATTGTCCCCGGTGCGCCCCGGATCGGCGCCACCGCCCGTTCCCCGCGGGCGGTGCCGCCTGGTTAGGCTCGCCGGGATGGGCCTCTACGCCGCCTACGGGTCGAACATGGACCCGGCTCAGATGCTGCGCCGGTGCCCGTCGTCCCCGCACGCCGGCACCGGCTGGATCCGCGGCTGGCGGCTGACGTTCGGCGGCGAGGAGCTGGGCTGGGAGGGTGCCCTGGCCACCCTGGTCCCCGCGGACGAGGGATCGGGCGGGGAGACGGCCGGCGTGTTCGTCGCCCTCTACGACCTGACCGAGGCCGACGAGCGAGCGCTCGACGCCTGGGAAGGCGCGGACTCGGGCCTCTACCGCCGGGTGCACCTGCGGGTGCACACCCTGGGCGGCGACGTCGTCGCCTACGTCTACGTGCTGGACGCCTTCGAGGGGGGCCTGCCCTCGGCCCGGCACCTGGGCGCGATGGCCGACGCCGCGGAGGCCGCCGGGGCCCCCGACGACTACACGCGCGAGCTGCGCTCCCGGGAGTGCCGCAGCGCGTTCTGAACCACCCTGCCTGCGGCGGCGATCAGCCGCCCGACCGGTCTGCGAGGATGGGCCGGACTCCGCCGGACGGCTCGGGTGGTCCCCGGACCTCCCCGGCCCCACCCGGACGAGGACGGATCAACGTGTACTCACTCGTTCTGCTCAACGGTGGCAGCGGCACGCGGATGCGCGCCGACCGGCCGAAGCAGTTCCTGACCGTCAACGGCATCCCGATCCTCGTGTACTCGCTCGTCGCCGCCGACGCGGTGCCGGAGCTCGATCAGATCGTCCTCAACTACCCCGAGGGCTGGCGCGAGGAGGTCGAGGGCATCGTCCGCGACTACGCCATCCGGACCCCGGTGGACTACGTCGCGGCCGGCGCCACCCGGCAGGAGTCGGTGGCCGCCGCTCTGAAGCTCTGCCGGAACGGCGACGTCGTCCTGCACGAAGCGGCCCGGCCGCTCGTGCGCTCCGCCGACTTCAGCCGGCTCATCAGCTCGCCCGAGCGGAACGTGAGCTACATGATCCCGATCCCGTTCACCGTGGCCCCGGTGGACCCGGAGACGCGCGCGGTCACCGGTTACCTGGACCGGGACCGGCTGCGCAACGTCCAGTTGCCGCAGAAGTTCGCCCTCGCCGACCTCGCCGAGGCGCACGAGTTCGCCGCGACGCAGGGCCACGGCTTCACCGAGGACGCCTCGATGCTCGCCGCCGCCGGCATCCCGGTGCACTACATCGACGGCCAGGACACGAACATCAAGGTGACCACCCCGACCGACATCCACCTCGCGGTGTCCCTGCTGCACGGGGAGACCGAGGATGTCTGAGGGCCGCACCGTCCTGGTCACCGGGGCGTCGAAGGGGATCGGGCTCCGGACCGCCGAGCGCTTCGCGGCGCGGGACGACGTCGCGCAGCTGGTGCTGGTGGCCCGCAGCTCCCCGGCGTTCGACGACGCCGTCTCGAGGGTCTCCGCGCTGAACCCGGCCGTCGAGGTCACCGCGCACGCCTTCGACCTGGCCGACCGGCCCGGCATCCTCGACCTCGTGCGGGACGTGCATTCGGCCCACGGCAACGTCGACGTGCTGGTCAACAACGCCGGCTACACCAACCCGCAGCCGATCCACCAGATCCGCTTCGAGGAGTTCGAGCGGACCATGGCGGTCAACCTGTACGCCCCGTTCACGATCGTCCAGGAGCTGCTGCACCTGGGGAACAGGTTCGAGGTGGTCGTCAACGTCGCCTCGACGGCGGGCATCCAGGGCCGCTCGGGGTGGCTGACCTACTCGGCGTCGAAGGCCGCGGTCATCAACATGAGCGAGGTCATGCGCGAGGAGCTCGCCATCTACGGCACCCGGGTCGTGTGCATCTCCCCCGGCCGGACCGCGACGGACCTGCGCCGCACGCTGGCGCCCGACGAGGACCCGTCGACGATCATGCAGCCGGAGCACGTGGCCCAGGTGATCGAGATGCTGAGCACGGACGTCGGCCGGTTCGTCGACAGCACCAACCTGGTCGTCCGCCAGTGACCGGTGCCGGGCCGCGTCAGCGCCGCCCGGCACCCGGGGAGGCGGCGTCCAGCAGCTCACCGGCCTGCTCCACCGGCACCCGTGAGGAGGGCAGCGGGGGCAGCGGACGCGACCGGCCACCGCCGGTGGGGTGCGACGTGCCGTCGTGGCGGTCGGCGGACGGTCGGCGCGCCGCGACGGAGGAGAGATCCCGCTCCACCGCCCGCCGCAGCCGGCTCCCGAAGGGCCGCTCGACGAACCGGTGCACGAGGTAGGCGAGCACCAGCATCAGCGCCACGACGACGGCCAGCGCGGCGTAGGCGGGCAACACGGGGCCCAGGCGGTTGAGCAGCACCCAGCCGCTCACCTGGTGGATGACGTAGAGCGGGTACGTCAGGGCGCCGAGGAAGGTCAGCCAGCGCCAGTCCACCCGGCTGACCCGCGTGAGCGTGGCCACCGCCAGCGCCGCGATGCACAGCGTCAGCAGGACGGCCAGCGCACGGAAGGACACCGGGGCGCCGGCCACCCGGACCGACCAGGGGATGTAGTAGGCGGCGCACACCCAGAGGGCGAAGCAGTAGTTCATCGCCAGCAGCAGCCCGATGCCGGCGCTCCACCCCTCGCGGTGCACCAGGTAGATCAGGATGCCGATGCAGAAGAACGGCGCGTAGGTCGGGGCGAGGAGCTCCGTCAGCAGCGGCGAGTCCCAGCGCTGCGCCAGCGCCCCGAGGACCGGCCAGACGAGGCACAGGGCGAGCATCCGCTCCCGGGTGATGCCGATCAGGGCCATCCCCAGCAGGAGCAGGTAGAACTTCAGCTCGACCCAGAGCGTCCAGAAGGCCCCGTCGAGGTTCGGGACGCCGAACGCGCTCTGGAACATCGTGAGGTTGAGGACGGCACCCGGCAGGCCCACCGCGTCCCAGTCGGCCAGGATCGACCGGTTGGTCACCAGGACCACGGCGGTCAGCACGACGGCGAACCAGTACGCGGGGTACAACCGGCCGACGCGGGAGCCGACGAACGACGGCACGGACCTGCCCCACGTGCTCATCAGGATCACGAACCCGCTGATCATGAAGAACAGGTAGGGACCGAAGCCGCCGTAGATGGTGAAGCGGCTGAGGAACGGGAAGACGTCGCGCACGCTCTCGCCCCACGCCACGCTGTCCCGGCCGGTGTAGTGGAAGAGCACCACGGCCAGCGCCGCGACGAAGCGCAGGCTGTCCACGACGCGCAGGCGCCCCTGGTCCGTCGGTCCCTGCTCGCGGTGTGCGACCACGCCTCCCCCTCGATCGGCTCGGGGGAACGGTAGTGGCCGGGCGCACACGCACCGTGACGGATGTGTCCGACACGGGACCCGCGGGGGCGGTGCGCCCGTGACGTGCGCGTGGGGCGGGTGGGATCAGCCGGGGACGTCGTCCGGCCGGCCGAGGAACGCGCCCAGGATCTGCTGCGCGGCCAGCGCCGGGGTCAGCTCCCCCGCCAGCACCGCCTTCTCCAGCTCGGGGACGGCGGCCCGCACCCCGGGGTGCGCGCGCAGCGAGTGCTCCAGCCCGTCGCGCACCAGCTGCCAGGTCCAGCGCACCTGCTGGGTGCGGCGCCGCTCGTCGAAGGCCCCGGACGCCTTCGCCCGCTCCTGGTGCTCGACGAGCTTGGCCCACACCTGGTCCATGCCCTCGCCGGTCAGCCCGGCGCAGGTGAGCACCGGCACGTCCCACGGCTCGCCCCGGCCGCGGAGCATCCGGATCGCCGAGGACAGCTCCCGCGCCGCCTTGCGGGCGTCGGCGGCCGCCGGGCCGTCGGCCTTGTTCACGGCGATGACGTCGGCGATCTCGAGGATGCCGCGCTTGATGCCCTGCAGCTGGTCACCGGTGCGGGCGATGGTCAGGAACAGGAACGAGTCCACCATCTCCGCGACGGTGATCTCCGACTGGCCGACGCCGACGGTCTCGACCAGGACGACGTCGTACCCGGCCGCCTCCACCACGACCATCGACTCCCGCGTCGCCTGGGCGACGCCGCCGAGCGTGCCCGAGGTGGGCGACGGCCGGATGAAGGCGTCCGGGTCGACCGCCAGCCGGGCCATGCGGGTCTTGTCGCCCAGGATCGAGCCGCCGGACCGGGCCGACGACGGGTCGACGGCGAGCACGGCGACGCGGTGACCCGCACCCGTCAGGTCCACCCCGAGCTGGTCGATGAAGGTCGACTTCCCGACGCCGGGGACGCCGCTGATCCCGATGCGGCGCGCTCCCCCGGCGTGCGGCAGCAGCTCGACCAGCAGCTCCTGCGCCTTCTCCCGGTGGTCGGCCCGCCGGGACTCCACCAGCGTGATGGCGCGCGCCATCACCCGGCGGTCCCTCGCGAGCACACCCTCGACGAGCGCCGGTACGTCGACCTCTCTCGCCATCAGTGGCCGAGACGAGAGGACAGGGTCCGCAGCAGCTCCTGCGCCGCCTCGGCGATGACGGTGCCGGGCGGGAAGACCGCCGCGGCGCCCATCTCCTTCAGCGTCGGCACGTCGTCGGGCGGGATGACCCCGCCGACCACGATCAGCACGTCGTCGGCGCCGAGCCCGGCGAGCGCGTCGCGCAGCGCCGGCACCAGGGTGAGGTGGCCGGCGGCCAGCGAGGAGACGCCGACGACGTGCACGTCGGCCTCGACCGCCTGCCGGGCGACCTCGTCGGGCGTCTGGAACAGCGGGCCGACGTCGACGTCGAAGCCGAGGTCGGCGAAGGCGGTGGCGATGACCTTCTGCCCGCGGTCGTGCCCGTCCTGGCCCATCTTGGCCACCAGGATGCGCGGCCGGCGGCCCTCGGCCTCGGCGAACTCCTCGGCCAGGCGGCGCGTCTCCTCCATCGGCCCGGATGCTCCTGCCTCGTCGCGGTAGACGCCGGAGATGGTGCGGACCTGGCCGGCGTGCCGGCCGTAGACGGCTTCGAGGGCGTCGGAGATCTCGCCGACGGTCGCCTTGGCCCGCGCGGCGTCGACGGCGAGCTTCAGCAGGTTGGTGTCCAGGTCGTTGCCGCGGCGGCCGTCGGCGGCGGCGCGGGCGGCGTCGGTGAGCCGGCCCAGCGCCTCGGTGACGGCGCGGCCGTCCCGGTCGGCGCGCAGCTGCTCGAGCTTGGCCTTCTGCTGGGCCAGCACGTCGGCGTTGTCGACCTTCAGGACCTCGATCGCCTCGTCGGCGTCCACCCGGTACTTGTTCACGCCGATGACCGGCTGGCGGCCGGAGTCGATCCGCGCCTGGGTGCGGGCGGCGGCCTCCTCGATGCGCAGCTTCGGGATGCCGTCGTCGATGGCCTGCGCCATGCCGCCGTGCTCGGCGACCTCCTGGATGTGCGCCCAGGCGCGGCGGGCCAGGTCGTAGGTGAGCTTCTCGACGTAGGCCGAGCCGCCCCACGGGTCGACGACGCGGGTGGTCCCCGACTCCTGCTGGAGCATCAGCTGGGTGTTGCGCGCGATGCGGGCGGAGAAGTCGGTGGGCAGCGCGAGCGCCTCGTCGAGGGCGTTGGTGTGCAGCGACTGGGTGTGCCCCTGGGTCGCCGCCATCGCCTCCAGGCAGGTGCGGACGACGTTGTTGTAGACGTCCTGCGCGGTCAGCGACCAGCCCGAGGTCTGCGAGTGGGTGCGCAGCGACAGCGACTTGGGGTTCTGCGCCCCGGCCTCCTTCACCAGCTTCGCCCACAGCAGGCGCCCGGCCCGCAGCTTCGCCACCTCCATGAAGAAGTTCATGCCGATGGCCCAGAAGAAGCTCAGCCGCGGCGCGAACGCGTCGACGTCCATCCCCGCGGCCTGACCGGCCTTCAGGTACTCGACGCCGTCGGCCAGCGTGTAGGCCAGCTCCAGGTCGGCCGTGGCCCCGGCCTCCTGGATGTGGTACCCGGAGATCGAGATCGAGTTGAACTTCGGCATCTGCTTCGAGGTGAAGCTGAAGATGTCGCTGATGATCTGCATCGAGGGCTTGGGCGGATAGATGTAGGTGTTCCGCACCATGAACTCTTTGAGGATGTCGTTCTGGATGGTCCCGGTGAGCTGCTCCGGGGCCACCCCCTGCTCCTCGGCCGCGACGATGTAGAGCGCGAGCACGGGCAGCACGGCGCCGTTCATCGTCATGGACACCGACATCTTGTCCAGCGGGATGCCGTCGAACAGCTGCCGCATGTCCAGGATCGAGTCGATCGCCACGCCCGCCATGCCGACGTCGCCGGGCACCCGCGGGTGGTCGGAGTCGTAGCCGCGGTGCGTGGGCAGGTCGAACGCGATCGACAGACCCTTCTGGCCGGCGGCGAGGTTGCGCCGGTAGAAGGCGTTGGACTCCGCGGCGGTGGAGAAGCCCGCGTACTGGCGGACCGTCCACGGCTGCGTCGTGTACATCGTCGGGTAGGGGCCCCGCAGGAACGGCGGCAGCCCGGGCAGGGTGTCGAGGAAGTCCAGGCCCTCGAGGTCGGCGGGGGTGTACAGCGGCGGGACGGCGATGCCCTCCGGGGTCTCCCAGGTCGCCTCCGCCACGCCACGGCCGGTGGCCTCCTCGAAGGCCTTGGCCCAGTCCTCCGCCGAGGTGCCGGCCGACGGGCGGCCCAGCTCGACGTCGCCGAAGTCGGGGATCGCGCTCATGCCTGCACTCCTTCGAGACCCAGCTGCTCGTGGACCGTCCGCAGCGCCGAGAGCGCGTCGCACCCGGCGTGCACGTAGCCGTCGACGCCGTCGACGGCGAGGTCGGGCTTGCCGGCCAGCCACACCTGCGTGGCGCCGGCCGCCTTCAGCTCCGCCGCCAGCGCCGCGGCGGACTCGGCGTAGTCCTTGTCGGTGCCGCAGATGCAGGCGACGGTCGTGCCGGCGTCCGCGAGGCCGCCGGCGCCGTCCCCGGCCGGGGTGGCCAGCCCACCGGCCTGGAACAGGTTGGCCGCGAAGGTCGCCCGCGCGGTGTGCCGCGCGATCGGCCCGAGGGTGGCCAGGTAGACGCTCGGCCGCTCCCCGCCCGACGACGTCGCCGCGTCGGCGGCGTCGCGCAGCTCCTCGAACTCCTGCGCGGCCCGCACCCGCGGCAGCCCGCCGGTGGCCGGCAGCACCTCGGCGGCCGGCCGGCGCTCGGGCAGCTTCTCGGTGAGGTTGGGGAACTCGCTGACGCCGGTGATCGCGTCCGCCCGCGTGGCCAGCCGCTTCGCGCGCGCGTCCCACGCCCGCGCGACCCGGTCGCGGACGAGGCCCGAGGAGAGGGCCGCCGCCAACCCGCCGGCCCGCTCGATCTCGGTGAACCAGGCCCAGGCCGCCCGGGCAAACTCGTCGGTGAGCGACTCCACGTACCAGGATCCACCGGCCGGGTCGAGCACCCGGCCGAGGTGCCCCTCCTCCACGAGCAGGTTCTGCGTGTTGCGCGCGATCCGGCGGGAGAAGGAGTCGGGCAGCCCGAGCGCGGCGTCGAACGGCTGCACCGTGACGGCGTCCGCGCCGCCGACGCCGGCGGCGAAGCAGGCCACGGTGGTGCGCAGCATGTTGACCCACGGGTCGCGCTTCGTCGTCATCACCGACGAGGTGACGGCGTGCTGGTGCTGGGCGCGAACCTCGGGCGAGGCGCCGCTGACCTCGCCGACCCGGTCCCACAGCCGGCGCGCCGCACGCAGCGCGGCGATGGTCGTGAACTGGTCGGCCGAGGCGGCGTAGCGGAACTCGAGCTGCGCGACCGCCTCGTCGACGGTCAGCCCGCCGCCGGTCAGCGCCCGGAGGTAGGCGACGCCCGCGGCCAGCGAACAGCCGAGCTCCTCGACCACCGACGCCCCGGCGTCGTGGAAGACGGTGCCGTCGACGACGACGGTGCGCAGACCGGCGTGGGCGGCGGCCCGGCGGGCGACGTCGGCCAGCCCGGTGAGGTCCTGCTCCTCCCCCGAGGCGGCCTGGACGCCGAGCGGGTCGAGCCCCAGCGAGCCACCGGGTGCGAGGTCGGTACGGCCCGCCACCAGGTCGAGGAACGCCTCGGCCGCCGCCTGCGCCTCGCCCACCCCCGGCCCGCCCTGCACGCTCACCGGCGCCAGGTCGAGGTAGACGTCGGAGAGCACGTCGCCGAGGGAGTCGACGGGGATGGCGCCCTCGCCGAGGACCAGCCACAGCGAGGTGACGCCGTTCTCCAGGTCGGCGGCGATCGCCTCCCGGGTGACGGCGACATCGGGGTGCGCGTGCCGCTGCCGGATGTCCCACCCGCCGGACGCGCCGCCCTCGGCGCCACCGGACGCGGCGACCTCGGTCGACCCGGCCGGCCCGCCGGCGGGACGGGCCCCGCGCACGAACGGCGGCAGGCCGGGCACCCCGACGCCCGCGGGGAGGTCGCCGGCGTCCTCGGCGGTGTAGAGCGGCGCCACCGTCACACCCGGGGCCACCGGACGGCGCAGCGCGTCCTCGACCGGGTCGGGGAGGTCCTCCCGGCCGGCCTTGCGCAGCACGCCGCTGACCAGTTCGCGCCACTGCTCGCGGGTCACCGCGTCGAACTCACCCGCGAGCACGAGGTCGTCGGGGACCGCGTGCTCGGCCGGCACGTCGGCGTCAGCCGGTGCGCTTCCCGGACCGCTGCTGGTCCGCTGGTCGGTGGAACTCATCCTCGGGTTCCCGCCTCTCGTCCAGGGCTCGTCGGGCAGAAGTGTCTCCGGGCGCGGGTCGGCGCGTGCGAGGGGGTGCCTGGACGCCGGTCGCCGCGTGCTCGGCGTCGGCCTCCAGCGCCAGCAGCGCGGTGCGGGAGAGCAGCCGCACGCCGACGCCGATGGCCCGCTCGTCGACGTCGAAGGTGCCCCGGTGCAGGTCGAGCGGGGCGCCGCCGCCGTGGGTGCCCAGCCGGGCCAGCGCGATCGGCATGACGTCGGCGAACCAGCCGAAGTCCTCCCCGCCCATGCTCTGCGGCGACAGGACCAGGTTGTCGGCGCCCACGGTGCCCAGCGCCGCCGTGCGCAGCAGGGCGACCGCCCGCGGGTCGTTCACCACCGGCGGCACCCCGCGGATGTAGTCCACGTCGACCTGGGCGCCGGTGGTGGCGACGACCCGCTCGACCAGGGAGCGCAGCAGGTCCTCCGCGCCCTTCCAGGCCTCCCGGTCGAGCACCCGGACCGTGCCGCGGAGCGTGCCGCGCTGCGGGATGGCGTTGGCCGCGACCCCGGCGTTCACCGCGCCCCAGACCAGCGACATCCCCGCCCGGGGATCGACCTGCCGGGAGAGCAGCGAGGGCAGGTCGGTGATCAGCCGGCCGAGGGCGTCGACCAGGTCGACGGTGAGCTGCGGGCGGGCGGTGTGCCCGCCGGGTCCGGTGAGCGTCACGTCCATCCGGTCGCAGGCGGCGGTGATCGGGCCGGTGCGCAGGCCGATCCTCCCGGCCGGGATCGACGGGTCGCAGTGCAGGGCGAAGGCGCGGGACGCCCCGTCGAGGACGCCGGAGGCGACGACCTCCGTGGCGCCGCCGGGCACGGTCTCCTCGGCGGGCTGGAAGACGCACCGGACGGTGCCGGGGAGGCCGTCCAGCGACGCGAGCGCGACGGCCACGCCGAGGACCACCGTGGTGTGCACGTCGTGCCCGCAGGCGTGGGCCAGTCCCTCGCGGGTGGAGGCGTACGGGACGTCCTTGAGGTCCTTCAGGGGCAGCGCGTCGATGTCGGCGCGCAGCACGACGACCGGTCCCCCGCCCGTCCCGACGTCGACGGTGAGCCCCGTGCCGGTGGGCAGCCGGCGCGGCGTGAGCCCGTGGTGGCGCAGCCGCTCCTCGAGGAACGAGGTGGTCTCGAACTCCGCGTAGCCGAGTTCGGGGTGGGCGTGCAGGTGCCGCCGGGTGGCCGACAGCGCGGACGCGTTGGCGGTGGCCCACTCGTCGACCGCGGCACCCAGCTTCTCCACGACCGGGGTCACGCTGCGTGCCCCCCCGCGCACTCGGCCGGCCCGGGCACCGGTCCGTCGGGGCGCCCGGAGGGACCGCGCGCCGGCAGGCCGTCGCGCAGCTCGGCGAGCAGGCTGTCGACGACGGGGACCAGCTCGCCGTCGTGCTCCAGGGCCACGGCCCGCTGCCGCTGGTAGGAGGCGCCGACCTCCAGGATGCGCAGGACGTCGGCCAGCTCGGCCTCGCACTCCAGCCTCCGCGCGGTCGGCATCAGCTCGGCCACCAGCTCGGCGATGGCGTCGCGCACCGGCCGGACCGCGTAGTGCTCGTCGACCACGATCTCGGCGTCCAGGCCGTACCGGGAGGCCCGCCACTTGTTCTCGCGGACGACCCACTCCTCGGGCCGGGGCAGGGTGTAGCCGCGGTCGAGCTGGGTGTCGAACTGCTCGACCAGGCACTGCGCGAGCGCGGCGACCGCGCCGACCTCGTCGAGGGTCGGGAGGCCGTCGCAGATGCGCAGCTCCACGGTGCCGAAGTCCGGGTGCGGGCGGATGTCCCACCACACCTCGCGGACGCTCTCGATGCTCTTCGTGGAGATCAGCGTCTCCATGTACTCCTCGAACTCGCCCCAGTCGGCGAGCTGGAAGGGCAGGCCCGCGGTGGGCATGCCCTCGAAGACCTTGGTCCGGGCCGAGGCGAGGCCGGTGTCGCAGCCGACCCAGAACGGCGAGGACGACGACAGGGCGAGGAAGTGCGGGACGTACGCGCACAGCGCGTTGACGATCGGGATGACCTTCTCCGGTGCCCGGACACCGACGTGCACGTGGACGCCGAAGATCTGCATGCGGCGGGCCAGCCACTGCATGCGCTCGACCAGCTGCTGGTAGCGCTCCTTGGGCGAGATCTCCTGGGACTGCCAGTCGGTGAAGGGATGGGTGCCGGCGCACAGCACCCCCAGCCCCCGCCGGTCGGCCTGGGCGACCACCTCGGCGAGGGTGCCGGCGAGGTCGGCCTTCGCCTCGCCCACCGTGGTGCAGACGCCGGTGATGATCTCGACCGTCGACTGCAGCAGCTCGTGCTTGGCCTTGGGGTGCTCGTCGGCCCCGTCGGGACGCAGCGCCTCCAGGACCTCGTTGGCGCCGGAGGAGAGCTCGCGGGTCTCCCGGTCGACGAGCTGCAGCTCCCACTCCACCCCGAGGCTGGCGCGTTCCGAGCTACGGAAAGGGATCTCCACCTCCGGGAGTCTAGAAGGACCTGCCTGCCCCCCGTCCCTCGCTCCGCTCGGTGCGGGGCCCTGCAGGCAGGCCGTTCCATCTCGTCACCTGCCCGGTTGCGTTAGCGTCCCTGCGTGAGCGAGCACCCCGGAACCGATCCCACCGCACTGGCCGCGCAGGCGGCCGACGCCCTGACCACCGCGCTCGGCGGTCCGCACGACGTCGCCGTCGTCATGGGCTCGGGCTGGGCGCCGGCGGCCGACGCGTTCGGCGAGACCGCCGGATCGGTGGCGATCGGCGACCTGCCCGGTTTCGCGGCCCCGACCGTCGTCGGGCACGGCGGCGAGATCCGCTCGGTCCGGGTGGGCGAGCGCAGGGTGCTGCTGTTCCTGGGCCGCACCCACTACTACGAGGGGCGCGGCGTCGAGCCGGTCGTGCACGGCGTGCGCACCGCCGCGGCCGCGGGCGTGCGGACGATCGTCCTGACCAACGCCGCCGGCGGGCTGGCCCCCGAGCACCGGGTGGGCCAGGCGGTGGTCATCTCCGACCACCTCAACCTGACCGCGCGGTCACCGCTGGTCGGCGCGAACTTCGTCGACCTCACCGACCTCTACTCCGGCCGGCTCCGCGCCCTGGCCCGGGAGCTGGACCCGTCACTGCTCGAGGGCGTCTACGCCCAGCTGCCCGGCCCGCACTTCGAGACGCCGGCCGAGATCCGCATGCTGCGCACGCTCGGCGCCGACCTGGTCGGCATGTCCACCGCGCTGGAGGCCATCGCGGCCCGCGCCGCGGGGGTCGAGGTGTTCGGTCTGTCGATGGTCACCAACGCCGCGGCCGGCATCACCGGTGCGGCGCTGGACCACGAGGAGGTCCTCGCCGCGGGCAAGGCCGCCGCCGGGCGGCTGGGGCAGTTCCTGGTGCAGCTCATCGAGCGGCTCCCGTGACCGGCCCCGTCCTCGTCACCGGCGCCGCCGGCCGGATCGGCACGGTCCTGCGCGGCGGCCTGCCGGAGCGCGGCTGGGCGGTGCGCAGCCTCGACGTCGTGCCGGTGACCGGACCCCGTCCGGGCGAGGAGCACCTCGTCGCCGACGTCACCGACCTGGCGGCCATGACCGACGCCGCCCGCGGCGCGTCGGCCGTGGTCCACCTCGCGGGCATCTCCGGTGAGTCGACGTGGGCGGCGATCTCGCACGCCAACATCCAGGGCACCTACTGCGCGCTCGAGGCGGCCCGGCAGGCCGGCGTCCGGCGCGTGGTCCTGGCCAGCAGCAACCACGCGTCCGGGTACACCGAGCGCCCCGCGGACGGGCTGCTGCGCGAGGCCGACGCCCCGCCGCGGCCGGACACCTACTACGGCGTCTCGAAGGTCGCGATGGAGGCGCTGGGCTCGCTGTACGTGGACCGCTACGGCCTCGACGTCGTCTGCCTGCGGATCGGCAGCGCCTTCGCCGAGCCGACCACGACCCGCCAGCTCTCCACCTGGCTCTCCCCCGCCGACACCGTCGCGCTGGTCGATGCCGCGCTCACCGCGCCGTCGCCGGGCTTCCGCGTGGTGTGGGGGGTGTCCGACAACACCCGCCGCTGGTGGGACCTCTCCGCCGCGGAGGCCCTGGGCTACCGGTCCACCGACGACGCCGAGGGGTACGCCGGGGCGCTGATCGGCACCCACGGCGAGCCCGACCTCTCCGATCCGGTGCACCATCGGGTCGGGGGCGAGTACACGACCGCCGACTTCGACGCGGAGAACTTCCCGGCATGACCCAGGAGCTGCTCGACACCGCCCGCGCCTGGGCCGACGCGGACCCGCACGAGGGCGACCGCGCCGAGATCACGGCGCTGGTCGACGCCGGGGACACCGCGGAGCTCGAGCGCCGGTTCGCCGGTCCGCTGACCTTCGGGACGGCGGGGCTGCGCGGACCGCTGCGCGCCGGGCCGGCCGGGATGAACGCCGCCGTCGTCACCCGTGCGGCCGCGGGACTGGCCTCCTGGCTGACGGCGGCCGGGCACGCGGGCGGCGGCGTGGTGATCGGGTTCGACGCACGCCGCCGGTCCGACGAGTTCGCCCGCATCTCCGCCGAGGTGCTGGCCGGGGCGGGCTTCGCCGTGCAGGTCATGCCCCGCCCGCTGCCGACGCCGGTGCTCGCCTTCGCCGTCCGCCACCTGGGGTGCGCGGCCGGGATCATGGTGACCGCCAGCCACAACCCGCCCGACGACAACGGCTACAAGGTCTACCTCGGCGACGGCGCGCAACTGGTGCCGCCGGCCGACCGGGAGATCGAGGCCGCGATCGCCGCGGTGGGCAGCGCGCGCGACGTGCCGCGGTCCGACGACTGGCTGACCCTCGGGGACGGCATCGAGACCGACTATGTCGACGCCGTCGTGCGGGCGGTCGACCCCGGCCGGGTGCCCGCCGACGCCCGCTCGGCGCTGACCGTCGCCTACACCGCGATGCACGGCGTGGGCGCCGGGACGACGCGCGCGGTCTTCGCCGCCGCGGGCCTGCCCGCGCCGGTGAGCGTGCCGGAGCAGGACGCCCCCGACCCCGCCTTCCCGACCGTGGCCTTCCCGAACCCGGAGGAGCCCGGGGCGGTGGACCTGCTGCTGGCCCTGGCCGACCGGGTGGGCGCCGACGTGGCGATCGCCGAGGACCCCGACGCCGACCGCTGCTCGGTGGTGTGCGGCGGGCGGCAGCTCACCGGCGACGAGGTGGGCGCGCTGCTCGCGGACTGGCTGCTGCGCCGCGGCGTGCGCGGCACCTACGCGTCGTCGCTGGTGAGCGGCTCGCTGATGCACGTCGTCGCCGAGGCGCACGGGGCCCCGTCGGAGGAGACGCCGACCGGGTTCAAGTGGATCATGCGGGCCGGGTCCGAGGCGGCGCCGCTGGTGTACGGGTACGAGGAGGCGCTGGGCTACTCGGTGGCGCCGTCGGTGGTGCGGGACAAGGACGGCATCTCCGCGGCGCTCGCCGTCGCGCTGCTCGCGGCGGAGCTGAAGGCCGACGGGCGGACGGTCCTGGACCGGCTGGACGAGCTGGCCA
Organism: Blastococcus sp. SYSU DS1024; assembly: GCF_054050795.1. NCBI lineage: Bacteria > Bacillati > Actinomycetota > Actinomycetes > Geodermatophilales > Geodermatophilaceae > Blastococcus > Blastococcus sp. SYSU DS1024. The sequence goes on from NZ_JBJHAA010000013.1 coordinate 19,451, forward strand.
CCGAGCACGGCCTGTTCGTCACCGGGCAGCTGTCGGTGCGGGTCGAGGACCTCTCGGTCATCGCCGGGGCGATGGCGCGGGTGCGCTCGGCGCCGCCGGCCACCCTGCTGGGCCGGCCGGTGGAGTTCGCCGATCTCGCCGAGGGGTCGCCGCCGGTGGACGCCGTCCGGCTGCTCGGCGAGGGCGTGCGGGTCATCGTGCGGCCCAGCGGCACCGAGCCGAAGCTGAAGGCCTACCTGGAGACGGTCGTCCCGGTGCACGACGACGCCGGCCTGATCGCCGCCCGCGGCCGCGGTGCCGACGAGCTGGACCAGCTGCGCGCGGAGATGTCGGCGGCGCTCGGCGTCTGACACCGATCAGTTCCGCCCGCCCGAGCCGTCTCCACCACGACGAGCGCCAGGAGCGGAGCGGAGGCAGCATGCGGAAGATCGTCGTCCACCTGGGGGTGTCCCTCGACGGGTTCTTCGAGGGCCCCGACCACGACATCAGCTGGCACGTGATGGACGAGGAGCTGCACGGCTGCATCAACGCGCAGCTGGCGACGGCGAGCGCCTTCCTCGAGGGACGGGTCACCCAGGAACTGATGGCCGCGTACTGGCCGGCGGCCGACGAGGACCCGGCCGCGTCCGCACCGGAGAAGGAGTTCGCCGGCATCTGGCGGGCCATGCCGAAGATCGTGTTCTCCCGCACCCGGGACGAGGTCCCGTGGGCCACCGAGCTCCGGCGCGAGGTCGACCCGGAGGAGATCCGGGCGCTCCAGCAGCGCCCCGGCGGTGACATGGTGCTCGGCGGGCCGGACCTCACCGCGACCTTCCGCCGGCTGGACCTCGTCGACGAGTACCGGTTGTTCGTGATGCCCGTCCTGATCGGCCGCGGCCGGCGCCTCTTCCGGGACGCCGGCTCCTCCACCGGCCTGGAGCTGCTGGAGACCCGACGGTTCGGCAACGGGGTCGTCATGCTCTGCTACGGGGTGGCAGGCCGCTGAGGCGGCTGCCGGCCGGGGTTCAGCGCGGTGGCGGGCCGTACCGGTTGGGGCGCGGCTGGGTGCCGAGGAAGCCGATGGTCACCAGCAGGACCAGCCAGCCGATGCCGGGCAGCAGGTGCCACAGCAGCCACCAGGCGGAGTGGTCCCGGTCGTGCAGCCGGGTGACCATCGCGGCGACGTTCGGCACGAGCAGGACCAGCGCCGAGATCGCCGTCACCGGTCCGCCCTGGTCCGGGAACGGCCAGAGCAGGTCGAACCCCTCGTCGCGGCTGATGCGGGGGTAGCTGTCGGGGAACCACGTCGCGTCGATCGAGGTGGCGACCACCCCGAGCACGGCGAACACCAGCACGTACCGCAGCCACCAGTCCCGCCGCCGGATCCGCCCGGTGGGCAGGTACCAGTCCACCGGTGTCCACGGCCGCTGCTCCGGAGCGGCGCTGGTCATCCGCGGACGGGTTCGCGGCAGCCGGAGTCCAGCGCCCGGGCGGCCGTCGCCAGCACGGCGACGACGTCCCGGCCGAACCCCACGTCGCAGGGGTGGGTGCCGCCGGCGATCGCGGCGGAGGTCAGCTCGTCGACGGCGACGGAGAACGCCTCCACCGGGGCCTCGACGTCGGGCAGGAGGACGAGCCGGCCGGCGTCCCCGTGCACGAAGAACTCGATCCCGGTCGACATGGGCGCCACCGTGTGCGAGAGCGTCACGGTCGACGCCGTGCCCGACTCGTGCGTGAGCACCAGGTGCACGGTGTCCCGGAGCCCCGCGCCGGCCTGCACGGCGACGACCGGCCCCAGCGCCGGCACCAGCACCGACAGCGCGTGCGGGCCGATGTCCCAGAGCGCCCCGTGCTCCTGGCGCCAGGGCGAGGTGGCGAAGGGCGTGCCCGCCAGCGAGGAGAGCCAGGAGCCCGCGCCGCCGGCCAGGCGGGTCCGGGCGGCCTGGGTGAGCCAGGTGGAGGTCGCCGCCTGGAAGCGGAAGGTGAAGAAGACGACGGAGGCGACCCTGGCGGCGCGCACCGCGTCGACCACCCGGTCGGCCGCGGCCACGTCGAGGGCGATGGGCTTCTCGAGCAGGAGGTGCTTGCCCGCCTCCGCCGCCCGCACGGCGAGCGGTGCCTGGACGTGCGGGGGCAGCGCGATGGCGACGGCGTCGACGTCGGCCAGCAGCGCGTCGAGGTCGGCGTAGAAGGGGACCTCGAACTCCGCCCCCAGCGCCTCGGCCCGTTCGGCGTCGCGCCCCCACACCCCGGCCAGCTCGGCCGACGGGTGGTCGGCGAGGGCGGTCGCGTGCACCGCACGCGCCCAGTGACCGGTGCCGAGGACCCCGAACCGCACGGTCAGACCGAGCCGAACTGGCGGTCGCCGGCGTCGCCGAGGCCCGGGACGATGTAGGCCTTGTCGTTGAGCCCCTCGTCGACGCTCGCGGTGAAGACGCGCAGCGGCAGCCCGCTCTGCTCGAGCCGGCGGATGCCGTCGGGAGCGGCGAGCGCGCACAGCACCGTGATCGAGGTGGTGCCGCGCGCGGTGAGCAGCTGGCAGCAGTGCACGAGCGATCCGCCGGTGGCGAGCATCGGGTCGAGGACGAAGACGTCGCGGCCGACCAGCGACTCCGGCAGCGAGGCCATGTAGGCCTCGGGCTGGAAGGTCTCCTCGTTGCGCGCGAGCCCGACGAAGCCCATCTGCGACTCCGGCAGCATCCCGTGCGCGGTGTCGGCCATGCCCAGGCCCGCCCGCAGCACGGGCACGATGAGCGGCGGGGCGGCCAGCCGGTAGCCGGTCGTCGTGGTGACCGGGGTGGTGATCGGCTCCTCGGCCACCGCGAGGTCGCGGGTGGCCTCGTAGACCAGCATCTGCGTGAGCTCGCGCAGGGCGGCGCGGAACATGGAGTTGTCCGTGCGCTCGTCCCGCATCCGGGAGAGGCGGGCACGGGCGAGCGGGTGGTCGACGACGGTCAGCTGCACGCCGGACACCGTATCGGCACTCGGCGATGCGTTCGCCCGGTCACTGCGGGTCGCCCCGACCGGGCGCTCAGGCGGCGACCAGCGGGGTGCCGCGGGCCTCCGCAGCCAGGCGGCGCCGCAGGTCCCGGTTCCCCATCAGGACTCCCACGGCCCAGGCCATGTCCATGCGCTCACCGCCCGCGCGCATCGCGTCGGGCAGCGGGGGCGCCCCCTCCGGGAACAAGGGGTCCGCTGACGCACCGGGGGCACCGGCCGCCGGGCGCGGAACCGGTGGAGCCCCCGGCCGGCGGGCGGCAAGCTCATCGATCGGCTGCACGCCGACGAAGGCAGCCGGGGCGGTGGCCTCGGGGCTCTCGCCCGGACCCGCCAGGCCGTGGGCGAAGGCCGCGTCGGCGGCACCCCACACCCGCCGCCCGTCGGGGGTGAGAGCGACCAGCCGGCCGTCGCGCCGCGTCAGCACCAGGTCCAGCTCGTGCACCGACCCGTGGTCGACGTCGCAGAGCAGCACCAGGTTACTGGCGCTTCGTTAATCTGCCCCCATGCCAGAGGTCAGAGCAGCGGCGGTCTACGCGCGGATCAGCAGCGACACCGAGGGCAAGGCCCTGGGCGTCACTCGCCAGTTGGAGGACTGCCGCCGCCTGGCCGAGCAGGTGGGCTGGCCGATCGCGCAGGAATACGTGGACAACGACCTGTCGGCCTACTCCGGCAAGCGCCGCCCGGCGTATCAGCAGATGCTCACCGACCTGGCAGACGGGCTGCGGGACGCGGTGATCTGCTACCACGTTGACCGGCTCACCCGCCGTCCGGTGGAGTTGGAGCAGTTCGTCGCCACGGTGGACGCCGCCGGAGTGCGCAAGGTGCGGTTCGTGTCCGGGGACATGGACCTGGGCACCGGCGACGGGCTGCTGATCGGAAGGATCATGGCGGCGGTGGCAGCGAACGAGTCAGCGGCCAAGAGCCGTCGCATGCGGCGCAAGTGGGAGCAGAACGCCGCCGCCGGGGTGCCGCACGGCGGCAGCACCCGCCCGTTCGGCTACGAGGCCGACCGGGTGACCGTGCGACCGGACGAGGCCGAGGTGATCCGGGCGCTGGTCGCCCGCTACCTGGCCGGGGAGAGCCTGCGGTCGCTGTGCACCTGGCTCACCGACTCCGGCGTGTCCACCGTGACCGGCCGGGAGTGGCGATCCCCGACCCTGCGCGGGCTGCTGCGCTCCGGGCGCATCGCGGGGCTGCGCGAGCACCTGGGCGAAGTCGTCGGCCCCGCGCAGTGGCCCGCGATCATCGACCCCGCCGACCGGGACCGGGTGCTGGCCCGCATGGCCGAGCGCGTCGCCAGCGGACGGCGCACCCCCCGCCGCTATGTGCTGTCCGGGCTGCTGCGCTGCGGCAAGTGCGGCGGCAAGCTCTACGCCTCCCCGCGCGAGAACTCCCGCCGCTACGTCTGCCTGCGCGGCCCCGACCACGGCGGCTGCGGGCGGCTCACCGTCGTCGCCGAGCCGCTCGAGGCGCTCCTGGTCGAGGCCGTGCTGCAGCGCCTGGACGGTCCCGAGCTGGCCGAGGTGCTGGCCGGCCGGCGCGACGACACCGCGGCCGCGAAGCTCTCCGACGGACTGGCCGGCGACCAGGCCCAGCTGGACGAGCTGGCGGTGATGTTCGGCAAGCAGGAGATCAGCGCCCGGGAGTGGCGCGCGGCCCGCGAGCCGATCGAGCGGCGCATGGCCGACCGCCAGCGACAGCTGGCAACGCTCACCCGCACCGACGCGCTGATCGGCCTACCGGGCACCGGCGGTCACCTGCGCGAGCAGTGGGACGGCCTCAGCCTGTCGCGGCAGGCGTCGATCGTGTCAGCGGTGCTCGACCATGCGGTGATCGAGCCAGGTCAGTCCGGCTCCCGATCGTTGGACCCCTCGCGGGTGCGGGCGGTCTGGCGAGGATGACGCCGACCGGGGCCGTCCCGTCCCGCGCTTCGCGCGGTTCCGGGACCGGCCACCGGTGGCGGCACCAGCGCCGCCACATTCGCCAGCACCTGCGGGTCGGTCACCCGCACCGGCACGCCCTGGGCGGCACAGGAGGCGGCCAGCCACTCGGCCACCTGCGCGGGGGTCAGCTTGGCCACGTCGACCCCGCCGGGGACGTGGCAGAACAGTTGCGGTGCACGACGCGCTCCGAGGCATCGATCCAGTAAGGGATCGACCCCGGCGCCTACGCCCTCGGCTCAGTTACTGCTCCGGCATCAGCAGCCTGCCGCCCACCGACTCGATTGGATCGAAGCCACGGAGGATTGGGGTCCTACCCACCGCCGGGCCCGAGTGGGTGACCCGGCGGCGCTTCCGTGCTGCCCGCACCATAGCGGGGTTACCCGAAGCGCTTGGTCGCCCCCTGACGGGACATCCCCAGCGCGAGGCCGACGTCCTCCCACGTAGCGCCGTGCGCACGGGCCCTGTCGACTGACTTTCTGAGGTCTCGCTCCGCCCTTGTCACGACCAGCTGCGCCCGCATGACGTCGTCGAGCAGGTACGGCACGCGTCCGCGCGCGCGAGTGGCCGTGCGCACGACACCGCGCGACGACCTCGCCGCGCCCTCCGACCCCTCCTCGTCCGGCCCCTCTTCGCCCAGGTCAGAGCCGTAGTCGGGCTCGTCGAGAGCATCGTCTGCGGGCTCCAACGGGGTATGCAACGGCGGGCGCGCTTCGCGCGCCGCCGGTTGCGTCGGACGCCGCGTCGGTGGCTTCGGCTTACGTCGCGCTGACTTGCGCATACACGACGATAGCGCAACTACAGTTGCGTGAGCGGGGTAGCTATTCGCAGGCTTTACCAAGGGCGCCTCCGGCGCCTACCCCGTCCCCGACTTAGGCAGGCGGCCGTCAAGGGCGCTCCGCGCCGCTACGCGGGACCTCCGGCCCCCTTGACCGCCACCCCCAGGCGGCGGCCAGCGAAGTGGGACGACCGCAACAGGCAGCTGCGGATCCGGGGGAAGAACGCCCCCGGACCCCCACCGCCGAGCGGTCGCGCGGGCCTAAAGGCTGGAGCCCTCGGGGAAGTCCGGGAGGAACGGGGCGTGCGTCAGCACCATCCCCTCGGCCAGGCCAGCCGAAAGCTCTTTGGCCTTGGCCCGCGCCCTGGGTGCCCGGCGCCGGCTTTGCACGAGGGCTTCACGAAACTCTTGCTCCGTGCGCATGGCCGAGTCCGCACCGAAGACGAAATACAGAGGGACCGTGCCGGCCAAGTCGTCGTCCTCGTCGCCCAGCATGAGGGTTAGCCCGTTGCAGTACCCATCGATGTAAGCGGCATCCGCAAATCGTCCCGCGTCAAATGCTCTCTCGTAGGCCGCCTCGTACTGTTGAGCCTGCCAGGTCACCCGATGCAGGTCCGAGTATTCCCCCGAGCCGCGGCGCATGGTGATGCGGAAGCAGGCATCCCTGAAACCGTCGTGATACGCCCAGCAGAAGATGACAGCCGGAAACTCCTTATGTGACACCGATTTCGCAACTCGATTTGCTTCATCGAGAGCATCCGCCACGCGCTCGATATCGTCGTAACGCTCGTCCGCAATGAAGCAGTGACCGAGCATCGCCCGCTTCAAGCGCCGCAAGAATTCGACGCCGCTGGTCCGGAGGAGCGTGAGCCCGAGGTCTGCCGCACCGGGACTATCGAACGGAGACACGGCGTACGCCCGTGGCGCGTAGTCCTTCATATCCTTCCGAAGCGCCTCATAGAGGCGTCGGAAGTTCCAATCCGAGAGCGAGTACCCGACGAAGACGACGGTCTTGGTGGCTAAGAGTTGTCGGAGAAGACCGCCCATTACGTTCCCGCCGAGCGCCTCCAGATTGCGAGTGTAGTCCGTCTCCGTTGCAACCAGGCTCGACAGATTCGTGATTGTCCCGTGGACCTTAAGCACCCGTCGCCCAGGCATGTTGTAGAGCGCGACATCCTCACCTGTTACGAACGGCGTAGCAAGGCACACTTCTTCGAAGTATGTGTCCCAATTGGTGGTGACGACGTCGCGGATATACGGCATCGTCGCCAGCTCATGATGGAAGTCGCGCGCCTTTATCCGCAGGCTAGGAAAGGAATCGATGTAATCGAACTTCGTCTTGATCATGCGCACGAGTTCTTGTCGGCTGAAGCGATCCTGGAAAGCTTGCATTGTTTCCGGGAACGAATCCGGCTTCTCGATACCGAGTCGATGAGCGGCAAGTTCGAGCACCGTGCTCGGGAACACCAGCGACACCTCGGTGCTGATGCCCGCCCCGGCGAAGACGACGAGGTTCCTATTATGGGCCGCTTCAACAATCTCGGCAGGCAGATCGAAGTCAAGGTCCAGAGCGCAGTGGATGCATTCGTTGCCATCGACATCGTGGTGCTCGTGCTCAGGCAAGTACGCCTCCGCGAAAGTTGCACTCGGCCTTACGGGCCATCCCGAGCGAGTGTACTGGCGAAGGGTGGTGTCACCGTCGGAAGAGGACGGACGACAAGCGCCCTCATCAGACGCACGCTGGGGAGTACTGCAGGGGATGGTCTAGCGATTGGCCATGTTGTCCAGGTCGGTCCCGCCACCGAACAGCCAGTGCCGCATGTGGTGGGCGTGCAGCCGTTCGATCCGCGTCTCGGTGCACCCCGGCCGGGCGCAGCCCCCGTCCCGGCGCAGCAGCGCACGCCGCTGCGCGCGGGTGGCCAGCCGGCGCTTCCGCCCCACGCCGAGGACCTCCCGCCCGCACTCCAGCATGGTCACGACGGTCGCCGCGCAGAGCATCCGCCGGACCTCGGTCGCGTGCAGCGCCGGGCCGCCCTCGAGGTAGGCCTGCCCGGCGGCCGCGTCGTCGGCGAGGACGGCGGCGTCGACGTGCACCACGACCTCGCGCCGGGGTGGGTCACCCCGCCGCCGGTCCGCGTGGTGGGCGGCTCCGGCGAGCCGGGCGACCGCCGTGCATCGCCGAGCCGCGGTCCGCTCCCGGGCGTACGCGATCTCCTCCCGCTCCACGTCCTCGTCCCGCGCCGGGCCTTCGGCCGCGCCCGCCTCCCGCTCCGCACCCGCCCGCTCCGCCGCTGCCCGCTTCGCCGCGGCGCGGTCCCGACGGGCTTCGCGCTCGGCCAGCGAGTCGACCGCCGCGAGGAAGTCCGCGCCCTCCTCGGGCGCCAGGCGCATCCGCACGACGAGCATGCCGTCGTCGTCCCACCAGTGCTGGAACTGCCGCTTCAGCGCGATGGTCTGCTCGTCGACGCGGTCCGCCCGCCGCCACGATCGGACCAGGCGTTCGACCTGCGAGGCCGTGGCCTCGAGCGCCGTCTCCAGGAGCTCCCGCTCGGAGTCGGGCTCCGCGATGCGGGTCAACGCCCGGACCTTGGAGTAGGACAACCGCCCCCCGGCGAAGGCGGCGGAGATCAGCGGCAGCGCGTCGAGAGCGCGGGCGACCCGGACGTGCTCCCGAGCCGTGCCCGGGGCCATGCCGCACTGCCAGGCCAGCCAGTGGGCTCACGACAGGATGCCGACCGCGTGCCAGCCCTCCCGCCGGTCGAACTCGGCCACGAGCCGCAGCCATGCGGCGGTGGCGGCGGCCAGCCGCACCGCGCCGGACGTGAGCTCGCGTGCCAGCTCCGGCAAGGACTTCTCCACCACGACGCCTCCTTCGAACGTGTGATCGAAGCGTAAGGGCGGGGGGTGACATCTCCGGCCTGGCACGCACGTTCCCGCGGGAACGCCACGAGCGCGGATTCCGACCGGACCGCCCCTGCGGGTGAGCGCGTTCGGGAACCGGTCCCCCGGCAGGGGAGAATGGCCGGCATGACCCACGTGCTCGACCCCGACGCGCTGCCCGGGGCGACCCCCGCGGTGCACGCGCCGTCGCCGCCGTACGACGACGTGACCCGCTCGGACTCGGCCTTCCGCGCCTTCCTGCACGGCCTGCCCGGCGTCGACCAGGTGGGCGCCGAGGCGCGCGTCGCGCAGCTGGGCACCCGGTCGATCAAGACCACCTCGAAGGCGTGGGCGATCGACACCGCCATCTCGATGGTCGACCTGACCACGCTCGAGGGCGCCGACACGCCCGGCAAGGTGCGGAGCCTGGCCGCCAAGGCCAAGCAGCCCGACCCGTCCGACCCGACGACGCCGCAGGTCGCCGCCGTCTGCGTCTACGGCGACCTCGCCGGCGTCGCGCGGGAGGCGCTGGCCGGCACCGGGATCCACGTGGCCGCCGTCGCCACCGCCTTCCCCAGCGGCCGCGCGAGCCGTGCGGTGAAGCTGGCCGACGTCCGGGACGCCGTGGGCAACGGCGCGGACGAGATCGACATGGTCATCGACCGCGGCGCGTTCCTGGCCGGCCGCTACCTCGACGTCTACGAGGAGATCGTGGCGGTGAAGGAAGCCTGCGGGGAGGCCCACCTCAAGGTCATCCTCGAGACCGGCGAGCTCATGACGCTGGACAACGTCCGCCGCGCCAGCTGGATCGCCATGCTCGCCGGCGGCGACTTCATCAAGACCTCCACCGGCAAGGTGAGCCCTGCCGCCACGCTGCCGGTCGCCCTGGTGATGCTGGAAGCGGTCCGCGACTTCCGCATCGCCACCGGCCGGCAGGTCGGCTTCAAGCCCGCCGGCGGCATCCGGACGACGAAGGACGCGATCAAGCACCTCGTGCTGATCAACGAGACGGTCGGCCCCGACTGGCTGGACCCCGACTGGTTCCGCTTCGGCGCCTCCAGCCTGCTCAACGACCTCCTCCTGCAGCGGCAGAAGCTGCGCACCGGCCACTACTCCGGCCCCGACTACGTCACGGTGGACTGACAGCGATGACCAGCGTTTTCGAGTACGCCCCCGCTCCCGAGTCGCGGTCCATCGTCGACATCGCGCCGTCCTACGGGCTCTTCGTCGACGGCGAGTTCGTCGACGGCTCCGGTGAGCCGATGAAGACGGTGAACCCGGCCACCGAGGAGGTGCTCACCGAGGTCGCCACCGGCACCGCCGCCGACGTCGACCGCGCGGTGCGCGCGGCCCGGAAGGCGTTCGAGAAGACCTGGGGGCCCATGCGCCCCGCCGACCGCGGCAAGTACCTGTTCCGCATCGCGCGGCTGCTGCAGGAGCGCGCCCGCGAGTTCGCCGTCCTCGAGTCGCTGGACAACGGCAAGCCGATCCGGGAGTCCCGCGACGTCGACGTCCCGCTGGCCGCTGCGCACTTCTTCTACCACGCCGGCTGGGCCGACAAGCTGGACTGGGCGGGCCTCGGGCCGGGACCCAAGCCGCTGGGCGTGGCCGGCCAGGTCATCCCGTGGAACTTCCCGCTGCTCATGCTCGCGTGGAAGGTCGCCCCCGCGCTGGCCACCGGCAACACCGTCGTCCTCAAGCCGGCCGAGACCACCCCGCTGACCGCCCTGCTCTTCGCGGAGGTCTGCCGCCAGGCCGACCTGCCGCCGGGCGTGGTGAACATCGTGACCGGCGCCGGTGACACCGGCCGCGCGGTCGTCGAGCACGACGACGTCGACAAGGTGGCGTTCACCGGCTCCACCGACGTCGGCCGCTCCATCGCCCGCGCGGTGGCCGGCACCCGGAAGAAGCTGACCCTGGAGCTCGGCGGCAAGGCGGCCAACATCGTCTTCGACGACGCCCCGATCGACCAGGCCGTCGAGGGCATCGTGCAGGGCATCTTCTTCAACCAGGGCCACGTCTGCTGCGCGGGCAGCCGGCTGCTGGTGCAGGAGTCGATCCACGACGAGGTCATCGCCTCGCTGCAGCGCCGCATCGGCACCCTGCGCGTCGGCGACCCGCTGGACAAGAACACCGACATCGGGGCGATCAACAGCGCCGAGCAACTCGCCCGCATCCGCGAGCTCTCCGACATCGGCGAGGCCGAGGGCGCGCAGCGCTGGCAGCCGGCCTGCGACCTGCCCGACCGCGGCTACTGGTTCCCCCCGACGGTCTTCACCGACGTCTCCCCCGCCCACCGGATCGCCCGCGACGAGGTCTTCGGCCCGGTGCTGTCGGTGCTCACCTTCCGCACGCCCGACGAGGCGGTCGCCAAGGCGAACAACACCACCTACGGCCTCTCGGCCGGCATCTGGAGCGAGAAGGGCTCGCGGATCCTGAAGATCGCGAACCAGCTCCGCGCCGGCGTGGTGTGGGCCAACACGTTCAACAAGTTCGACCCGACGTCGCCCTTCGGCGGCTACAAGCAGTCCGGCTACGGGCGCGAGGGCGGCCGGCACGGTCTGGCCGCGTACCTGAAGGGTGCAGACCAGTGATCGGGAACGACCGGCTCGCCGTCCGCAAGACCTACAAGCTGTACGTGAACGGCGCCTTCCCGCGCTCGGAGTCCGGCCGCACGTACGAGGTCACCGACGCACGCGGCCACTTCCTCGCCAACGTCGCGTGGGCGAGCCGCAAGGACGCCCGTGACGCCGTCGTCGCCGCCCGCGGCGCCTTCGCGAAGTGGTCGGGCGCGACCGCCTACAACCGCGGCCAGGTGCTCTACCGGGTGGCGGAGGTGATGGAGGGCCGGCACGTCCAGTTCTGCGAGGAGGTCGGCGCGGCCGAGGGCCTGTCGGCGTCCAAGGCGCGGGCCGCCGTCGACGCCGCCATCGACCGCTGGGTCTGGTACGCCGGCTGGACCGACAAGCTGGCCGCCGTCCTCGGCGGTGCGAACCCCGTCGCCGGGCCGTACTTCGACTTCAGCCTGCCCGAGCCCACCGGTGTGGTCGCCGTCCTGGCCCCGCAGCAGTCGAGCCTGCTCGGCCTGGTCAGCGTGCTCGCCCCGGTGCTCGCGACCGGCAGCACCGCCGTCGTCGTCACCTCGAAGGAGCGGCCGATCCCGGCCGTCACCCTGGGCGAGGTGCTGGCCACCAGCGACGTGCCCGGTGGGGTGGTCAACCTGCTCACCGGCGACGCCGGGGAGCTGGGCCCGTGGCTGGCCGAGCACGCCGACGTCGACGCCATCGACCTCACCGGCGCCCCGGCCGGCCGGGCGATGGAGCTCGAGCGCGAGGCCGCCGGCACCATCAAGCGCGTCGTCCGCCCGCCGGCCACCGAGCCGGACTGGACCGCCGATCCCGGGCTGTCCCGCATGACCCCGTTCCTCGAGACCAAGACGGTGTGGCACCCGATGGGGGTCTGAGGCAGGGCGTCGCCGCCACCGCGCGGCCCGGAGGTGCAACCCCGGGCCGACAGGGCAGGATGGTGCGGTGGCCAGGCCCAGCATCGTCCCCATCGCACTGACCCTCGACGACCGCACCGGATACACCTTGTGGGCTCCGCCGTGGGAGGAGGACGGCGAGGAGTGGCAGGCGTTCCTCGGCACGACCGAGGGTGACGGCCCGGGCGGGCGGGCCACGGTGCACCTGTTCCCCTCGCCGGAGAAGCTCGCCGCCTTCTGCCGCAGGCGCACCGACCACGACCTCGCGGACCACCCGGTGTGGCCGGTCGTCGCCGGGCTGGGCGCCCCGGACCTGACCCCGGACGAGGACCACCGGTACGACCTCGACGGGGTGTACGACGTCGCCGCCGAGAACCCCGACCGCTGGGCGGTGGAGGAGCTCGCCGCGACCGTCGACATCGTCAGCCGGCTGGCCGAGTGCCTGGACACCACCGACGAGGACGACGACGAGGAGCAGTTCGAGGCCGTCGCCGAGTTCGCCGCCAAGCCGGAGATCGGCTCCCTCGGGCTCGGCGTCGAGGCGTTCGCGGGGCGCTCCGGCGAGGATGCGTGGATCGGCGTCGGCACGGTCTTCGACGAGCTGTGGGAGGACGTCGTCGAGGAGCTCTCCGATCACTTCGACTGGACCGGCGGGGGCACCGCCACGGTGGAGGAGTACCCCTCGGCCGCCGAGTCCGCGGACGGGCCCGGCGCCCTCGTCGACGAGGACCTGCCCGAGCAGGCGGAGATGGCCTCGGGCGAGCCCGCCGGTGCGACCGCCACCTCGGTGGCCGGCCGGCCGGGGGTGAGCACCATCGCGCGCGGGAGCCGGGTCACCGCCTCCCCCGCCGCGGTCGCCGCCGCCGCCGAGTTCTGGGAGGCGGTCGGCATCCTCCCGGTCGAGATCGTCGTCCCCGAGGGCGCCGGGGTGACCCTCCGCTGCTACGTCGAGGACGTCGCCCGCTTCCTCGGCCGCGACGGGGAGGTCTTCGTCTTCGACACCCCGGCCGACCTGGCGCGCTTCTGCGCCGGCAACGAGCAGCACGACCTCGTCGAGATCGCCACGTGGCCCGAGGTCGCCGACACCGACACGCTGCCGCTGCCGGCCGACCAGGACCGCTACGACCTCACCGAGCTCTCGGAGGTGCTGGCCGAGGTCGCCGACGGCGCCGCCGGTCTGGCCCCCCACCGGGCGTTCGTGCAGCCCGCGGAAGGGGTGCGCGACCTCGCCGAGTACGCCGGGCTCACCCGGGTCGACGAGCTGCTCGCCCCCACCTCCCCGCTGGGCCGGGCGGTGGCCCGGGCCGACCGGCAGCCCGACGAGCCCCTGGACGCGGCCGAGGCCGCGCGGCTGCGCCCTGCCTGGGACGAGGTCGTCACCGCCGTGAGCGGCGCCCTGGTCTTCCGCGACTGAGACGACGGCGGCCCGCCCCGGGAAACCGGGACGGGCCGCCGTCGTCGGCCCCGTCCGGAGGCTCACCACGAGCGTGCGAGTGGTGAGGGGGACGGGGTCCTTTCTCAGCCCTGGCGCGGGGGACGACCCGAGCGCTCGCCGCCGAACCGGCGGTCGCCACCGGAGCGGTTCCGGTCGCCGTACGAGCGACGGGGGCCACCACGGGAACCGCCGGGGCGGTCACCCTCGCGGCGCGGACGGCCGCCGGGGCCACCGCCACCGCGGCGCATGTCGCGCTGGGTGCGCTCCTTGGGCTCCACGGGGACGCCGGAGGCGACCAGCTCGAGGATCGGCCGGTCACCGGGCCGGGTGCGGTCCAGGGGCGGGTCCACCTTCGCCGTGCGGAACCGGCGCTTGGCCTGCCCCACCTGGTCCGGGAGGAGCAGCGAGACGACCACACCGGCGGCGCCGGCGCGGGCCGTCCGGCCCGAGCGGTGCAGGTAGGTCTTGGCGTCCGTCGGCGGGTCGTAGTGCAGGACCAGCGAGACGTCGTCGACGTGGATGCCGCGCGCGGCGACGTCCGTGGCCACCAGGACCGGCGACCGGGCGTCGGTGAACTCCTCCAGCGCACGCTTGCGCGCCGACTGCGGCAGCCCGCCGTGGATGGCCTCGGCCTTGATCCCGGCGGCCTTCAGGTTCTCCGCCAGCCGGTCCACGCCCAGCTGGGTGCGGGCGAAGATGATCGTGCGGCCGGGGCGAGCGGCCAGCTCCGTGGCCACCTGCAGCTTGTCGCGGAAGGCGAGGGTGAAGGCCAGGTGCTCGGCCGGCGGGGCGTCGTCGCCGGCCCGCTTGACCTCGTGGCGGGCCGGGTCCTTGAGGTAGCGGCGGACCAGGGAGTCGACCTCGCCGTCCAGCGTGGCCGAGAACAGCAGGCGCTGGGCGTTGCGATCGGTCTGGTCGAGCAGCTCCTTGACGACCGGGAGGAAGCCCAGGTCGGCCATGAAGTCGGCCTCGTCCAGCACGGTGATGACGACGTCGGCGAGGGTGCACTCGCCCTGGCTGATCAGGTCCTGCAGCCGGCCGGGGGTGGCGATGACGACGTCGACGCCGCGGCGCAGCTGCTGGATCTGGCGGTACATGGGCGCGCCGCCGTAGACGGTGGCCAGCTGCACGCCGGTCGCCTGGCCGAGGGGGGCCAGGTTGTCGTGCACCTGCTGGGCGAGCTCGCGGGTGGGCACGAGGACCAGCCCGCGCGGGGCCCGGCGGCCGTTCTTGACCTCGGCGCCGATGCGGGCCAGCAGCGGCAGCCCGAAGGCCAGCGTCTTGCCCGAGCCGGTGGCCGCCTTGCCCAGCACGTCGCGCCCGGCGAGGGCGTCGGGCAGGGCGGAGGTCTGGATGGCGAAGGGGCGGTGGATGCCGCGCCGCTCGAGCGCGGTCACCAGCTGCTGGGGCAGGCCCAGCTGGCCGAAGGTGGGGCCGGCCGGCGCCTCGGCGACGGTGTCCGCCGCGGTGACCTCGACCGTGTTCCCGGTGGTGTTCTCGATGGTGTTCTCAGTGGTGTTCTCGACAGCGTTCCCGGTCGTGGACGACTCGAACGCGGCAGGGTGGACCAAAGTCATGCGGGGTGGGGCTCCGATACTGCTCGGAGCGCGTCCCGTGAAAGAGGAGGAGCACCGTGACGTACCGGCGTCCTCACTTGGCGATCGTCTGCGCCCAGGGATGGAACGCGGGATCTGCACGGATGCGCTCGTGCCCGGACAAACCGTCCGGGAGGATGACCGGCCTTGTGCCGGTGCACTTACCGTAGCAGCGGAGATCACGACGCGATTCCCGCGGACGGACGTGACGCCCCCCACCCGCGGCCGGCCCGTGCGCGCCGGCGGTCAGTCGCGGTCCTCGTCCTGGTGCCCGGCCGACACCGCCAGCACCCCCTCGAGATCGGCCAGCCGGGCGGCCAGCGGGGTGACCGGCCCGGTCCCCTCCATCGTCAGCCGCACCGTGGCCTGGGGGCCGGCGCCGCCCCGCTGCTCGGCCTCGACCGCCGTGTCGAGGTGGCGCACCGTGAAGCCCTGCTGCGTGCACTCGGCCAGGGCCCGGCGCAGCACGCCCTGGCCGTCCCGGTAGGTCAGCACCAGGGAGTAGGAGTGCGCCGCCCGCCCCGAGAGGCGACGGGCCAGCGGGGTGAAGGCGTAGGCCACCAGGAGGTGGCCGGCGGTCGCGACGACGGCGTACAGCCACAGCCCCGCGCCGGCGGCCATGCCGACGGCCGCGGTCAGCCAGACGACGGCCGCGGTGGTGAGCCCGCGCACGGCGTCGCGCCGGACGAAGATCAGACCACCGCCGATGAACCCCAGGCCGGAGACCACCTGCGCGGCGATCCGGGAGTCGCCGAACTCGGCCCGGCTGATCACCATGAACAGCGCCGCGGCGAACCCGACGATGGTCAGCGTCCGCAGCCCGGCCGCCTTCTGCCGCAGCTCCCGCTCGAACCCGATCAGCGCCGAGAGGAGGAAGGCCACCCCCAGGTCGCCCAACCGGTCCCAGGACTGCCCGGTCGCCTCGGCGAGCAGGACGTCCACGACGTCAGCCCCGCAGCGCGGCGTAGCCCGGGCGGACCACGTCGTCGAGCAGCCGCTGCCGCTCCCCCGCGGGCAGGAAGGCGCCGGCCAGCGCGCGCTCGGTCACCGTCTGCACGTCGCCCCAGGTCCAGCCGAACGTCGTCGCCACCCCCGCGATCTCGCTGGTGACCGAGACCCCGCTCATCAGCCGGTTGTCGGTGTTGAGCGTGACGGCGAAGCCGAGCCGGTGCAGCCGGTCCACGGGGTGCTCGGCCAGCGAGGGGTAGGCGCCGGTCTGCACGTTCGACGACGGCGCCACCTCCAGCGCCACCTGCGCGTCCCGCACCCGCTGGGCCACGGGGCCGAGGGCGCCGTCCCCGGCGACCTCGTCGGCGATCCGCACGCCGTGGCCGAGCCGTTCGGCCCCGGCACCGTCCAGCGCGGCCACGATGCTGGCGATGCCGGCGGCCTCACCCGCGTGCACCGTCCGGTGCGCCCCCGCGCGGTCCAGCAGGGCGATGGCGGCGGGGATGCGGTCCGGCGGGAACCCGTCCTCGGGGCCGGCGAGGTCGAAGCCGACGACGCCGGCGTCGCGGTAGCGGACGACGAGGTCGGCGACCTCCTCCCAGCGGTCGTTCTGCCGCATCCCGCACAGCAGCGTGCCGACCCGGATCGGCGTGCCCGCCGCGGCGGCCTCCCGGCTGCCCTGCGCGTACCCGTCGAGCATGGCCTCGACGGCCGCCTCCATCGGCATCCCCGCGGTGAGCAGCTCGGGCGCCATGCGGACCTCGGCGTACACCACGCCGTCCGCGGCGAGGTCCAGCGCGCACTCCCGGGCCACCCGCGCCACGGCGTCCGGCGTCTGCATCACGGCGACGGTGTGCGCGAAGGTCTCCAGGTACTGCACGAGGGAGCCGGAGTCCGCCGCCTCGCGGAACCACCGGCTGAGCGTCTCGGCGTCCGACGCCGGGAGGTCGCGGTAGCCGAGCTCGTCGGCCAGGTCGAGCACCGTCTGCGGCCGCAGCCCGCCGTCGAGGTGGTCGTGCAGCAGGACCTTGGGAGCGCGGCGGATCGAGTCGGGGGTGAGCGCGAGGGGCACCCGGCGACGCTACCGAAGGCGTCGGTGCGCCCAGCGCGTGGTGTCCGTGGCGATGGATCTGCTGCTGGAGATCATTCCGTGGCATCGTGCCTCCCGATCACGACGGACTCCGAGGGTGACGGGACGGGCGAGTGGACCACCTTGAGCAGGTCCGTGACGTGGACCAGGCCCGGATGCCGGTGGTCACCGAGGCCGAGATGGCCGCGCACCTCCGCGACCACGGAGCCCACGTCGTCGAGCACAGGGGCAGGTTCTGGACGCGGGCGATGCCCGGCTTCTACCGGCCCGTCCACCTGCTCGCCCGGTTCTCCGCCGCCGAGATCAGCCGACCGGCACGGGCCTGCTGGGGGTTCCAGGCCTGCCTCTCCGACCGCGATGCCGCGGGCGCCGACTCCTGGATCCCCACGCACCTGGTCTCCGACCTCGGGACGATGGACGAGGGACGGCTGTCGAAGAGCCGGCGCCGCAGCCTGCGCAAGGCCCGTGAGCAGGTCCGGTTCGTCGAGCTGACCGGCCCCCACCTGCTGCGCGAGCAGGGGTACGAGGTGCTGAGGTCGGCGCACGAGCGCACCGGTGCGGGCCGGCTGCCGACGAGGAGCGCTACCTGGCCGACCTCGGCCGCATGGGTTCGGCGGCCCACTGCATCGTGCTCGCGGGACTGGTCGACGGGCGCCTGGGCGGGTACACCTCCGGCCACGCCGTGGACGGGACCGCCTACGCGCGCGACATGGTCATCGCC
Organism: Blastococcus sp. SYSU DS1024; assembly: GCF_054050795.1. Lineage (NCBI taxonomy): Bacteria > Bacillati > Actinomycetota > Actinomycetes > Geodermatophilales > Geodermatophilaceae > Blastococcus > Blastococcus sp. SYSU DS1024. The sequence continues at coordinate 37,298 of NZ_JBJHAA010000013.1, forward strand.
GGCTGGGCACTGCCGACGAGCATCAGCGCCGGCCTGATGCACGAGTTCTTCGCCGCCTGCCGCAGGGCCGGCACCGTGCACGAGGTCGTCGACGGTCTGCACGCCCGGGAGGACGAGGGCCTCTGCCGCTACAGGGAGATGCTGGGCATCCCCGTCCAGCGGGTCCCCGCGCGACTGGCGATGCCGCCCGGCGTGGGAGCGGTCATCCGCCGCCGCAACCCGCACAAGTACTACCGGCTCACCGGTCGGGACTGATCGGTGCGCCGGCGGGGTCAGCCGGCGCCGCGGTCCTGCCAGCGGAAGGTGCGGACGCAGAGCAGCAGGCCGAGCACGCACCAGACGGCGAGCACGACGGCGACGGTGCCGAGCTCCCAGGAGCCCGCCGGCTCCCGGGCGGCGAGCGAGTCGGGCAGGAACACCGAGCGCAGGCCCTGGGCCAGCCACTTCACCGGGAAGACCGCGGCGACGTCCTGCAGCCAGCCGGGCACCTGGTCGAACGGCATGAAGACGCCGGAGACGAACTCGAGCACCAGCGCGATCGGGGTGACCGTCGCCGAGGCCGACCGCGCGTTGCGGGCCAGGGAGGACACCGCGATGCCGAGCAGCGTGCAGGCCGCCGCGCCCAGGACGGTCACCCAGGTGAAGGTCAGCCAGTCCGCCCCGGTGGGCAGGTCGATGCCGAACACGAGCACGCCGACGACCAGCAGCGCGACGATCGTCGCGATGGTCACGGCGACGACCTGCGCGACCTTGCCGACGAAGTAGGCGGTCTTCGGCATGGGGCTGCCGGCCAGCGCCTTGAGCGTGCCGTCGGAGCGCTCGCCGGCGATGTGGATCGCCATGTTCTGCAGGCTCGCGCCGACGATCCCCGCGGCGATCACGCCCGCCATGAAGTACTGCGGGAAGTCCACGCCGGAGCCGAGGTCGTAGTCCAGCACCGCGCCGAGCCCCAGCAGCAGGATGACCGGGAACAGCAGCGTGAAGACCACCGACTCGCGCTGGCGGAAGAACTCCTTGAGCTCGACCCCCGCCCGGGTGCGGGAGACCCGGGCGACCGAGGGCAGCGCGGCGCGCCCTGGGGCGGTGGTGGTCACGAGCGGTCCCCGATCATCTTCAGGTACACGTCCTCGAGCGTCGGCCGGCTGACGGCGAGGTCGGGCACCTCGCCGGGGAAGCGCGCGGCGAGCTCGGAGACGAAGGCGGTGGGCGTGGTGGTTTCGGCGGTGCGCCGGGCGCCGGCCTCGGTCCAGCTGACGACGGCCGGCGCGGTGCCGCGGCCGCCGAGCGCGGTGGGGACGGCGACCTCGGCCAGCTGCCCGTGGGCGATGACGCCGACCCGGTCGGCCAGCTCCTCGGCCTCGTCGAGGTAGTGGGTGGTCAGCAGCATGGTGGTGCCCAGCTCGCGCAGCGACCGGATCAGCGCCCAGAACTGGCGGCGGGCCTCGGGGTCGAACCCGGTGGTGGGCTCGTCCAGGAACAGCAGCCGGGGCCGGCCCACGATGCCCAGCGCGACGTCCAGCCGGCGCCGCTGCCCACCCGAGAGCGTGCGGCCGCGGGCGTCCGCCTTCTCCGTGAGGCCGACGAGCTCGAGCACCTCGTCGGGGTCGCGGGGATCCGCGTAGTAGGACGCCTGCGCCGACAGCAGCTCGCGGACCGAGAGCTGGCTGTCCCCCGCACCGGACTGGAGCACGATGCCGAGCTCGGCCTTCCAGCGGCGCCCACCCCGCGCCGGGTCGACCCCGAGCACGCGGACCTCACCACCGTCGCGACCGCGGTAGCCCTCGCAGATCTCGACGGTCGTGGTCTTCCCCGCGCCGTTGGGACCCAGCAGGGCGAAGATCTCCCCGCGGTGGATGTCGAGGTCCAGGCCGTCGACGGCCGCGCGGTCGCCGTACCGCTTGACCAGGCCGCGGATGGAGATCGCGGCGTCGGGGTCGAGCGGGGAGGTGAGCTGCTGCGGGGGCGCCGCGGTCACCGTCGTTCGGGTCACGAGAGACCAGTGTCCCCTACGACCCTGCGGTGATGCGGTCGAGGACCAGCGGGAGCGGCTGGTCGCCGGTGTCGACGCCGATGGCTCCCTCGAGCGCCTCGAGCGCCCGCGGGATGCGCGCCGCGTCGTCGGTGTGCAGCTCCAGCAGCGGCCGGCCGGCGGTCACCCGCTCCCCCACGCCCGCCGTCCAGGTGATCCCCGCGGCGGCCGACACCGGGTCCTCCTTGCGGGCCCGGCCGGCGCCCAGCCGCCAGGCGGCGACGCCGAGCGCGTAGGCGTCCAGGCGGGTCAGCGTGCCGGTGGCCGGCGCGGTCACCACGTGCGTCTCGGCCGGGCGCGGCAGCGGGGCGTCGGGGTCGCCGCCCTGCGCGGCGATCATCCGCCGCCAGACGTCCATGGCCCGCCCGTCGGCCAGCGCGTCGGCGGGGTCGACGTCGTCGCGCCCGGCACCGGCGAGCATCTCCCGGGCGAGGGCGAGGGTCAGCTCCACGACGTCGGCCGGGCCGCCACCGGCGAGCACCTCCACCGACTCCGCGACCTCCACGGCGTTGCCCGCGGCGCGGCCCAGCGGCCGGTCCATCGCGGTCACCAGGGCGACGGTGCGCACCCCGGCCGCCTCGCCCAGCCCGACCATGGTGCGGGCCAGCTCGCGCGAGGCGGCGGGGTCCTTCATGAACGCGCCGGAGCCCGTCTTGACGTCGAGGACCAGCGCGTCGGCGCCCTCGGCGATCTTCTTGCTCATGATCGAGCTGGCGATCAGCGGGATCGACTCGACGGTGCCCGTGACGTCGCGCAGCGCGTACAGCAGCTTGTCAGCCGGCGCGAGGTCGTGGCCGGCCGCGCAGATGACCGCGCCCACGTCGCGGAGCTGGGCCAGGTACGCCTCCTCGTGCACGTCGGCGCGCCAGCCGGGGATCGCCTCGAGCTTGTCCAGCGTGCCGCCGGTGTGGCCGAGGCCTCGGCCGGAGAGCTGCGGCACGGCGACCCCGCAGGCGGCCACGAGCGGCGCCAGCGGGAGGGTGATCTTGTCGCCGACCCCGCCGGTCGAGTGCTTGTCGGCGGTGGAGCGGCCCAGCGAGGAGAGGTCCTTGCGCTCGCCGGAGTCGATCATCGCCTGGGTCCAGACGGCGAGCTCGTCGGCGGTCATCCCGCGGAAGAAGACCGCCATGAGCAGCGCGCTCATCTGCTCGTCGGGGACCTCGCCTGCGGTGTAGGCACCGATCACCCAGCGGATCTGCTCCGCGGTGAGCGGCACGCCGTCCCGCTTGGCGCGGATGACGTCGATCGCGTCGTGGCCGGCCATCAGCCCTGCCCCCGCTCCGCGGCGGCCGTGAGGTCGTCCGGGCCGAACGCGTCGGGCAGCACCTCGCGCATCGGCACGATGCCCAGCGACACCGTCTCGATCAGCATGTCGGCGCCGCCGTGCTCCCACAGCAGCTGCCGGCAGCGGCCGCACGGCATGAGCGGCTGACCGTCCCCGCCGACGCAGGCCACGGCGACCAGCCGGCCGCCCCCGGTGCGGGCCAGGTCGCTGACCATGCCGCACTCGGCGCACAGCCCGAGCCCGTACGAGGCGTTCTCCACGTTGCACCCGGTGACCACGCGGCCGTCGTCCACGAGCCCGGCGACGCCCACCGGGAACCTCGAGTAGGGGGCGTAGGCGTGGGTCATCGCCACACGGGCCGCGGCTCGCAGCGCGGCCCAGTCCGGCTCGGGCAGGTCGGGCACTAGTGGTCCCCTCGTCGGTACACGAGACCGTCGGCCTTGGGCATCCGCAGCCGTTGGGAGGCCAGCGAGAGCACCAGCAGCGTGGTCAGGTGCGGGGTGAAGAAGACGATGCCGTCGGGCAGTTCGTCGATGGTGAGGAAGCCGACCAGCGAGAGGGCGGCGACGACGCCGGAGAGGCCGGCCGGCACCCACCGGCGGCGCAGCGCCTGGTACACGGCCACGCCGACCAGCAGCAGGGCCACCAGGAGCAGCAGCGCGACGACCGCCGTCCGGCTGCGCAGCTGCAGGGCGTCGGAGAAACCGAACAGCCCGGCGCCGGCGGCCAGGCCACCCGGCCGCCAGTTGCCGAAGATCAGCGCGGCCAGGCCGATGAAGCCGCGGCCACCGGTCTGCCCCTCGCGGTAGATGCCGGCCACGAACACGAGGAAGACGCCGCCGAGCCCGGCCAGCGCGCCGGAGATGATCACCGCGATGTACTTCATCCGGTAGACCGGGACGCCGAGCGAGTCCGCCGCCGCCGGGTTCTCGCCGCACGACCGCAGCCGCAGCCCGAACGCCGTCCGCCAGAGGATCACGTAGGAGATCGGGATGAGCAGGACCGCCAGGAGGGTGACCACACCGAGCCCGCTGGTCAGCCCGCGGAGCACCCCGGCGAGGTCGCTCAGCAGGAACCAGCCGGTGTCCTCCAGGCCGCCCAGCAGATCGGGCCCGGAGGAGAGCACCGGGACCGAGAAGCTCGGCGGGTCCCCGCCGACGGAGGGCGACTGCGTCGGACCGCCCCCGGTGCCCTCGACGTAGACCAGCTCCGACAGGAAGCGGACGACACCGGCGGCGAGGATGTTGATCGCCACCCCGGAGATGACGTGGTCGACGCCGAAGGTCACCGTCGCGACGGCGTGCAGCAGGCCGCCGATGGCGCCGAGCACGGTGCCGCCGATGATCGCGCCGACCCAGCCCCACTGCCAGCCGGCCCAGCCGGCGCCCCAGGTGCCGAGGATCAGCATGCCCTCGAGGCCGATGTTGACCACGCCGGCGCGCTCCGAGTAGAGGCCACCCAGCGCGGCGAGCCCGATCGGCACGGCGAGCAGCAGCGCCGCCCGCATCGTCGAGGACGAGGTCAGCGCCTCCTCGCCGGAGATCGCCCGGGTGACGGAGAAGACGAACAGCAGGCCGACGACCAGCCACAGGATCCGTCGGCCGCGGCCACCGCCGGTGAGCCGGTCGGTGAGCGGGCCACGGCTGGGCCGCGTGGCGGTGCTGCCGCCGGCCGGGGTCGTGGCGGTCATGCGCGCGCCTCCTCGGAAGAGCCCGGAACTCCGGTGCGGACCCGGTGCCCGCCGTCCGGACCGGTGCCGGGGCCGGAACCACCGGGGCCCGCACCGCCACCCGGGTCCGGCGGCGCGCCGGTCGCCTCGGCGGCGGAGCGCTCGGCGGAGCGCAGCGCCAGCCGGCGGGCGACCTCGTTGGCGATCACGACGGCGAGCACGATCGTCCCCTGGATGATCGTCACCACCGACGCGGGGATGTCGGCGAACTGCAGCGGCAGCGCCGCCCGGTCGAGGAACGCGAACAGCAGCGCCGCCAGGGCGATGCCGAGGACGTTGTTCCGCCCGAGCAGGGCCACGGCGATGCCCAGGAAGCCCAGACCGGCGGTGAACTCGGTGCCGAAGGCGCGCGTGTCGCCGAGCAGGTCGGGCAACCCGATGAGCCCCGCGACGGCGCCGGAGAGCAGCATCGTCGTGACGACCATGCGGCGGGCGTCGACACCGCTGGCGGTGGCGGCGGACGCGGAGATGCCGGTGGCCCGCAGGTCGAAGCCGAACCGGGTGCGCTGGATGAGCACCGCGATCACGATCCCCACCACGACGGCCACGATCAGGAAGCCGAACAGCTCCGTGCGCGGCTCGGCCAGCCCGAAGGCGCCGAGCAGCCCGTTGAGCCCCGGGAACCACGCCGACTCCGGCAGCGGCGTCGTGGTGATGATCGACGCGCCCTCCGGGCTGCCCCGGAACGGGCCGGTGAGCAGGAAGGACGCCAGCCCGAGCGCGATGAAGTTCAGCATGATCGAGCTGATGACCTCGCTGACGCCGCGGGTCACCTTGAGCACGCCCACGATGCCGGCCCAGCAGGCGCCGACCACCATGGCGACGACGATGACCAGCAGGACGTGCAGCGGGCCGGGCAGCGCCACGGCCGCACCGGCGGCGGCGGCGACGACGGTGGCCAGCCGGTACTGGCCCTCGACGCCGATGTTGAACAGCCCCATGCGGAAGGCGATGGAGACGGCGAGCCCGGCCAGGAACAGCGGGACGGCGCGGTTGAGGATCACCACGATCGACTGGACCTGCTGGGACGGCGCGTCGCCGAGGTCGACCATGACCTGCAGCGCCCGCAGCGGGTTCTCCCCGATGAGGGCGATGACGAGGGCGGAGATCACCAGCGCCACGAGGACGGCGAGCACCGGGCCCAGGAGGGTCAGGCCGGTGCGGCGCAGGCGGTTCATGAGGTCTCCTCGCTGGAGCTCGCACGCTCGCTCATGCGGCACCCGCCGCGTTCCGGGCGCCGGTCATGTACCCGCCGAGCTCCTCGGGGGTGACCTGGCGGGGGTCCACGGTGGCCACGAGGCGACCGCGGAACATCACGTGGAGGGTGTCGGAGAGCCCGATCAGCTCGTCGAGGTCGGCGGAGACCAGCACGATGCCCATCCCCTCGCCGCGGGCGTCCTTGAGCAGTTCCCAGATGACCGACTGCGCGCCGACGTCGACCCCTCGGGTGGGGTGGGCGGCGATCAGCAGCCGGGGGCCGGCGCTCATCTCGCGGCCGACGATGAGCTTCTGCTGGTTGCCGCCGGAGAGCGCGGCGGCCAGCGTCTCGGGGCCGGGCGCCCGGACGTCGTACTCGCGCATGATCCGCTCGGTGTCGGCGCGGGCGCCCTTCCGGTCGATGAACGGGCCCCGGGCCGCCGGCGGCCGGGTCTGGTGGCCCAGGATCCGGTTCTCCCAGAGCGGGGCGTCGAGCAGCATCCCCTGCCGGTGGCGGTCCTCGGGGATGAACCCGACGCCGGCCTCGCGGCGGGACCGGGTGCTCCACCCGGTGACGTCGTCCTCGCCGAGCCGGACGGTGCCGGCGGCGAGCGGGCGCAGGCCCATGATCGCGTCGACGAGCTCGGCCTGGCCGTTTCCCTCGACCCCGGCGATGCCCACGACCTCGCCCTCGCGGACGGTCAGGTCGACGGCGTCGACCAGCGGCCGCCCCGTGTCCGAGGCCACGGTGACACCCGACAGGCGGAGGACCGGGACCTCGCGCACGGTGGAGCTGCGGACCTCCGGCGTGGGGAGCTCGGCGCCGACCATCATCTCGGCGAGCTGCTTGGCCGTGGTCGTCCGGGGATCGGCCTCCCCGACGGTGGTGCCCCGGCGGATCACGGTGATCGCGTCGGCGACCTTGCGGACCTCGTCGAGCTTGTGGGAGATGAAGATGACGGTGAGGCCCTCGCGCTTGAGCTCGGCGAGGTTGCCGAAGAGCTCGTCGACCTCCTGGGGCACCAGGACGGCGGTCGGCTCGTCCAGGATCAGCGTGCGGGCGTTGCGGTAGAGCACCTTCGCGATCTCGACCCGCTGCCGGTCACCGACGCCGAGCTCCTCCACCAGGTCGTCGGGGCGCAGCCCGAGGCCGTAGCGGTCGGAGATCTCCTCGATCCGGCGGCGGGCGGCCTCGCGGTCCAGCCGGCCGCCCTTCGTGGGCTCGCTGCCCAGGACCACGTTCTCCAGGACCGTGAAGTTGTCGGCCAGCATGAAGTGCTGGTGGACCATGCCGATCCCCGCCGCGATCGCGTCGGCCGGGCTGCGGAACTGCACGGGGCGGCCGTCGACGAGGATCGTGCCCTCGTCCGGCCGGTGCTCGCCGTACAGCGTCTTCATCAGCGTGGACTTGCCGGCCCCGTTCTCCCCGACGATGGCGTGCACCTCGCCGCGGCGGACCGCCAGCTCGATGTCCTTGTTCGCGACGACGCCGGGAAAGCGCTTGGTGATGCCGTGCAGCTGGACCGCGTACGGCGATCGGGCCGCCTCGTCGCCGGACGTGGCGCCGGCTGCTGGAGCCTGGGCCATGGGTGGGCCTCTCTCTCACGGTGCGCCGCGCGGGCGGCGCTGGTCTCTATCCGGCGCACCGGGGACGACGCCGGTCGGGTCGTCGTCCCCCGGGAGGCCGGTGGCCGGGCGGGGTGACCGGGGTGCGGGCACCCGCCCTGCGCATGATGTCGCACCCCCCGGGCGGCCGGGACCGCGCCCCCCGCGCCGGGGGGCGCTCACCACGACGGCGGGCCCGGGCAGGACGCCCGGACCCGCCGTCGGAGGGTCGTTCGGTGCGCCGGCCGGAGGCGTCCGGCCGGCGCACCCGGCCTCACGGGGTCGTGGGGACCTCGATCTCGCCGGAGACGATCCGCTGGCGCCACTCCTCGATCTGGCTCTGGATGTCGTCGATCTGCCCACCCGAGGTGGCCAGGCCCACGCCGTCGCTCTCCAGGTCGTAGACGAGGTCGACGCCGCCCTGGACGTTGCCCTCGGCGTAGTCGGTGATGAAGCTCTCCACGGCGTTGTCGACCCGCTTGAGCATCGAGGTCATGATCACCGCCTGCAGCGCCGGGTCGTCGACCGTCTGGTACTGGTCGGAGTCGACACCGATCGCCCGGTTGCCGGTCTGGGCCGCCGCCTGGAAGACGCCGGTGCCCGAGCCGCCCGCCGCGTGGAACACGATGTCCGCGCCGGCGTCGTACATGCTCCGGGCCAGGATCTGGCCGCGGGCCGGGTCCCCGAACCCGGAGAAGTCACCGGCCGGCGAGATGTACTCGACGTCGACCTGGATGTCCGGGTTCACGGCCTCGGCGCCGGCCACGTACCCGGCCTCGAACTTCTGGATCAGCGGCATCTCGACGCCGCCGACGAAGCCGACGTGCCCGGTCTCGCTCTTCAGCGCCGCCGCGACGCCGGCGAGGAAGCTGCCCTCCTCCTCGGCGAACAGCAGGCCGGTGAGGTTGTCGGCACCGATCTCGGCGACCGAGGAGTCGACGATCGCGAACGTGGTGTCGGGGAAGTCCTCGGCGACCTCGGCGATCGTGTCGCCGTAGGCGAACCCGACGGCGATGACCGGGTCGTAGCCGGCCTCCGCCAGGTTGGCCAGGCCCTCGACGCGGTCGGAGCCGTCGTCGTTGGGGCTGAACTCCTGGACCTCGCCGTCCAGCGCCGCGATGGCCGCCTCGACGCCGGCGTACGCCGAGTCGTTGAACGACTGGTCGCCGCGGCCGCCGACGTCGTAGGCGAGGCCGACCTGGAGGTCGTCCGAACCGCTGCCGCCGCCGCTGTCGCCGCCGGCCGTGGGCTCCTCGTCACTGGCACAGGCCGCCAGGGCCAGGCTGCCGGCCAGCAGCAGCGCCGCGGCCTTCGTCATCCGCGCTCGGCGCAAGACGATCTCCTCTCTGGGGGGAGGACCCACGCGTGGCGGGATCTCCCGGGGTGTGGACTGCAGTGGCTCGCGGGCCCGCGCGCAGCGGGCCGTCGTGGGCCACGACCCAGGACGCTAACCGCGCGGACCGCGCACCCTCCAAGCTCTGCGGCGGACTGAAACCCGATCGTTGCGAACGCTCATCCGATCGGGCCGTCTGCTCGCCGGATGCCGTGCTCCAGCTCACCTCCGCATAGCCTCCGGGGCATGGGACGACGACGTGCGGCCTGGCTGGCGGGCGTCGTGACCCTCGCTCTCGCGGCCGGTCCGGCCGCCCCGGCCGGAGCGGCCCCGCCGCCGACCGCGGCCCCGCCGCGCCCCACGGTCGACCTCGCCGCGCCGACGCCGACCGCCCCCCGCACGGGCCTGCCCCCACGGGGCACCGCCCCGGACGGCGGCACGGTGGGCGGCGAGCGGTTGCGCACCCGCGGCGTCGTCGTCGCCGACGGCGCTCCCCCGCTACCCGACGGCGTGTCCGCGTCCGGGTGGCTGGTCGCCGACGCCGGCACGGGGGCGGTGCTGGGCGCCCGCGATCCGCACGGGCGGTACTACCCGGCGAGCACCCTCAAGACCCTGACCCTCCTGACGCTGGCGCACCGGCTCGACCCCGCCGAGGTGGTGGTGGGCACGGTCGAGGACGAGCAGATCGAGGGCAGCCGCGTCGGGCTCGTGGCCGGGGGGCGCTACCCCGTCCCGCTGCTCTTCACGGCGCTGATGCTGCAGTCGGGGAACGACGTCGCGTCGGCGCTGGCCCGGGCGGCCGGCGGCGAGGCGGCCACAGTCGCCGCGATGAACCGGACGGCCGCGGAACTGGGCGCCTACGACACGGTCGCCGGCACCCCGTCCGGGCTCGACGTCGCCGGCCAGTCGTCCTCCCCGTACGACCTGGCGCTGATCTTCCGCGCGCTCGTCGAGGACCCGGTCACCGCGGCGGTGCTGCGCACGCCGACGGCGGACATGCCGGCGGTCGAGGACCGGTTCCCGGGCTTCCAGATCCAGAACCAGAACCCGCTGCTGACCAGCTACCCCGGCAACCTCGGCGGGAAGACCGGGTTCACCGACGCCGCCCGGCACACGTTCGTCACCGCCGCCGAGCGCGACGGCCGCCGGCTGGTGGTCAGCGTCCTGGACACGGAGAACCGACCGCTGCGGGCGGCCGACCAGGCGGCGCTGCTGCTCGACTGGGGGTTCGCCGTCCCCGCCACCGTCCCGGGGGTGGGGCGGCTGGTCCGCCCCGGCGACCTGGTCCCCGCCACCCCGGCGGCACCACCCACCCCGGCGGCCGCCACCGCCCCGGCTTCCCCGGCGACGCGGCGGACGATGCTCGCCGCCCCGGCCCCGCACGCTGCCGCGTCGCCCTGGGCCGTCGCCGCTCTCGCCGGGCTGGGGCTCGGCGCGCTGGGCGCGGTCAGCGCGACGGCTCGCCGGCGGCGACGGGCGCCCGCTCCTCCGGCTGCCGGCCGGCGCCCTCCACCGCGGGCAGGGTGGCGGTCCAGGCTGCGGTGAAGAAGGCGAACCGGAAGACGATGTTGATCCAGACCAGGATGCCGACGGCGCCGCCGAAGGCCGAGGCGGTCACGCTCCCGGAGATGAGCGAGAGGTAGAGGTTGCCGATCAGCTTCATCGCCTCGAAGCCCGCGGCGCCGAAGAGCGCCCCGGGCAGCAGCCGCCGCACGGGGTGCGGCGTCGAGGGGACGACCTTCAGCAGCCACAGGAAGACGACCGTGTCGCCCAGGAAGGCGAGGGCGAGGCTGAGCACGGTCGTGAGGACCGACAGACCCGCGGCGTCCTCCAGCCCCAGCATCCCGAGCGCCCAGCCGGTGGCCCAGGTGGCGACACCGGTCAGCCCGAGGCTGAGCAGCCCGACCGCCCCCAGCAGGACCAGCGCCAGGAGGTCCTGGACGTTGTCGCGGAGGAACTCCGGCTCGTCGGCGCGCCCCCTCCAGATGCGCTCCATGCCGATGCGCAGCTTGTCCATCGCCCGCAGGCCGGCGTAGACGAACCCCACCAGGCCGATCACGCCGAACACCTCGGCCGAGCCGACCGCACCGCGCAGGTCCGCGACGATGTCCCGCCCGGTGTTCCCGGGGAACGCCTCCCGGATGGCCTCGTAGAGCTCACGCTGCAGCAGCTCGTTCCCGGCCAGCACCAGCCCGATCGCCGAGGCGACCAGCAGCAGCACCGGGAACAGCCCGAGGAAGACGAAGTAGGTGACGCCCGCGGCCATGAGGTCACCCTGCGTCCGCCGGTACCGCCCACCGGCGCGGGCCAGGTGGTCGAACCAGGGGGACCGCCGCCGGGCGGCGTCGACCGTGCCCTCGACGCGGTCCCACGTCCGCGCCGGCCACCCCTTCCGGGCGGGGGCGTCGCGGGGAGGGGCGGAGCTCACCGCCCGAGTCTGGCGGCTGACCGCGGGGTGCGCGCCCTCAGCGTCCCGAACCGGTCAGGGGGTACTCGCGGGCAATCTCCCAGGCACCGGCCGCCGTCTGCTCGAACTCGGTGAAGTGCTCCACCCGGAACTCGGCGGAGATGTCCTGCAGCCCGCAGTAGGCCAGCTCGAGCATGTCGGCCGGCACGTCGTGGGCGACGGTGACGTGCGGGTGGTACGGGAAGGAGAGCGGACGGGCGAGCGGACCCCGTCGGACGTCGTTGGCCAGCAGCTCGCAGTTGCCGATCCCCCGCGCCACGGCCACGAACACGACGTCGGAGACCGGCGTGAACGTGCCGGTGCCGGCCAGGTGCATGTCGAACGGCGGGTGCGCGGCGGCGACGTCCGCGAGGTGCTCGGTGATGGTGGCGCGGTCGGCGACCGGCACCTCCGTCGGCGGGAGCAGGGTCACGTGCGGCGGGACCAGCGTCGCCTGCGGGTCGCCGACCTTGGCCCGCCAGTCGACCAGCAGGGCGGCCCAGGGCTCGGGGATCGGCACGATCACCCCGAGCACCGCCGTCTCCGGCGGGGTCCCCAGCCGGCCGACGAAGGTGTCGTCGTTCATGCCACCGGCCCCGCCGGTGGCAGGAAGCCGACCCGCTCGTAGACCCTGGCCAGCGTGCGGGCGGCCACCTCGCGGGCGCGCGCCGCCCCCGCGGCGAGCAGGCGCTCGAGCTCGGCGGGGTCGGCCATCAGCTCCGCCGTGCGCTGCTGCACCGGGGCGAGGGCGTCGGTGACGACCTCGGCGAGCTCCTTCTTCAGGTCGCCGTAGCCGCGGCCGGCGAAGTGCTCCTCCAGCTCCGCGGTGCTCCGCCCGGAGAAGGCGGAGTGGATGGTGAGGAGGTTCGTCACGCCCGGCTTGTTCTCGGGGTCGGCGACGATCTCCCGCCCGGTGTCGGTGACCGCGGAGCGGATCTTCTTCGCCGTCACCTTCGGCTCGTCCAGCAGGTTGATGCAGCCGGCCGGGGGAAGGCTCTTGCTCATCTTCTTCTCGGGCGTCTGCAGGTCCAGCACCTTGGCCGCGCCCGCCGGGATGTAGGCCTCGGGCATCGTGAAGGTCTCGCCGTACCGCCCGTTGAACCGGCCGGCCAGGTCGCGGGTGAGCTCCAGGTGCTGCCGCTGGTCCTCCCCCACCGGCACCCGGTGCGCCTGGTACAGCAGGATGTCCGCGGCCTGCAGCACGGGGTAGGTGAACAACCCGACCGACGTGGGGCCGACCCCCTCGCGAGAGCTCTTGTCCTTGAACTGGGTCATCCGGCCGGCTTCCCCGAAGCCGGTGAGGCACTGCAGCACCCAGGCCAGCTGGGCGTGCTCGGGCACCTGGCTCTGCACGAACAGGGTGCTGCGGGCCGGGTCCACGCCCAGGGCGAGCAGCTGCGCCGCCGACACCAGGGTCCGCCGGCGCAGCACGGCCGGCTCCGGCTGCTCGAGGGTGATCGCGTGCAGGTCGACGACGCAGTAGAAGGCGTCGTGGTCCTCCTGCATGCTCACCCACTGCCGGAGGGCGCCGACGTAGTTGCCGAGGTGGAAGGAGTCCGCCGTCGGCTGGATGCCGGACAGCACTCGGGGAAGAGCCACGTCGGCCATCAAACCAGCCGGGGCCGCGGTCCGTTCCGCGCTCCCCCGCACCGCCGGGGCACCGGCCGCCGAAGGGGCGGGGTCGGCGCAGGTCAGCGGAGCGTGCCGGGGAGCGCGTCGTCGAGCGCGGCGAGGAAGACGTCGTCCTCGTCCGGCGTGCCCACGGTGACCCGGATGCCCTCCCCCGTGAACGGCCGGGTGATCACCGCCCGGGCCTCCAGGGCGGCCGCGAGCTCGGTCGTGCGATCCCCCGTCGGCAGCCACACGAAGTTGGCCTGGCTGTCGGCGACCTCCAGCCCCCGGTCGCGCAGCTCCGCGGTGAGCCGCTCGCGCTCGGTGACGACGGCGGCGCACCGCGCCCGCACCTCGTCCTCGCTGGCCAGCGCCGCGACCGCCGCCGCCTGCGCCACCATGCCGACGCTGAACGGCAGATGGGTCTTGCGCACCGCCTCGGCGACCGCCGGGTCCTCGGCCAGCAGGTAGCCGACGCGCAGACCGGCCAGGCCCCAGGCCTTGGAGAAGGTGCGCAGCACGGCCACGTTGGGCCGGCCGCGCATCAGCTCGAGGCCGTCGGGCACCCGGGGGTCGGTGACGAACTCGCGGTAGGCCTCGTCGAGGACCACCAGGGTCCCCGCGGGCACCGCGTCGAGGAAGCGCTCCAGCTCCGCCCGGTGCACCGCCGTCCCGGTGGGGTTGTTCGGGTTGCAGACGAAGACCAGCCGCGTGGCGTCGTCCAGTGCGGCGGCCAGCGCCTCGAGGTCGTGGGTGTCGGGGGACCCGCCCGGCCGGCCCGGGACCAGCGGCACCTGGAGCGCGCGGGCGCCGGCGACCCGGGCGAGCAGCGGGTACATCTCGAACGACCGCCAGGCGAAGGCGATGCTCGTCCCGGGGTCGTTGTAGGCCTGGGCGAGCTCCTGGCAGATGGCCACGGCCCCGCAGCCGGTGGCGACCTGGGCGGGATCCACCCCGTAGCGCTCGGCCAGCGCGCCGGTGAGGACGACGGCGCCGTTGTCCGGGTACCGGTTGGTCTCGCCGACCGCGGCGGTGACCGCCTCGACGACGGCGGGCAGCGGCGGGAACGCGACCTCGTTGCTGGCGAGCTTCACCGCGCGCTCGACGCCGATCTCGCGGGCCAGGTCCGCCGGGTTGCGGCCGGGCCGGTACGCGGGCAGCGACTGCACCGCCGGTCGGGCACTGACCACCACGTCCTCCGCTTCCCGCGAGCCACCCTTCTAGGGTGTGCCCATGCGCGTACTCGTCGCCGGCGGCGCCGGCTACATCGGCAGCGTAGTGACCGCGGCCCTCCTCGCCCGAGGTCACGAGGTCACCGTGCTCGACGACCTCTCGACCGGGCACGCCGACGCGGTGCCCGAGGGCGCGACGCTGGCCGAGGTGTCGCTGCACGACTCCGCGCCGGTGCTGGCGCAGGTGCGCCCCGAGGCGGTGCTGCACTTCGCGGCCAAGTCGCTGGTGGGGATCTCGCAGCAGCAGCCGGAGGACTACTGGCACACCAACGTCGGCGGCTCCTTCGCGCTGCTGGAGGCGATGCGGGCGGCGGACTGCCGGCGGATCGTCTTCTCCTCGACCGCCGCGACCTACGGCGAGCCGGACCAGGTGCCCATCCGCGAGGACGCGCCCACCCGGCCGACCAACACCTACGGCGCCTCCAAGCTCGCCGTCGACCACATGCTCACCTCGTACGCCGTCGCCCACGGGTTCGCCGCGGTGAGCCTGCGGTACTTCAACGTCGCCGGCGCCGCCTACGGGCTGGGCGAGCGGCACGCCACCGAGACCCACCTCATCCCCATCGCCCTCCAGGTGGCGGCGGGGCAGCGTGACTCGTTGACCGTCTACGGCCAGGACTACCCGACCCCCGACGGCACCTGCATCCGCGACTACGTGCACGTCGAGGACCTGTCGGACGCCCACCTGCTCGCCCTGCCCGCGCCGGCGGCCGGCGAGCACCGCGTCTACAACCTGGGCAACGGCACCGGCTTCTCGGTGCAGGAGGTCGTCGAGGCCGCCCGCACGGTCACCGGCCACCCCATCCCGGTCACGATCGGCGACCGGCGGGCCGGCGACCCGGCGCAGCTGGTGGCCTCCAGCGACCGCATCCGTGCCGACCTCGGCTGGGCGCCGAAGCACACCGACCTGGTGGGGATCGTGCGCGACGCCTGGACCGTCGCCCGGTCCCGCTGAGGCCCCTCCGCAGCGGTCGCTAGGCGGTCGGCGCCTCGCTGCGGTCGTCGTCCTCGGGGACGTCGGGGGCCGGAGGCGGGCCGACGCGCAGGCGGGCGATCCGTCGGCCGTCGAGCTCCAGCACCTCGATGCGGCGCCCCTCGACCTCGGCGGTGTCCCCGACCCGGGGCAGCCGGCCGAGCTCGGCCAGGACGTAGCCGGCGGCCGTCTCGTACGGCCCCTCGGGCAGCCGCAGCCCGGTGGCCTCGGCGAAGTCGTCGAGGTTGAGCAGGCCGTCGACCTCACGCGGCGCATCGGGCGACTGCCGGGCCTCGGGTTCGACCTCCTCGTCGTACTCGTCGTAGATCTCGCCGATTACCTCCTCGATGAGGTCCTCCAGCGTGACGATGCCGTCGGTGCCGCCGTACTCGTCGACGACGATCGCCAGGTGCTGGTTCTCGCGGCGCATCTCGCTGAGCACCGTCAGGACCGCGGCGGTGCCGGGCAGCCTGGTGACCTCGCGGGCCAGGTCCCCCACGGTCGCCGCCCGCCCCGCCGGGTGGTTGGGCAGGAACAGGTCGCGCACGTGCACGAAGCCGACGACGTCGTCCTCGTCCTTGCCGACGACGGGGAACCGCGACCAGTTCGACTCCGCCACCAGCTTGGCGGCGCGGCTGGCGGTCATCGACGCCTCGAGGAACTGCACCTCGGTGCGCGGCGTCATCACCTCGCGCACCTCGCGCTCGCCGGCGCGGAACACCTCGTCGATGAGCCGGCGCTCGTCGCTGCTGAGCGACTCGTGCGCGGCCACCAGGTCGCGCAGCTCCTCCTGGCTGATCGACTCACCGCTGGCCTTGGGGTCTCCCCCGACCAGCCGGACGAGGCCGTTGGTCGACTTCGACAGCAGCCAGATGATCGGCCGGGACAGCTTGGCGATGGCGTTCAGCGGGGCGGCGACCATCAGGGAGAAGCCCTCGGCGCGCTGCAGGGCCAGCCGCTTGGGGGTGAGCTCGCCGACGACGAGGGACACGTAGCTGATCGCGACGGTGACCAGGACCAGCGCCAGCGTGCCGGCCAGCCCCTCCCCCACGCCCTGCGTCTGCAGCCAGTCGGCCAGCGGTGCCGACAGGGTGCTCGCACCGAACGCGGCGGAGAAGAACCCGGCCAGGGTGACGCCGACCTGCACGGCGGCGAGGAACTGGTTCGGGTCGCCGAGAAGCTTCTGCACCGCCTGACCGCGGCGGCCACCCTGCTCCGCCATGGCCCGCACCTGGGATTCCCGGAGCGAGACCAGCGCGATCTCCGCGCCGGCGAACGCGCCGCCGACCAGGATGAAGGCAACGACCATGACGATGTTGAGCCATACGTCGCTCACCGGCGGCGTGCTCCTCAGAGGTTCGGGGTGGGGCGGACCGTTCCATGGTGCCGGGTCCATGCTGCCCGCCGGTGGCTCGCGCACGCTCGGGGACCCCTGCGGGGTGGCGTGAGGGTGGACACGCCGTCGGTCTTCCCCGGGGTCGCGAGCACGGATAGTCTCGCTCTGATAACGGATCGTGATCACTCTGAGGACCCGCATGCACCACCGGCCGTCCGGTCCCCCCGGCGCACGCCGCACCGCCGCCCGGCACGACCGGTCGGGCTCGCCGCGCCGCCGCTCCCCGAGAGTGGGCCTCGCCGTCGCGCTGACGTTCGCGACCACCGCCGTCGTGCTCACCGCCCCGGTGGTCGCCGGGTCGGAGGTGACCCAGGGCCCGATCGACGCGTCGTCCTCCACCGGATCTGCTCCCGGCTCGTCCACCTCGGTGTTCCCCGGCACCGCGCCGGCGGCGCCCGTGGCACCGGGCGACGCCCCCGACGCCCCCGACGCCCTCGACGCCCTCGACGCCCCGGACGCCAGCGCCGGGCCCGTAGTGGCCGAGCCCGAGCCGGCGCCGGCTCCCGCCGAGGTCCCCGGCTCCGGGGAGACCCCGTCACCCCCGCCGCCGTCCGCATTCCCGTCCGCGACCGTGGCCGCGCCCGGGTCGACGAGCCGCGCCCCGGCCCCCGCTGCCGCCGCGGCACCGCCTCCCGCACCCCCGGTTACGCCGGCGGCTCCCTCGGTCGAAGCAGAGGTCCTGGCGCTGGTGAACGCCCAGCGCGCCCAGGCGGGGTGCGGTCCGGTCGCGCCCGACAGCGGGCTCGCCGCGGTCGCCCGGGCGCACAGCACGGGCATGCGCGACCGCGGCTTCTTCGACCACGTCGACCCGGACGGTCTGGACCCGTTCGACCGGGCGGCCCGGGCAGGTGTCTCCGCCCGCGCGGAGAACATCGCCCGCGGGCAGTCCGACCCGGCCGCCGTCATGGCCTCGTGGATGACCAGCCCCGGCCACCGGGCCAACATCCTGAACTGCGGGCTGACCCGGTTGGGAGTCGGTGTGGCGACCGGCTCCGGCGGGCCGTGGTGGACCCAGTTGTTCGGCTGAACCCGCACCCCACCCGGGCCGGCACACCGACTTCCGGGAACTCGGCCTTCGATCGCCCCTCCGGAGCCCTACTTCCCCGACGTTGCGCGGACCAGCGCCTCCCGCACGCGGGCCACGACCGCCTGCGGATCGCGCAGGTCGGCAGCGGTCAGGTGGATGACGGTCCACCCCGCGGCGGTCAGCCGGTTGAGCCTGCGCCGGTCCTTGGCGAACTGGCCGGGCTCCGCGTGCCACGCGCCGTCGTACTCGATCGCCACCCGGTGCCGGGGGAACGCCAGATCGACCCTGCCGATGAACGCCCCGTCCCGGTCGCGCACCGAGAACTGCGGGACGGCCACCAGGCCGGCGAGGGCCAGGATCACCCGCACCTTGCTCTCCGGCTGAGACTCCGCCAGCGGGCACACCAGCGCGACGGCCTGCTCGGCACGCCGGCTCCCGCGTGCGCCGCGTCGCGCGGTCGCAGCCTGCTGCAGCTCCCCCAGCCCGACCACCGCGCTCGCCAGCAGGACGTCCAGCGCGGCCACGGCATCGAGGAGCGGCTCGCACCGGGCGATGTCCAGCGCCGTCCGCGCCCGTCGTGCACCGACGCCCCCGGACGACGGCGACCTCCGACGGCTCCAGCCGGGCCTGCCGCACTCGCAGCCCGGCCGCACCGCCGAAGCGGACCCCCGTGGGCACGGTGACCTCGACCGGGTCCGCCGGCCCGGTCAGCTGGGTGGCGCCGTGCAGGTGCGCCGCGGTCCGCCCGCTGAAGGCCGCGACCCGCGGCACCAGCAGGGCTGCGCCGGCGATGCGCACATCGAGCGAGTCGGGGAGCTCGGCATCGGCGTAGACGCCCTGGAACAGGCGCCGCCAGGCCGAGCTCCGCAGCGCGGCGGCGGTCACGTGGCCGGCGGCGAGGGCATCGCGCTTGCGGAAGACCCGCCCACGGAGGGCCTCGGGACGACGGGGAGCGGGCACCGGAGCAGCCTGCCGAAGGTCGGCACGATCGCGCCGCCGTCGTCCACAGGCCCCGACTACGGAGAAGTCGGGCCCCGAAGGCGCCGTCAGAGCCCGAATTCCAGGAAGTCGGGCATCGGGAGCCGGCCCTGGACGCGCGGCGGCCCCCGCACCCGGAGCGGGTGCGGGGGCCGCGTGCGTCAGGCGTACCTCAGGCCATGGCCTTCTTGAGGTTGGTGTCGATGGCCGCCAGGAAGTCCTGGGTGGTCAGCCACGGCTGGTCCTTGCTGATCAGCAGCGCGAGGTCCTTGGTCATCTGACCGCCCTCGACGGTGTCGATGCAGACCTTCTCCAGGGTCTCCGCGAAGCGGGTCACCTCGGGCGTGCCGTCGAGCTTGCCGCGGTGGGCCAGGCCCCGGGTCCAGGCGAAGATCGACGCGATCGGGTTGGTCGACGTCTCCTTGCCCTGCTGGTGCTGGCGGAAGTGCCGGGTCACCGTGCCGTGGGCGGCCTCGGCCTCGACGGTGCGGCCGTCGGGGCTCATGAGCACCGAGGTCATGAGGCCGAGCGAGCCGAAGCCCTGGGCCACGGTGTCGGACTGCACGTCGCCGTCGTAGTTCTTGCAGGCCCAGACGTAGCCGCCCTCCCACTTGAGGGACGCGGCGACCATGTCGTCGATCAGCCGGTGCTCGTAGGTGATGCCGGCGGCGTCGAACTTGTCCTTGAACTCGGCCTGGAAGACCTCCTCGAACAGGTCCTTGAACCGGCCGTCGTAGGCCTTGAGGATCGTGTTCTTGGTCGAGAGGTAGACCGGGTAGCCGCGCTGCAGGCCGTAGTTCATCGAGGCCCGCGCGAAGTCGCGGATCGAGTCGTCGAGGTTGTACATCGCCATCGCGACGCCGCCGCCGGGCGACTGGAAGACCTCGTGCTCGATCGGCGCGGAGCCGTCGGCCGGCTGGAAGCTGATCGTCAGCGTGCCCTCGCCGGGGAACTTGAAGTCGGTGGCGCGGTACTGGTCGCCGAACGCGTGACGGCCGACGACGATCGGCTTGGTCCAGCCCGGCACCAGCCGCGGCACGTTCTCCATGATGATCGGCTCGCGGAAGATGACGCCGCCGAGGATGTTGCGGATCGTCCCGTTGGGCGAGCGGTACATCCGCTTCAGGCCGAACTCCTCGACGCGCGCCTCGTCCGGCGTGATCGTCGCGCACTTGACGCCGACGCCGTGCTTCTTGATGGCGTTCGCGGAGTCGACGGTGATCTGGTCGTCGGTCGCGTCCCGCGCCTCGATCCCCAGGTCGTAGTACTCCAGGTTGACGTCGAGATACGGGAGGATCAGCTGGTCCTTGATGAACTGCCAGATGATCCGGGTCATCTCGTCGCCGTCGAGCTCGACGACGGTGCCCTCGACCTTGATCTTGCTCACGCGTTCTCCTTGTGCTCTCGTGGCCCCGCTCCAGGGCCCCGCCGCGAGCGTGCGAGCGGTGGGGGGCAGCGGGGTCCTTCTTCAGAGGTCGGCTACGTCGGCCTGCTTGGCGCGCACTGCTTCGGCCGCCTCGCGCAGCCCCGCCACTTCGCTGTCGGCCAGGTCGCTCTCGACGACCCGCCGGACGCCGTCCCGGCCGATCTCGGCCTCCACCCCCAGGTACACCCCGGAGATGCCGTACTCGCCGTCGACCCAGGCGCACACCGGCATGACGGCGCCGGAGTCCTCCATGACCGCCCGCGCCATGCGGGCGGCAGCGGCGGAGGGAGCGTAGTAGGCCGACCCCGTCTTGAGCAGCGCCACCACCTCGGCCCCACCGTTGCGCGTCCGCTGGACGAGGTGCTCGATGCGGTCCGGCGCCATCACCTCGGCCAGCGGCTTGCCGTCGACCGTGCACCGGGACGGCACCGGGACCATGGTGTCGCCGTGCGAGCCCAGGGTCAGGGTCCGCACCGAGGAGACCGGGACACCGAGCTCCTCGGCGACGTTGTTGGTGAAGCGGGCCGTGTCGAGCATGCCGGCCTGCCCCATGACCCGCTGCTTCGGGAAGCCGGTCGCCAGCTGCGCCAGCGCGGTCATCTCGTCCAGCGGGTTGGAGACGACGATGACGACGGCGTCGGGCGAGGTGCGCGCGATGTTCTCCGAGACCTGGCGGACGATGCCCGCGTTGGTCTCGATCAGGTCCATCCGGCTCATGCCGGGCTTGCGCGGCAGGCCGGCGGTGACGACGACGACGTCGGAGCCCTCGGTGCCCTCGTAGGAGCCGCCGCCGACGCCCACCACCTCGGTCTCGAACCCCTCGATCGGGCGCGACTGGTTCATGTCCAGCGCGAGCCCCTCGGGCTTGCCTTCCACGATGTCGGTGAGGACGACGGTCTCGAAGACGTCGTACTCGGCCAGTCGCAGTGCGGTGGTGGAGCCGTAGAAACCGGCACCGACCACGGTGACCTTGCCGTTCCTGGGCTGCTTCGCCATGGTCGCCAACCTAGCGCTGCCCGGTGCCTCGCGCCGCCCCGGGTGCGCTCACGTGCCCGGGATCGCCAGGGCGACGGCGACGAGCGCGATCCCCGTCCCCGCCAGGAGGACGACGTCGACCGCCCGGCTGCGGACCGCGAGGAAGCCCACCCGCCGGACCGGCAGGAGCAGCCGCAGCATCGCCGCGCCCACCAGGGACGTCCCGACCACCACCAGCCCCCAGCGCCAGTGCTCGAAGGTGACCAGCAGCAGCCCGGTCCCCACCGCCACCAGCACCGCCAGCAGCGGCAGCTGCCGCAGCAGCCCCGCGAGGAAGGGCCGGCGGACGTAGAGCGGCGGGCGGCTCACGGATCAGGCCGACAGCGCCTCGAGCGCCGCTGCCTGCTCGGCGGCGAGCACCACGTTCTGCAGCAGCATCGCCCGGGTCATCGGCCCCACTCCGCCCGGGTTGGGCGCCACGTGCCCGGCGACCTCGACGACGTCACGGGCCACGTCTCCGGCGATCTTGCCGTCCACGCGGCTGACGCCCACGTCCAGGACGGCGGCCCCCGGCTTGACCATGTCGGCGGTGATCAGGTCGGGCACCCCGGCGGCGGCGACCACGACGTCGGCGGAGCGCACGTGCGCGGCGAGGTCCCGGGTGCCGGTGTGGCACAGGGTCACCGTGGCGTTCTCCGTCCGCCGGGTGAGCAGGAGCCCGAGCGGCCGCCCCACCGTGATGCCGCGGCCGATGACGACGACCTCTGCGCCGGCGATCGGCACGTCGTAGCGGCGCAGCAGCTCGACGATGCCCACCGGCGTGCAGGGCAGTGGCCCGGCGACGTTCAGCACCAGCCGGCCGAGGTTCACCGGGTGGAGGCCGTCGGCGTCCTTGGCCGGGTCCATCGCCTCGAGGACCCGGCTCTCCTCGATGCCCGCGGGCAGCGGCAGCTGGACGATGTAGCCGGTGCACCCGGGGTCGGCGTTGAGCTCCTCGACGACGGCCAGCACGTCGGCCTCCGTGGCGGTCGCCGGCAGCTCGCGCTGGATGCTGGCGATGCCGACCTGGGCGCAGTCGGAGTGCTTGGCGTTCACGTACCAGCGGCTGCCGGGGTCGTCCCCCACCAGCAGGGTGCCGAGGCCGGGCCGGTGCCCGGCCGCGGTCAGAGCGGCCACCCGCTCGGTGAGCTCGGCGCGGATCGCCGCCGCGGTGGCCTTGCCGTCCAGGATCGTCGCGGGCACGCCGACAGTCTGCCGGAGAGGGTGCCGCCCACGTCGGCGCGGGCCTAGGGTCGGCACCGGCGGGGCGTCGGTGCCCCGGCGACCTGCGGAGGTGCGCGATGACCGAGCGCTACCAGCCCCCCACCGGCGCGAGCGCGTCGTCGGGGGCCGGGCCGGCGACCACGCCGGCGTACTCCGACCGCCCGGTGGCCTTCCGCGGGCCGGAGAGCCTGGGCGGGCTGCTGCTGATCCTCGCCGGGATCGCCGCCGCCGTCAGCCTGCCGCTGGACTGGCTGCGCGACCGCGACGCCAGCGGCTGGGCGCTGGTGCGGGACGCGTTCGACGACCTGGGTCAGGTGTTCGACGACGGCGGCTGGCAGCCGCTGGCCATCGTGCTCGGTGGCGGCCTGCTGCTGCTCCTGGGCATCGCCCTGTGGCTGCCCGCCCGCAGCCACCGGTTCGTCGGCGCGGTGGCGCTGGTGGTGAGCGGCATCGTGACCGCCGCCGTGCTCGTCCCGCTGGTCGACGCCGGCTGGGACGTCGGCTCCTTCGGCCCGGGCTTCTGGTGCGGCATCGCCGTCGCCGTCCTGGGCCTGCTCGGCTCGCTCAAGGCCGTGCTGACCGGCCCCCGGTACCCGCGCTAGCTCTCGACCCGCGCACCGTGGGCGGCGGCGAACTGCACCGCCTGGGCCAGGTCGAGGCGCACGCCGGTGAGGTCGAAGGCGCGCCAGTTGATCCCGTCGGTCGACGCGCCACGCAGGTCGGTCCCGCGCAGCTTGGTGCCCTGCAGCCGGGCCCGGTCGAGGACGGCGCGGGTGAGGTCGCACTCGCGCAGGTCGGCGTCGGTCAGGTCGGCCTCGCGGAACCGCTGACCGGACAGGTCGAGCCCGGAGAGGTCCGCACCGCGCAGCGCGGCGTAGCTCCAGTCGCAGTCGGTCACCGTCATCGGGCGCAGGTGCGCACCCGGGAACTGCGATCCGGTGAGCTTGCAGCCGTCCCAGGCGACGTCGATCAGGGTGGCGCGGTCGAACCGGCAGGAGAGGAACGCCGACCCGGAGTGCCGCGCGCCCGCCATGCGCACCCCGGTCAGCACGCACTCCTCGAACACGCAGCGCCGCGTGACCAGCTCCTCCAGCCCGGCGTCGTCGAACCGGCACCGGACGAAGGTGACGCCGTCGAGCTCGGCGCCCCACCAGTCGACCCGGGCGAAGTCCTCGTCCTCGACGACCGCACCGGCCTCCGGCGGGCCGACGTGCGGCCGTGCGCTGATCACGCGGGCTCTCAGTGGGCGAAGTGGCGGGTGCCGGTCAGGTACAGCGGCACGCCGGCCGCCGCGGCGGCGGCGACGACCTCCTCGTCGCGCACCGACCCGCCGGGCTGGACGACGGCCCGCACGCCGGCGTCCAGCAGCACCTGCAACCCGTCGGCGAACGGGAAGAACGCGTCGGAGGCGGCGACCGCGCCGGCGGCCCGCTCCCCGGCCCGGCTGACCGCCAGGCGCGCGGAGTCGACCCGGTTGACCTGGCCCATGCCCACGCCGACGGTGGCCCGGTCGTGGGCGAGCAGGATCGCGTTGCTCTTGACCGCGCGCACCGCCCGCCAGGCGAAGACGAGGTCGTCGAGGCCCGCGGCGTCCAGCGGCTCGCCGGTCGCCAGCGTCCAGGTGGTCGGGTCGTCGCCGGTGGCGTCGATGCGGTCCCGCGTCTGCAGCAGCAGCCCGCCGCCGATCGGGCGCGACTCGACGCCGGTGTCGGGCAGGTGCGGCAGCCGCAGCAGCCGGATGTTCTTCTTCCCCGTCAGCACCGCGACGGCGTCGTCCGTGAACGACGGCGCGACCACCACCTCGGTGAACACCTCGGCCACCTGCTCGGCCATCGTGAGGTCGACCTCGCGGTTGGCCGCGATGACGCCGCCGAAGGCCGACACCGGGTCGCAGGCGTGCGCCTTGCGGTGCGCGGCGGCGATGTCGGCGCCGACGGCGATGCCGCAGGGGTTGGCGTGCTTGATGATCGCCACGCACGGCTCGTCGTGGTCGTGGGCGGCCCGCCAGGCGGCGTCGGTGTCGACGTAGTTGTTGTAGGACATCTCCTTGCCGTGCAGCTGCTCGGCGTGCGCCAGCCCCGGCCGGTCCGAGCGGTACAGCGCGGCGGCCTGGTGCGGGTTCTCGCCGTAGCGGAGCACGGCGGCGCGCTCCCAGTTCCCGCCGACCCACGCCGGGAAGCCGGTCTCGTCGTCGGGGGCGAGCACGCTGCCCATCCAGGAGGCCACGGCGACGTCGTAGGAGGCGGTGTGCCGGAACGCGGCGGCGGCGAGCCGCTGCCGCTCGGCCAGGGTGAAGCCGCCGGCGGAGACCGCGGCGAGCACGTCGCCGTAGCGCGCCGGGTCGACCACGACGGCCACCGACGGGTGGTTCTTGGCCGCGGCGCGCACCATGGCCGGGCCGCCGATGTCGATCTGCTCGACGCACTCGTCGGGGGCTGCGCCCGAGGCGACGGTCTCGGTGAACGGGTAGAGGTTCACGACCACGAGGTCGAACGCCGCGACGCCGAGCTCCTCCAGCTGCGCGACGTGCTCGGGCCTGCGCCGGTCGGCGAGGATGCCGGCGTGCACGGCGGGGTGCAGGGTCTTGACCCGGCCGTCGAGGCACTCGGGGAACCCGGTGACCTGCTCGACGGGGGTGACCGGCACCCCGGCGTCGGCGATCCGCCGCGCGGTCGCGCCGGTGCTGACCAGCTCGACTCCGGCCGCGGCCAGGCCGCGGGCCAGCTCCTCGACGCCG
This sequence comes from Blastococcus sp. SYSU DS1024, assembly GCF_054050795.1. Classification (NCBI taxonomy): domain Bacteria; kingdom Bacillati; phylum Actinomycetota; class Actinomycetes; order Geodermatophilales; family Geodermatophilaceae; genus Blastococcus; species Blastococcus sp. SYSU DS1024. Next base: position 62,540 of record NZ_JBJHAA010000013.1, read on the forward strand.
GACTTGTCGTAGACGCCCAGCAGGGCGCGGCGGATCGGGGTGCGGTCGCTCATCAGGTGCTCTTCCTCGTCCGGTGCGGGGTGGTCGGGGGTGCGGCGGCGAACGCCGCCACCGTCTCAACCAGGAGCTGGCGCTCCACGGCCTTGATCCGTTCGTGCAGCGTCGCCTCGTCGTCCCCGGGCAGCACCGGCACCTCGCGCTGGGCCAGCACCGGGCCGGTGTCGACGCCGGCGTCGACCAGGTGCACGGTCGACCCGGTCGTCGCCACCCCCGCCGCCAGGGCGTCACGCACCGCGTGGGCCCCGGGGAAGGCCGGCAGCAGCGCCGGATGGGTGTTGATCAGCCGGCCCTCGAACTCGGCGAGCACTGCGGGGCCGACGATCCTCATGAACCCGGCCGACACGACCAGGTCCGGCCCGAACCCGGCGATCCGCTCGGCCAGCGCGCGGTCCCAGGCGGCGCGGTCGGGATGGTCGCCGAGCGCGCAGACGAACGTGGGCAGCCCGCGCCGGCGGGCGTGCTCCAGCCCGGGGGCGTTCCGGTCGGCGCCGACGGCGACCACGGCGGCCGGGTAGGCGGGGTCGTCGGTGGCGTCGAGCAGCGCGGCGCACAGCGACCCGGTGCCGGACAGCAGGACGACGACCCGTGCCCGGGCAGGAGGCTCGTCGGCGGGCACGGCGTCGACCCTATAAGGACCCCGTCGTCCTCCCGCCTCGCAGGCTCGGCGCGAGCCTCTCGACGGGGCCGCTTTCAGCCCAGCGCCCGCCAGCGGGTCACCGCGCCGGCGAGCGCCGCGGCGATCCCGGCTTGCGCGGCCAGCGCGATGCCGGTGGCCACGGGCGGGGCGCCGACCACCGCGAGCGCGCCGTCGCCGAGCGCACCGCCGGCGGCCCAGGCGAGCACCCCGGTGACCAGCCCGAGCAGCGAACCGGCCAGCAGACCGGCCAGCCCGGCGATCACCGAACCGCCGTCCCGGTCGGTGAACCAGCGGCCCACGGTGCTGCCGGCCACCAGCCCCGCGACGGCGGGGATCGCCTGCGACACGAAGGCGACCAGCGGCACCGCCTGCGTGTCCGGCAGCGCCGCGAGCAGCGGGAGGGCGGGCACGCTGCCCAGCGTGACGCCGTGCACCGACACGAGCGTGCCGGTGCCCACGGAGAAGCCGGGGCCCGCCGCCAGCCCGAGGACGGCGATCCCCGCGTTCGGCAGGTAGAGCGCGCTCAGCCCCAGCAGCCCGACGGCGCCCGCGCCCGCCCCGCCGAGCGCGCGCGAGAGCGCCGCGTAGCCGCCCGCGTCGCTGGCGAGCGCCACGGCGACGACCACGAGGGACAGCGCCAGCGCGGCGAGCAACCCGGCGAGCACTCCGCGGAGGACAGGGCGGACGACACCCGGCAACCGGTCCAGCCCGGCGTCGAGCAGCCCGGATTCCCGCCCCGCGCCCCACCCGACGGCGACCAGGGTCAGACCGGCGGGGACCGCCAGCGTGCGCGGCCAGCCGATCCCCGCCGTCGCGTCGTCCACGACCAGCGCCAGCAGCCAGGTGACCGCGAGGTGCACGAGCACGACCAGGGACGCCGCGCGGACCACCGCCGGGGCCGACGTCTCGTCGTCCAGGACCCGAACGGCCACCCGCCCGGCCCACCAGAGGCCACGGGCGGCCAGCAGGGTCAGCAGCAGGGGGGCCAGCACCAGCGAGCCCGAGGCCGGCCGGAGCTCGGCCCCGTGGGCGAGCAGCCACAGCCGGGTGGCGAGGGATGCCGATCCACCCGCCGACATGCCACCGGCCGGATCCAGCGCCTGCACGACCACCAGCGCCAGCCAGAGGCCGGCCACCCCGGCGGCCGTGACGGCGGCCGCGGCGAGGGCTGCCAGGACCGCCGGCGGCGCAGGTCGCCCGGTGGACCCGTCGTCCCGCCGGAAGGGCAGGCGTGCGAGCAGGGGGACCACCCCTCCACTCTCGCAAGCCGCTCCTGCGGATGTCCGCCGCACGCGCCGGAGCCGGCCGTCCCGGGAGGGGCGCGCCGGTTCGCCGATCAGGTATCCGTGCCGGGACGCTCGCTCTGCGTAGTGCCCGGGGCCTCGCCCGAGGCGGTCGACCCCCCGGGCCCGCCGGATCCCGCGGCCGGGCCCTGCTCCGCGCCGGGGTGCGATGGCCACGGCGGGGGTGCCTGCTGCGCCGGGTAGGGGTAGGGCCCCGTCCCGTACGGCGCGTAGGGGTACGGCTGCCCGGGGCCCGGGCCGGCCCACTGCCCGCCGGGGTGCGGGGTGGCCGGCCGCGCCGGCCGTTCGCGCAGCTCGCGCCGCAGGGCCACCACCGCGAACGCGGTGACGGCGGCCGCGGCCAGGAAGCCCAGCAGCGCCCAGAACGAGAAGGCGTACCGCAGGGTGTCCAACCACGAGAACAGGGCGAGGACCAGGCCGAGACCGGCCAGGCCGACGGTCACCGCGGAGCGCGGGAAGCTCAGCGTCGTCCGGACGAAGGCCGGCAGGACCGCCCAGGTCGTGGCGAGGAGCAGGAACATGAAAGCGGCGCGGACCATGCCGTCCTCGAACCCGCTGAACGTCACGCCGAAGGTCGCGTCCCCGAACCGCCACCAGGGCAGGAAGGCGACGAGCAGGAACAACAGCGTGCCGCCCGCGACGGCGTGGTCGGTCCAGGCCAGCCGCTTGGGATCGAAGGAGAACTCGGCGCCGCCCGGTCGCCGGCCACCCGGGTGCCCGGGGCCGGCGAAGGGTGGCCCGTAGCCGGGAGCCCCGTGGACCGGCTGGCCATAGGGCTGCTGGGGCGCACCGTACGGCGGCTGCCCGTACGGGGGCTGCCCGTACGGGGGCTGGCCGTACTGCTGGCCGTAGGCGGGCTGCCCGTACTGCTGGCCGTACGGGGGCTGGCCGTACGGGGGCTGGCCGTACTGGGCCTGGCCGTACTGCTGGCCGTAGGCGGGCTGCCCGTACTGCTGGCCGTACGGGGGCTGGCCGTACTGGGCCTGGCCGTACTGCTGGCCGTAAGCGGGCTGCCCGTGGGCCTGGCCGCCCTGCGGCTGGTGGTGCGGCCCCTGCTCCCCTCCCTGTGGCGCAGGGTCCGCGGACCGCGGAGCCTCGTGCCCCAGCTCCTCGGGCGGCTGCGCACCCGCGGGAGGTCGGCCACCCTCGGGCGGCTGCGGGGGCTGGCTCGCGGTCACTGGATCTCCTCCGGACGGATCAGGTGCTCGTCGATCGTGGCGGTCGGGGCGCGGCCCGCGCAACGGCTTGCTGCCGCCCGTCGGCACCTCCCGGACGCACCGCTGCCCGGTGACCAGTGCGGTCACCGGGCAGCGTGGCGGCCGGGGAGGTCAGGAGCCGACGATCTCCCGCATGAGCTGCGCGGTCTCCGACGGCGTCTTGCCCACGCGCACACCGGCGGCCTCGAGGGCCTCCTTCTTCGCCTGGGCGGTGCCCGCCGAGCCGGACACGATGGCGCCGGCGTGGCCCATGGTCTTGCCCTCGGGCGCGGTGAAGCCGGCGACGTAGCCGACGACCGGCTTGGTGACGTTGGCCTTGACGAAGTCGGCGGCCCGCTCCTCGGCGTCGCCACCGATCTCACCGATCATCACGATGGCCTCGGTCTCCGGGTCGTCCTGGAACGCCTGGAGCGCGTCGATGTGCGTCGTCCCGATGACCGGGTCGCCGCCGATGCCGATCGCGGTCGAGAAACCGATGTCCCGCAGCTCGTACATCATCTGGTAGGTCAGCGTGCCGGACTTCGACACCAGGCCGATCTTGCCCTGCTTAGTGATGTTGGCCGGGATGATGCCGGCGTTGCTGCGCCCGGGGCTGATCAGGCCGGGGCAGTTCGGGCCGATGATGCGGGTCGAGCCGCCCTGGGCGTGCGCCCAGAAGTAGGTCGAGTCGTGCACCGGGATCCCCTCGGTGATGACCACGGCGAGCCCGATCTGGGCGTCCACGGCCTCGATGACGGCGGCCTTGGCGAACGGCGGCGGCACGAAGATGACGCTGACGTCGGCGCCGGTCTCCTTCATGGCCTCGGCGACGCCGCCGAAGACGGGGACGCTGGTGCCGTCGAAGTCGACCGACTGGCCGGCCTTGCGCGGGTTGACGCCCCCGACGATGGCGGTGCCCGAGGCGAGCATGCGCTGCGTGTGCTTCATGCCCTCGGAGCCGGTCATGCCCTGGACGATGACCTTGCTGTTCTCGTTGAGGAAGATCGACATCTGAGTGGTGTCCTGTCCGGAGTCGGGGCGATCAGGCGGCGGCGAGCTCGGCGGCCCGGCGCGCGGCGCCGTCCATCGTGTCCTCGAGGCTGACCAGCGGGTGGTTGGCCTCGGCGAGGATGCGCCGGCCCTCCTCCACGTTGTTGCCGTCGAGGCGGACCACCAGCGGCTTGGTGGCCTGGTCGCCCAGCTGCTGCAGGGCGGCGACGATGCCGTTGGCGACGGCGTCGCAGGCGGTGATCCCGCCGAAGACGTTGACGAAGACGCTCTTCACGGCCGGGTCGGAGAGGATGATCCCCAGGCCGTTGGCCATGACCTCGGCCGAGGCGCCGCCGCCGATGTCGAGGAAGTTCGCCGGCTTGACGCCGCCGAAGTCCTCACCCGCGTAGGCGACGACGTCGAGGGTGCTCATGACCAGGCCGGCACCGTTGCCGATGATCCCGACCTCGCCCTCGAGCTTGACGTAGTTGAGGTCTTTCTCCTTGGCCGCGGCCTCGAGCGGGTCGGCGGCGGCGGCGTCCTCGAGCGCGGCGTGCTCGGCGTGCCGGAAGCCGGCGTTCTCGTCCAGGGTGACCTTGGCGTCCAGGGCGAGGACGGTGCCGTCGGGCGCCTTGGCGAGCGGGTTGACCTCGACCAGCGTGGCGTCCTCCTTGGCGAAGGTGTCCCACAGCTGGACGGCGATGGCGATCACCTGGTCGCGCACCTCGGCGGGGAAGCCGGCGGCGTCGACGATCTCGGCGGCCTTCTGGCTGTCGACGCCGACCGTGGCGTCGATCGGGATGCGGGCCAGCGCCTCCGGGCGCTCGACGGCGAGCTGCTCGATCTCCACGCCGCCCTCCTTCGAGGCCATGGCCAGGAAGGTGCGGTTGGAGCGGTCGAGCAGGTAGGAGAAGTAGTACTCCTCGGCGATGTCGCTGGCCTGGGCCACCATCACGCGGTGCGTGATGTGGCCCTTGATGTCCAGCCCGAGGATGTCCTGGGCACGCGCCTTGGCGTCCTCGGGGTTGTCGGCGAGCTTGACGCCACCGGCCTTGCCGCGGCCGCCGGTCTTCACCTGCGCCTTGACGACGACGGTCTGCCCGATCTCCCGGGCGATCGCCTCCGCCTGCTCAGGGGTCTCGGCGACGCCGCCGGGGAGCACGGGGACACCGTGCGAGGCCAACAGGTCACGGGCCTGGTACTCGAAGAGATCCACGAAAAGGCACCGTAGACCGCTGGCCACCGGAACGCTGCCCCGGGCGGCGACGAGGGGGGCCCGGCGTGGGCTGCATCACAGGACCGCTCACCCGTTCGCGCTGGTCACCGCGCCGTGGGGCCCCTCAGGCGCCGGCCGGCTCGCCCACGTGGGTGCGCACCCACTCCACGATCTCGGTGGTGGTGGCCCCGGGCGTGAAGATGCCGGTGACGCCGAGCCGCTGGAGCTCGGGCACGTCGTCCTCCGGGATGATGCCGCCACCGAAGACGACGACGTCGTCGACGCCGCGTTCCCGGAGCAGCTCTGCGAGCCGGGCGAAGAGCGTCATGTGGGCGCCGGAGAGGACGGAGAGGCCCACGGCGTCGGCGTCCTCCTGCACGACCGTCTCGACGATCTGCTCGGGCGTCTGGTGCAGGCCGGTGTAGACGACCTCCATCCCGGCGTCGCGCAGTGCCCGTGCGACGACCTTGGCCCCGCGGTCGTGCCCGTCGAGTCCCGGCTTGGCGATGACCACCCGGATGCGTTCGTCCACCACGGCAGGCAGCTTAGGAGCTCCCGGGCCGGCGGAGTGGCGCGGGTCACGCCCCGGTGCGCCGCGCCCGCCAGGTGACCACCGTCAGGCCGAGCAGGCCCAGCCCCGCGGCGAGCAGGCCGATGCCGGGAACGGTCCAGACCAGTTCGTCGGACGAGACGGCGTCCCGCAGGCCCTCCAGCCCCGCGCCGAGCACGGTGACGGCGACGGCGAGCAGCCCCCCGACCGCCCCCAGCCGGGGGCGCAGCGACGGCGCGACGACCGCGCAGAGCAGCAGCGCACCGGCCAGCAGCAGCCCGCCGAGCAGCGCGAGCCCCGGCCGCTCGAGCAGCGCCTGAGGCCCCTCCTGCGTCACGACGACCCGCATGCCGGTCACGGGGTCGATGCGCAGCTCCTGGGGCACGTCGGCCGGCGGCAGCGCCAGGCAGAGGACGGCCACGACCCCCAGCAGCACGGCGGCGCCCGCCAGCACGGAGCGGATCGGCTCCAGCGGTCCGCGGTCCTCCATCACCGTCCGCCCCCAGGCCGCCACGGCGACGGCGCCGGCCAGCACCGTCAGGACGAGCGCGACGACGCCCAGCACCCAGCCGGCGCCGATCTGGACGCCGCTGGTCAGCACCCGCTCACCCGCCAGCACCTCCACGCCGGGCCGGGCCGTCGAACTGCTCCCCCGGTAGAGCTCGATGAGCAGCTCCCCCACCGACAGCGCACCGGCCACGGCGGCGTAGGCCAGCCCGAACTTCGGGACGGCGCGGCGGAGCAGCGTGACCCCCACCGCCAGGTGGACGGCGGGCACGAGGAGGGTCGCGAGCGCACCGCCGAACCCCCGCACCTGGCGCAGCTCCTCCCCGCCGACGACGAGGTAGGTCGGCACGGCGGCGAGGACACCGGCCAGGCCGGCGACCACGAGCAGCAGTCCGCAGAGCCGCACCGAGGGCGGCACGGCACCGACGACCACCCGGTCCCCGTCGACCGGCGACGGCGTGGTTGCCGACGCCCCCGCGGGTCCTCGGCGGGCGGTGCCCCTGGTCCGGTCGGCCCGGGCGCGATCGTCGCGGGTGGACACGTCTCCCCCTCTGCTGCATGTCACGAACCGGACTCGATCGGCGGCTCGTCGGTGACGTTCGTGTGACGACCGCCACACCCCCGCATTACCGTGCGGTGAACGGAGCACACACACCCGAGCACCGCCGGCCGGCGGGACGGCACGAGCCGTGCTCCGCCGGAGGCTCCAACGGGAGGGCAGCCATGCGCCCATCGAGCGAACTGGACCCCGGTCCAGAGTGGCACACCGCGGACGACGCCGAGGCCACGCCACGGGGGCTGCGCGCGCTCTGCTCGCCCGCCGGGATCGTCGGCGGCCTCACCGAGCTCGCCTGGGTCGGCGCACACGCCCTCCTGTACCCCCTCGGCACCCGGATGGAGCAGCTGCGCCCCGACCCGTGCCGGCGGACCGGCGCCCAGCCACCCGTCGCGCGGGCCCTGCTCGCCACCGATCCGCTGTCCGCCCGCACCCCGGTGCTGCTCGTGCACGGGCTGATCGACAACCGCTCGGTCTTCGCCGTCATGCGGCGGAGCCTGCGCCGGCGCGGGTTCGCCGCCGTCTGCTCGTGGAACTACAGCCCCTTCCTCACCGACATCGCGCGCGGCGCCGCGGCCCTGGGCGAGCACATCGAGCGGATCTGCGAGCAGACCGGCTACGACCGGGTGCACGTCGTCGGGCACAGCCTCGGCGGGCTGATCGCCCGCTACCACGTCCAGCGGCAGGGTGGCGATCGCCGGGTCGGCACGCTCGTGACCCTCGGCACGCCCCACCGGGGCTCGATCCTGGCCCACGCACTGCCCACGCCGCTGGTGCGCCAGTTGCGCCCCGGATCGCCGCTGCTGCGGGAGCTGGACCACCCGGCGCCGACCTGCCGGACCCGTGTCACCGCCGTGTACAGCGACCTGGACCAGGTGGTGCTGCCCACGCACTCGGCGCGGTGCGACCACCCCGATCTGGGCGCCCGCAACGTGCTGTTCCGGGGCGTGGGGCACATGTCGCTGCCCATCCACCGCGGTGTCCTGGACGAGGTGGCGGCCACCCTCGCCGGCGTCGGCGAACCCGCTGCGCCCGGCGCGCCGGTGGCTGCCGTCGCCTGATCCGCCCGGCCCCGGAGCAGCGGGGCCCGCGCGGCGGAGGCGTGCCGTGTCGACCCGTCGACGAGACGACGTGCACACATCGCGACACGCAGCGTTCGGTGCTTGGTCGCGTACTCACGGATCGTTACGGTCCGATCACGGCGCCGGGATGACCGGCGGACGCCACTGACGGCGTCCTCGCCGTCGTCGCTCCCCCGACGACCGCCCACCGGGCGCTCGCCGGCCAGGTCGTCCGGAAGGTACGCCGTGTCTCGCAGCAGTGCTCAGGTGCTGGAGGGACCACGCGCCGACGTCGCCGTGGTGCCCCGGCCGCGCGCCGCCGTCGAGGGCCCCGTGCGCGCGCCGGCCCCGACGCCGCCCCCCGCCGAGCTCACCACCCCGGCCGAGCCGCGCGCGCGCCGCCGGTTTCCGCACCCGCCGGGCCGTCGCGCCCCCCTCTGGCTCGCCGCCCTCGTCGCCGGCGCCGTGCTCGCCGGGATCCCGGCCGCGACCGGGGACCGCCCGGACGTCTCCGCCTCCGCGTCCGACTACGGCCTCGGCGTCACCACCGAGGTGAGCTTCGCCGGCGGCCTCGAGGGCGCCGACGCCCGGCGCGGCATCACCGAGGCCGAGGCCCAGGCCCGGCTCAGCGAGCTCGCCGCCTCCCGCGCCGCCCGCCAGCCCAAGATCGTGGCTCCGACGCAGGGCACGCTCACCACCTGCTTCTGCCGGCGCTGGGGCACCATGCACTACGGCCTGGACCTGGCGGCGCCGCTCGGCACGCCCATCGTCGCCGCCACCGACGGCGTCGTCGTGCGGGCCGGACGCGCCTCGGGGTACGGCAACGCCGTCTACATCCAGGACGCCGACGGCAACGTGCACATCTACGGGCACATGCGCTACTACAGCGTCTCCGCGGGCGACATCGTCACCGCCGGGGAGCAGATCGCCAAGATCGGCAACGAGGGCCAGTCGACCGGGCCCCACCTGCACTACGAGATCCACCGCGGCGGGATGGACGGGCGTCCGATCGACCCCCGGGCCTGGCTGGCCGACCGCGGGGCGAGCGTCTGACCCGTCGGTCTCCGGGCCACTCAGGTCCGAGCTCGACAGGGGGGCGACGAGCCCCCGGACGTCGGTCGGGCCGGCGTCCTGCGGCGCTTCCCGCTCGCGCGGTCCTGCGGTGCCGGGGGCGTGCACGAACGGCACGTCCAGCCGCTGCACGGAACGTCGAGCCGCGTCATGGCGCGGCTCGACGCCCGGTGGCGCGGCTCGACCCGCATGCCACCACAGCGGGGGGCCTCGGCATGCCGACCCCGGGAGCGGCGCGTCGTCCTCCGGTCGCGGAAGCCTCCGGCCCCCGTTCCTGAGGACCGGCCGGAGCCTTACAGCTTGACGAGGGGGGCGTAGCGGAGGACGAGGCGCTTGATGCCGCCGGAACCGAAGTCGACCGTGGCCTGGGCCTTGTCCCCCACGCCGGTCACCTCCACCACCGTGCCGAGCCCGAAGGCGTCGTGACTGACCCGGTCGCCGACCTCGACGCTGATCACCTGGCGGTTGCCGGCCCCGCCCCGCAGACCACCCGTCGACAGGCCGGTGGCCGCCACCCGCGTCTGCGCCGACCGGTAGCCGGTCGACGGGGCGGGCACCGGGTCGGTGCGCTCCCAGTGGATGGTCTCGGCCGGGATCTCGTCGAGGAACCGGGACGGCGGGTTGTAGGCCGGTTGCCCCCAGCTGGTGCGCACCGTCGCCCGCGAGATGAACAGCCGCTGCCGCGCCCGCGTGATGCCCACGTACGCCAGCCGGCGCTCCTCCTCCAGCTCGCGCGGGTCACCCAGGGCCCGCAGGTGCGGGAAGACGCCGTCCTCCATACCGGTGAGGAAGACGACCGGGAACTCCAGCCCCTTCGCGGTGTGCAGGGTCATCAGCGTGACCACGCCGGCCTCGTCGCCCGAGACGGGGATCTGGTCGGCGTCGGCGACCAGCGAGACCTGCTCGAGGAAGTCGGTGACCGAGCCGCCGGGGTTCGCGGCCTCGAACTCGGCGGCGACCGAGATGAGCTCGTTGAGGTTGTCGACCCGGCCCTCGTCCTGCGGATCGGTGCTGGCCTGCAGCTCCGCGAGGTAGCCGGTGCGGTCGAGGATGCTCTCCAGCAGCGCGGCCGGGCCGGAGCCGGTCTCCACCAGCTGCTCGAACTCCTCGAGCAGCGACACGAACTCCTGCAGCGCCTTGAGCGAGCGGGTGGCCAGGTCGGGCACCTCGGCACAGCGCCGCAGCGCGGTGCCGAACGCGATCCGCTCCCGGTCGGCGAACGACTCGATGCAGGACTCGGCCTTGTCGCCGATGCCGCGCTTGGGCACGTTGATGATCCGGCGCAGGCTGACGACGTCGGCCGGGTTGGCGACCAGCTTCAGGTAGGCCAGCGCGTCGCGGACCTCCTTGCGCTCGTAGAACCGGACCCCGCCGACGACCTTGTACGGCATGCCGACGCGGATGAAGACCTCTTCGAACACGCGGGAGGCGTTGTTCGTGCGGTAGAAGACCGCGATGTCCTTCGGCTGGAACGCGCCTTCGTCGACCAGGGCGTCGATCTGCTCGGCGACCCACGCGGCCTCGTCGTGCTCGTTGTCGGCGACGTAGCCCTCGATCAGCTCGCCGTCGCCGGAGTCGGTCCACAGGTTCTTCGGCCGGCGGCCGGTGTTCTTGGCGATGACCGTGTTCGCGGCCTTGAGGATCCGCTGGGTGGAGCGGTAGTTCTGCTCCAGCAGGATCGTGGTCGCCTGCGGGTAGTCGCGCTCGAACTCGTCGATGTTGCGGATCGTCGCGCCGCGGAACGCGTAGATCGACTGGTCGGCGTCACCGACGACGCACAGCTCGGCCTGCGGCACCGGCCCCTCGCCCGTGCCGGTCAGCTCGCGCACGAGCATGTACTGGGCGTGGTTGGTGTCCTGGTACTCGTCGACCAGCACGTGCCGGAACCGGCGGCGGTAGTGCTCGGCGACGTCCGGGAACGCCTGCAGCAGGTGGACCGTCGTCATGATCAGGTCGTCGAAGTCCATGGCGTGCGCCTCGCGCAGCCGCCGCTGGTAGAGCGTGTACGCCTCCTTCAGCACCTTCTCCGGCGCCGTCTGGGGGCTGAACGACTCCTCGTCGACGAGCTCGTTCTTCAGGTTGGAGACCTGGTTGGACAGGCTGCGGCCGGGATAGCGCTTCGCGTCGAGGTCCAGGTCGCGGGCGACCATCGTCATCAGCCGGATCGAGTCGCCCTGGTCGTAGATCGTGAACGACGACTTCATGCCCAGCTTGGCGGCCTCGGCCCGCAGGATGCGCACGCACATCGAGTGGAAGGTCGACACCCACATCGACCGCGCCCGCGGCCCGACCAGCGCGGCGACCCGCTCCTTCATCTCACCGGCAGCCTTGTTGGTGAAGGTGATCGCCAGGATCTCCCCCGGCTGCACCCCGCGGGCGCCCAGCAGGTAGGCGATCCGGTGGGTGAGCACGCGGGTCTTGCCCGACCCGGCGCCGGCGACGATGAGCAGCGGGCTGCCCTCGTGGACGACGGCGTCGCGCTGCGGGCCGTTGAGCCCCGCCAGCATCCGGTCCAGCTCTCGCCCGAGCGAGCCGGGAGCCGAGCGCTGCAGGGCGGCGGTGCCGGGGAGGGACTGCTGGAGGCTGCTGCTCATGAGACCGCCACTGTAAGCCGGACGGGTGACCGTCCCGACGGGCCCGGGACCAGCCGCACCACCCGCCCCGGGGGCGACCGCGTCCGGCTCCGGCCGCGCGGCTGTGGCAGACTCCCCCTCGTGCTCGCCACGGTCAGCTTTTTCTACGGTCACCGGAGTCCGGTGTCCGTCACCGCTGGCTGAGCACACGCCGCAACTGACGCCCCGGGCCCGAGGAGCCCGGGGCGTTTCTCGTTCTCCGGGTCCCGGTCCCACCAACCCGAAGGACATCCGATGAGCACCCTCACCGCCTCCTCCACCGCCGCCGGCCCGACCGCTCCCGCAGACCCGGCCGAGCGCATCGGTGCGCTCCGCGGCGCGATCGACGCCTGCGACGCCGAGATCATCGAGCTCGTCCGCCGCCGGCTGGAGATCAGCCAGGAGATCGGCGCGCTGCGCGCCGCGTCCGGCGGGACCCGGCTCTCGCTCTCCCGCGAGCAGCAGGTCCTGTCCCGGTTCCGCTCGGCGCTGGGCCCGGACGGCGCCGCGCTGGGCATGATGCTGCTGCGCCAGGGCCGCGGCCGCCTCTGAAGAAGGACCCCGTCCTCCTCACCCCTCGCACGCTCACGGCGAGCCTCTGGACGGGGCCTAGGGGCCGCTGCGCCAGACCTGCGAGTCCTCGTCGCCCATCGCCGCGACCTCGAACACCCGGCCCGGGCAGGCCTCGTTCGCCTCGTCTGCGAGCTGCATGCCCAGCACCAGCGCGGCGTCGAGGTCCGCGGCCTCCCGCTCCGTCGCCACCCGCAGCACCGCGCGGTCGGGTTCCCGCCACAACCGCAGCTCCGGGTCGCCCGGGGCGAGGACGGCCCGGAGCTCGTCGACCCTGGCGTCGTCCAGCGGGGCGGAGGACCGGAGCGCGACCGAGAGCGTGAAAGCGGGCACGCACGGAGTCTGCGCGACCGGCGCCCGGCGCACGCGCCCGGCCCACCTAGGCTCCGCCGGGTGACCTCCCCGCTCCCCACCCCGCCTGCCGAGCACGTCGAGCGCGCCCTCTGCGTGCTCGCCCACCCCGACGACGTCGACTTCGGCAGCGCCGGCACCGTGGCGACCTGGACGGCGGCCGGCACGGAGGTGACCTACCTGATCGTCACCGACGGCGACGCGGGCGGGTTCGACGACACCCCGCGGGAGCAGATGGGACCGCTGCGCCGGGCCGAGCAGGTCGCGGCGGCCGCGGAGGTCGGCGTCACCGACGTCCGCTTCCTCGGCCACCCCGACGGCCGGCTGGAGCTCACCCTCGACCTGCGCCGGGACATCACCCGGGTCATCCGGCAGGTGCGACCCCAGCGGGTGCTGACCAGCTCTCCCGAGCGGTTCTGGGAGCGGATCGGGGCGAGCCACCCCGACCACATGACGGTCGGCGAGTCGACGCTGCGCGCGGTCTACCCCGACGCCCGCAACCCCTTCGCCTTTCCCGAGCTGCTGGCCGACGAGGGGCTGGACGCGTGGAGCGTCGCGGAGGTGTGGCTGGGCGCCAGCCCGCGCGCCGACCACGCCGTCGACGTCACCGACGTGCTCGGCCGGAAGCTGTCGGCGCTCCGGCGCCACGTCACCCAGGTGAGCCACCTGGAGGACCTCGACGGCTTCGTCACCGCCTGGATGCAGCAGACCGCGCAGCGGCTCGGCCTGCCGGCAGGCCGCCTCGCCGAGGCCTTCCACGTGGTGCACACCGCCTGAGGCGATGAGTTCCGGCCCCGCCACCGGTCCACCCCACGTGGACGGTGGGAGAGAGCGTGCGGAACGGGTCGAGGCAGCGGTCACCGGGGCGGTCGCCGCCGGGGAGGTGCCGGGCGCCGCCTGGTGGGTCGGCCGGGACGGTGAGCCGGTCTCCACCGGCGCGGCCGGCGTGCACGTCCCCGGCAGCGACGACGCCGTGCGGCCGGACACCGTGTTCCGCATCGCCTCGACGACCAAGCCGGTCGTCGCCGCGGCGGCGATGTCCCTCGTCGACGAGGGCGTCCTCGCCCTCGACGGACCCGTCGACCCGCTCCTCCCCGAGCTCGCCGGCCGGCAGGTGCTCGTCGACCCCGCCGACGCGGCCGCGGGGACGGTGCCGGCGGAGCGGTCGATCACGCTGCGCGACGTCCTCACCCTCCGGCTGGGTCTCGGCCTGGACTTCACCGCTCCCTGGCCGTCCCCGACGCTGACCGCGCTGGCCGCGGCCGGGCTGCACGTGGGGCCGCCCGCGCCGCAGGTTGCACCCGGACCGGACGAGTGGATCTCCCGCCTCGGCTCGGTGCCGCTGGCCCACCAGCCCGGCAGCCGCTGGCTGTACCACCTGGGCGCGAGCGTGCTCGGCGTCCTCGTGTCGCGTGCCGCGGGACAGCCCCTGCCCTCGGTGCTGGACGAGCGGATCCTCCGTCCGGCGGGCATGCGCAGCACCGGTTTCGGGGTGCCGCCGGCGGCCCGGGACCGGATCGGGCCGCACTGGACGCCCCCGGGGCCCGAGGGGGCGCGGGAGCTGTACGACGCGGCGGACGGCCAGTGGTCGTCGGCGCCCGCGTTCCCCGACGGCGGCGACGGCCTGGTCTCCACGGTCGGCGACCTCGCCGCCTTCGCGCGGGTGCTGGAGACGCGGGGGTGCGCCCCCGGCGGGACGCGGGTGCTGAGCGAGGCGGCGGTCCGCGCCATGACCACCGAGCAGGTCGGCCCGGTGGACGACGAGGGCGGCGGGTGGGGGCTGGGCATCGGCGTCCGCCGCACCGACGAGCCGGGCGGGCGGCACGCCGGCTCCTACGGCTGGGACGGCGGCCTCGGCAGCTCGTGGTGGACCGACCCGGTCACGGGCACGACGGCCGTCCTCCTGACCAACCAGATGTGGGCCTCCCCGCAACCACCGCCGCTGTTCGAGGCCTTCCGGCGGGCGGCGTTCGCCGCGTAGCGCCGGGCGGAACCAGCTCGTAACACGGGGTCACGCCGGCGGCACGCGGATGCAACACCCGGGCCGTAGAACTCCCCCGACGCCCACCGACGGCACCGGGAGAACCCTTGACGACGACCTCGCAGGACCACACCGCACCCGACCCGCAGGAGGCGGCCGAGCGCCTCGAACGGGGGCTCGGCCGCCGCGGGTTCGTGCAGGCCGCCCTGGCCACCGGCGCGCTGCTGGCCGCGGGGGCGGCGACGGCGGGCCCGGCCGCCGCGGCACCCGCGCCGCGCACGCGGCTGCCCCGGGAGGTCCTCCAGCCGGGCAAGGGGCCGATCGACGGCCAGGTCTACCTGCCCTCCCGACCCGACGAGGTGCGGTGGGGCTACCTGCCGCGCACCACCGACACCCCGGTGGCCCGCCTGCGCTCGGGCGGGACGATCACCATCGACACCGTCAGCCACGAAGGGATCCTCGAGGACCAGGGGCGCGACCCGGTGGCCTGGTTCGGCAGCAAGGGGGTGCCCCGGGAGCAGGTGCTCGACGACGCCGTCGCCATCGCGGCGGAGTACGCCCGGCATCCCCGGAACTTCGACGCCGACGGCCCGCACGTGGTCACCGGCCCGGTGCACGTCGAGGGCGCCCGTCCGGGCGACGTCCTCAAGATCGAGCTGCTGACGGCCCTGCCCCGCGTCCCCTACGGCGTCGTCTCCAGCCGGCACGGCAAGGGCGCGCTGTCGGCGGCGTTCGCCGCCACCCCCGGCGACATCACCGCCGCCGAGGTCATGCCCACCACACCCGACGGGCGCGGCACCGGGGACCCGATGAAGTACGGCAACGTCTCCCACTTCACCCCGCTGGCGGCCCGCGGCGGCGTGGTGCGGGCGTCCCTGCCGCGCGGGCCGAAGGGCACGGTCTCCTGGCCGGTCGACCCCTTCGCCGGCCTCATGGCGGTGGCGACGGTCGGGGACGCGACGGCGCTCAACGACCCGCTGGTCAACTCCATCCCGCCCACTGTGGGCGGTGGCAACATCGACGTGAACCTGCTCGGTGTGGGATCGGCCTTCTACGTGCCGGTCGTCGCGCCCGGCGCGCTCTTCTCGGTCGGTGACCCGCACATGTCGATGGGCAGCGGCGAGGTGGCTCTCACCGCCCTCGAGGGCTCGCTGCGCCTCACGTTCCGGCTGACCGTCTGCCGCAAGGACACCTCCGACGCCCCCTCGGTGGCGTTCCGCTACCCGTTCGGGGAGACGCCGGAGTCCTGGCTCCCGATCGGCCTGTCCGACCCCGACGGCGCCCGGTCCGGCCAGGGCAGCGACCTCGACGTCGCCAACCGGCGGGCGGTGGTGCACGCGCTGGACTTCCTGCAGAACGACCTCGGGATGGACCGCGCGGTCGCCTACGCGTACCTGTCCGCCGCGGTCGACTTCGAGGTCTCCCAGGTGGTCGACCGGACCGTCGGCGTGCACGCGGTCATCCCGAAGAGCCACTTCCGCTGACGGCCGTGCTCGGCGGTGGCGCCGCTCAGCCGCCGCCGAGCACGAGCAGGGTGCCGGCGAAGACGATGCCGGTGATCAGGCAGGTGATGGCGGTGAACCCGAAGATGTCCCGGACCCCCAGCCCGGCGACGGCCAGCAGCGGCAGCGCCCAGAACGGCTGGATCATGTTGGTCCACTGGTCGCCGTAGGCGATCGCCATCGTGATGACGGCGGGATCGACGCCGATCGAATCCGCCGCGTCCAGGAAGATCGGCGCCTGGACGGCGAACTGGCCGCCACCGCTGGGCACGAACAGGTTGAGCAGACCGGCCGACAGGAACGCGAACAGCCCCAGGGTGCCGGGGCTGGCGATGTCGGTGAACCAGCTGCTGAGCTGGGCCGCCAGCCCGGAGGCGGTCATCATCCCGATGATCCCGGCGTAGAGCGGGTACTGGAGCAGGACCTCGCCCACCGTCCGCACCGCCCCGCCCACGAGCTCGGCCAGCTCCGCCGGACTGCGCACGATGAGCAGGATCGCGGCGAGGAAGCTCCAGTTGACGATGTCGAGGGTGAGGTCGAAGCCCTCCTGCGCGAGGTAGACCCCCAGGTACCCCAGCAGGGCCAGGCCGGGGATCAGCGTCACCACCCGGGAGGCCTCCATGCGCTCCGCCGGGGTCCCCGGGGCCCTCAGGTCGACCTCCGGGTCCTCCGTGCCCATCCGCTCGGGCACCCCGACGATCCGGTCCGTCCCCTTGGGCGCCATGAGGACGACGGTCCCGATGATGGCCGCGACCGCGATCACGATCGCGATGAGGTTCCAGGGCGAGTAGACCGTCTCGCTGATCGGGATGGTGCGGCCGATCGCCGCCTCCACGAAGCTGCCCGGCGTCGCGGCGGCCAGCGGGCCGGTGGCGCTGTAGCCCATGTGCCAGACGGCGAAGCCGGAGTACGCGCTGGCGACCAGCAGCGGGTAGTGCAGCTGGGTCCCCCGGCGGCGGGCCGCCCGGCCCACCTCGAGGGCGATCACCCCGCCGACCACCAGCCCCAGCCCGAAGCTGATCAGCGAGGCGACGGCCGACACGAGCGCGACGAACGCGTACGCCGCGCGCGGGCTCTTGGGGACGTCGGCGATGCGGGTCAGCCCGGCCTTGACCGGCCGGGTGAGCGCCAGCGTGTAGCCGAGCAGGAGGACGAGGGCCACCTGCGTCATGAAGGCCAGCAGACCGGCCAGGCCGTCGCCCCAGGCCCGGGTCAGCTCGGCCGGGCCGATGTCGCCGAAGACCAGCGCGAGGACCGCGACGATCACGGTCAGGACGACGGCGAAGACGAAGGCCCCTGGCAGGTACCTCTCCACGCCGGCCACGAGCGGGCGCGACAGGGTGCGCAGCACGTAGGAGCTCCTCTCCCCGGGGATGTGGTCCGCCACACATCCTGACCGGGGGGCGGTGGAGCGGCCAGTCGTCGCCGGTCAGAGCAGCCGGTTGGTCGCCGCCCAGCGGGTGAGCTCGTTGCGGTTGGACAGCTGCAGCTTCCGCAGCACGTTGGAGGCGTGGGACTCGACGGTCTTCACCGAGATGAACAGCCGGGAGCCGATCTCGCGGTAGGTGTAGCCGCGGGCCAGCAGCTGCATGACCTCGCGCTCGCGGGTGCTCAGCAGGTCCAGCCCCGGGTCGCTGGCCTCCTCGGCCGCCGGCGCCTGCGCGACCGCTCCCCCGGCGGCGAATGCGTCCAGCACGAAGCCGGCCAGCCGGGGGCTGAACACGACGTCGCCGTCGGCGACCCGGCGGACGGCGTCGAGCAGGTCGGGGCCGGAGATCGTCTTGGTCACGTAGCCGCGCGCCCCGGCGCGGATGACGGCGATGACGTCCTCGGCGGCGTCGGACACCGACAGGGCCAGCCACCGCACGTCCGGCAGCTCGCCCCGTAGGGTCTCCAGCACCGCGCGCCCACCCCCGCCGGGCATGTGCACGTCCAGCAGCACGACGTCGGGGCGGGTGGCGCGGATGCCCTCGACCGCGCCGGCGACGTCGGCCGCCTCGCCGACGACGGCCACGTCGTCGCCGAGCTCCGCCCGCACCCCGGTGCGCACCATCGCGTGGTCGTCCACCACGAACACCCGCGGGGTCATGCTCCGCCTCCCGCGTCGCTGCCGCGCGGCGCTCCGCTCCTCGTTCGCATGCCCAGGCCACCTCCGCGGTCGGTCCGCTCCACGCTCGATCCTCGCTGCGGTGCTCCCGCCCTGTCCGCGGCCGCCTCGCCGCGGTGCTCCCGCCGCTGCCCGCCCACGGCCTTCCTCGGCAGGACCAGCTCCACCTCGGTCCCCTCCCCCGGCGTCGACCGGATCTGCGTGCTGCCGCCCAGCCGCGCCAGCCGGCCGCGCACCGAGTCGCGCAGGCCGCGCCGGTCGTCGGGCACCGTGCCGGGGTCGAACCCCTTGCCGCGGTCCCGGACGAATACCGACACCTGGTCGGCGGTCACCTCGGTGTACAGGTCCGCGGACGGGACGCCGGCGTGCTTGGCCGCGTTGACCAGGGCCTCGCGGGTCGCGGCGCCGAGCGCGGCCAGCTCCTCGTCGACGGGGGCGTCGCCGACCACGACGGGGTCGACGGTGAGCGCGTGGTCGGCCTCCACCTCGGCGACCATGCCCGCGACGAGCCCGGCCCAGGTGCCGCCCTCGCGGACGGCCGCCGGGTCGTACAGCCAGGCCCGGAGCTCGCGCTCCTGGCTGCGGGCCAGCCGGCTCACCGCCTGGGGCTCGTCGGCGTTGCGCTGGATCAGGGCCAGGGTCTGCAGCACCGAGTCGTGCAGGTGCGCGGCGACCGCGGCGCGCTCCTCCGACCGGACGCGCGCGGCGCGCTCCTCGGCGCGGGAGTCGAGCAGGCGGCGCCACAGCGGTGCGGTCGCCAGGACGACGCCCGTGAGGATCAGCAGGGTGGCGGCGAACCCGTTGCGGGCGTTGGCCAGCTGACCGGTGGTCGCCAGCAGGAGGAAGAGCCCGACGCCCACGACGGCGACCCCGCCGGCCAGCACCCAGCGGGCCGCCGGCACGGCGAGCGTCCGGTCGGTGTCCAGCTGCCGCCAGATCACGGCCAGGCCGCCGACGAGCAGGACGAGCGGCAGGACCACGTCGCTGCTGGTCCAGGCCGTGAGCTGACCGAGGAGGCTCGCCGCGGCGAGGCCGAGGACCACCAGCAGGACCCACTGGCGGACGCCGGCCGGCCGCCAGCCCTGCTGCACGGGCGCCGCCGGGTCCCCGGGCGCGGCCACCGGCATCGTCATCCAGAGCAGCCCGTAGGCGATGATGCCCAGCCCGGTGGTGGCCAGCAGCACGAAGGCCACCCGCACCACCAGGGGGTCCTGGCGCAGGTGGGCCGCGGTTCCGGCCGCCACCCCGGCGACGACCCGGCCGTCGCGCGGGCGCACCAGCGGCGGGCGCGGCGGTGCCGTGGCGGTCGGGGTCACCCGACGATCGTCGCACCGGGCGAGGTGCCACCGACACCGGTGATCACCCCGGAAGAGGAACCAGGGTCGGTTCGGGGGGTTCCCTGATGGTGTCCGGCCCGCCCGGTGGGCAGGCTCGTGGCATGACCTCCCCACCCCCTCCCGCTCCCCCCACGGTGGAGCCACCGGCGTGGTCCCCGCCGCCCGGCCCACCGGCCCGCCCCCAGTTGCGCCGCAGCCGCACCGACAAGGTCATCGGCGGTGTCAACGGTGGCCTGGCCGAGTACACCGGCATCGACGCGCTCCTGTGGCGGGTCGGCTTCGTCGCCCTCGCGCTCGCCGGTGGCACCGGCCTGCTGGTCTACCTCCTGCTCTGGCTGCTCATGCCGGCCGGGAGGGAGGGGCCCGCCGAACCGGTGCCCGGGCAGCCCGCCGCGCCGCACGTCCGGGGGCCGGCCGGCCCCCGCTCGCCCGTCCCCGGCCTCACGATCGCCTGCCTGCTGATCGTCGTCGGAGCGCTCGCGCTGATCGACCGGATCACCGGCTGGGACGTCGGCGCCGTCGGCTACCTCGGGACCGCCCTGCTGGTGGTCGGCGCCGGGCTGCTCGTCGCCGCGTTCAGCCAGGGCAGCACCGCGCGCGGCGGGCTGCTCACCCTCGGCATCATCCTGGCGGTGGCGCTGGCGATCGCCGACGCGGCGCCGAACGACGCCGGCGTGGGCGACCGCACGTACCGACCGCAGGCCGTCGCCGACGTGCGCGAGGTCTACGAGGGGGGTGTCGGCAACCTCACCGTCGACCTCTCCGACGTCCCCATGACCGACCTCCCCGACGCCCTCGAGATCCGCGTCGAGCACGGCGTCGGCGACGTCCACGTCGTCCTGCCCCCCTCCGCGGACGCCCGCGTCCGGGTGGACCAGGGGCTGGGTGAGAGCGACGTCCTCGGCTCCCTCGGGTCCGTCGGCGGCTTCTACCCCGGCAGGGGCGCGGCCGCGTGGACCGACGACGGCGAGGCCGAGATCGTGCTCGAGATCGACTCCGGTATCGGACAGGTGGAGGTGTCCCGTGGCTGACTACAGCGAGTTCCCGACCACGCCGACGGCGTGGCAGGAGCAGCAGTGGCAGATGGTGGCGCCGCTGGCGACCGAGGACCACCCGCAGCCCCCGGAGCGGCGGAAGCCGGACCTCCTCGCCCTGGTGCCCGGCTTGTTCTTCGTGCTCCTGGCGGTCTCGACGATGGCCGGCGTGGACCTCACCCTGGGCCTGCTGGACGATGCCGGCCTGCTCTGGCTCGTCCTGATCGGTGCCGGGATCGCGTTGCTGGTGAAGGAGCTGTGGAAGGCGCGCGGCCGCCGCTGACCGCGGGAGGGGGTGCACGCCGGGGGCCCGGGAGCTGTCACGCTCCCGGGCCTCCGGCGTGCTCGGGGTGGTTACCCGACGACGGCGAGGGCGACGGTGCCCACGTAGATCAGCGGGATCGACACGCCCTCGAAGCCGATCCACTTCCGGTCGCGCATGAGCAGCCCCGCGGACAGCACCGCGGTCATCACCAGCGTGCCGCCGACGAGGACCAGGCTGGTCGGGCCGGCGTCCCGGTAGATCGGCCCCTCCAGGTAGCCGACGTCGGCGACCGAGATCATCAGGATGTCGTAGACGTTCCCGCCGACGATGTTGCCGACGCCGAGGGTCAGCTGACCCATCCGCACCGCGGTCAGCAGCACGACGAGCTCGGGCAGCGAGCTGATCGCCGTGGTGAGGGTGAAGCCCACGACACCGCTGTCCAGGTCGGCCCGCACGATCACGCTGAGCCCGGCCCGGCCCACGAGCCAGCCGGCGACACCGGTCACCAGCCCGAGCGCGGCGAGCAGGCCCCACAGGCGCGCGGTCGAGCGCTCGTCGCCGTCCCCGTCGCCGTCCCCCTCGCCGTCCCCGTCGCCGTCCCCATCCCCGTTGCCGTTGCCGTTGCCGTTGCCCTCGTCGTCGTCGGCGGTCTGGTCCGTGTGGATGGGCTGCCACATCGGCTCCCGCTGCATCCGCCGGAGCAGCGTCAGCCCGTAGGCGTAGAGAAGGGGGATCAGCAAGGTCATGGGGTGGATCCAGCCCAGCCGGAGATCCGGCGTGGCGTAGGCGATCACCGGCACCGCGAGCATCGCGCTCAGCAGCACCGACTGCAGCACGTTCTGCAGCGACGCCGCCGCGTGCTCCAGGTTGACCCGGCGGTAGAGGAGGTCGGCGATCGCCAGCCACACCGTCTGGAGGGCGATACCGCCGACCGGGTTGGCCAGGGCGAACCCGGCGTCCCCTTCCAGCGCGCCGGTGAGCACGGTGACGTTCCCCGGCAGCGAGGTGACCGCCCCGAGCAGCAGCGCGCCGCCGATCGCGTCACCGAGACCGGTGCGCTCGGCCAGGGAGTCGGCGACGCGGGTGAGCCGGACCCCGGCGACCACGATGACGACGGCCATCGCGGCGAGCACGCCCAGGCTCGGCAGGAGAGGCCACGGGGCGAAACTCACTCGTCCTCCGGGTCCTCGATGGTCTGGCCGGCGTCGAGCCCACCACAAGTGACCGCATCCGGCGCGCCGGAGCCCCGATCAGGTGACCGGAGCCCCCGTCTGCGCCGACCCCGGGGCGGCCACGCGCGCGCAGAAGTCGAGTGCCCGCGCCCACAGCACCTCGGTGGCCGCCGCGTCGTACTCGGCCGGCAGGCTCGGGTCGGTGAACAGGTGGCCGGTCCCCGGGTGGTCGTGGACCTCGATCTCGACGCCCGCGCGGCGGGCATCGGCGACCACCGAGTCGATCCACTCCTGCCGCCGGAACGGATCGCCCTCGGTGTAGTGCAGCTGGGCGGGCAGCCCCTGCGGCCAGCGATCGGCGCCCAGCACCTGCAGCGGCAGCGCGCCGGAGAAGAGCAGCAGGCCGGCGCACCGCCGCCGCGTGGCCACCAACTCCGCCATCCCCGCACCGTTGGAGAAGCCGGCGGCGAGGAACCCGTCGGGCAGGTCCTGCACCGCCGCCACCGCCCGCGCCATCAGCGCCGGGTAGCCGATCTTCTCGACGTGCGCCCCGGCCGTTCCGTAGTCGTCGAACCCCAGGCCGTCGTACTGGTCGACGACCAGCACGTCGTGCCCGGCGCTGCGCAGCCGGTCAGCCGCGTCGAGGACCCCCGGCCGGACGCCGAGGACGGAGTGGAAGAGCGCGATGTCGGTCATGGGAACACCGTGCCGCGCGCATGGTGACACCGTCCTGTCACCGTCTCTGCCACGATCTGCCGATGAACCGGACGGACCGGATGCACGCCGTCTCCGAGGAGCTCCGCCGCGCCGGGGCGCGGGGGCGGACGGCGCAGCGGCTCGCGGACTGGCTGGAGGTCTCGCCCCGCACGATCAAGCGGGACGTCGCTGCGCTGCAGCAGGCCGGGGTGCCGATCTGGGCGACCGCCGGCCCCGGTGGCGGTTACGTGCTCGACGCGACCGCGACGCTGCCGCCGGTCAACCTCACGCCCGCGCAGGCGGTGGCGCTGGCGGTCGCCCTGGCCGGGGCGTCGGAGGCGCCGTTCGCCGCGGACGGCCGGGCCGCGCTGGAGAAGGTCCTCGATGTCATGGGGCCGGTCGCACGGGAGGCCGCACTGCACCTCGGCGGCCGGGTCTGGGTGCGCGGCGACGACCGGCGGCGACCGGGTCCGGCGACCGTCGTCGAGGAGGCGCTCCTGCGACGACGGGTGGTCGCCATCCGCTACCGGGACGACGCGGGCACCGTGTCCCGCCGCCGGGTGGAACCGCACCTGCTCGCCCGCACCGGTGACCGGTGGTACCTGGTCGCGTGGTGCCGGCTGCGGGAGGCCCCGCGGTGGTTCCGCTGGGACCGGATCGAGGCCGCCGATCTCACCACCGAGACAGCCCCGGAACGGGACCCCGACGTGTACGGGACACCCCCGCCCGACGCGCACGCCGTCCGCGTCCCTCAGCCCTGAGGCCCGCGGGGCTGAGGGACGTGCTGGAGCGGCCCTCCTGCAGGGACCCGACCCGAGCGTCAGCGAGGGTCGGGGTCAGGCCTCGCTGCAGGCACCCGCGTCGAGCGTGCGAGGCATGCGGGGCAGCGGGGTCCTTCTGCTCATTCCCACTCGATGGTGCCCGGCGGCTTGCTGGTCACGTCGAGGGTGACCCGGTTGATCTCCTCGACCTCGTTGGTGATCCGGGTGGAGATGCGCGCCAGGACGTCGTAGGGCAGCCGCGTCCAGTCGGCGGTCATGGCGTCCTCGCTGGACACCGGTCGAAGCACCACCGGGTGGCCGTAGGTGCGGCCGTCACCCTGCACGCCGACCGAGCGGACGTCGGCCAGCAGCACCACCGGGCACTGCCAGATCTCGTCGTCCAGCTTGGCCGCGGTGAGCTCCTCGCGGGCGATGGCGTCGGCCCGGCGGAGCACGTCGAGCCGCTCGCGGGTCACCTCGCCGACGATCCGGATGCCGAGCCCCGGCCCGGGGAAGGGCTGGCGCTGCACCAGCCGGTCGGGCAGGCCCAACTGCCGGCCGACCTCGCGCACCTCATCCTTGAACAGCGTGCGCAGCGGCTCGACGAGGGTGAAGGTGAGGTCCTCGGGCAGCCCGCCGACGTTGTGGTGGCTCTTGATGTTCGCCGTCCCGCTGCCGCCGCCGGACTCGACGACGTCGGGGTAGAGCGTGCCCTGCACGAGGAAGTCGACGGTCTCGCCGTGCGCCTGGGCGTCGGCGACGACGTCGGTCGCCGCCTGCTCGAACACCCGGATGAACTCGCGCCCGATGATCTTCCGCTTCTCCTCGGGGTCGCTCACCCCCGCGAGCGCGGCGAGGAACTGCTCGCTCGCGTCGACGACCCGCAGGTCCGCGCCGGTGGTCGCGGCGAAGTCGCGCTCGATCTGCTCGGTCTCCCCCGCCCGCATCAGCCCGTGGTCGACGTAGACGCAGGTGAGCTTCTCCCCGATGGCCCGCTGCACCAGCGCCGCGGCGACGGCCGAGTCGACCCCGCCGGAGAGCGCGCACAGCGCCCGCCGGTCGCCGATCTGCTCGCGGATCGCGGCGACCTGCTCGTCGACGACGTTGCTCATCGTCCACGTCGGCTCGAGGCCCGCGATGTCGAACAGGAAGTGCTCGAGCACCGTCTGCCCGTGCGCGGTGTGCCGCACCTCGGGGTGGAACTGCACCCCGGCGAGCCGGCGGTCGACGTCCTCGAACGCGGCGACCGGCGCACCCGTCGACGTCGCGGTGACGGTGAACCCCGGTGGGGCCGCGCTGACGGCGTCGCCGTGGCTCATCCAGACGTTCTGCTCGACCGGCAGGTCGCCGAACAGCCGCGCCTGCGTGGTGACGGTCAGCGGCGTGCCGCCGTACTCGCGGTCGCCGGTGCGGGAGACGGTGCCGCCCAGCGAGGCGGCCATCGCCTGGAAGCCGTAGCAGATGCCGAAGGCGGGCACGCCCGACTCGAAGAGGGTGCGGTCGACCTGCGGGGCCTCGGGCGCGTAGACGCTGGACGGGCCACCGGAGAGCACGATGGCAGCCGGCTTGCGGGCCACGATCTCCTCGGCCGGCACCTCCGACGACACGATCTCGGAGTAGACCCCGGCCTCCCGGATGCGCCGGGCGATCAGCTGGGCGTACTGGGCGCCGAAGTCGACGACGAGCACGGTCGGGAAGTCCATCAGCTCTCCGAGCCCCCGATGACCAGGTCGACGCGCTGGAACTCCTTGAGGTCCGAGTAGCCGGTCTTCGCCATCGTGCGGGCGAGCGCCCCGAACAGGTTGGTGCGGCCGTCGGCGGACTCCGCCGGGCCGAGCAGCACCTGCTCCAGCGAGCCCGACGGCTCGACGGGCGCCGACGTCGCGCCGCGCGGCAGACGGGGGTGGGCGGCCACGGAGTCCCACCACACGCCACCGGCCGGCGCCTCGGCGGCGACCCGCAGCGGCTCCCCCAGCTGGACGGCGTCGGCACCGCAGGCGAGCGCGCGCGCGATGGCACCGCTGGTCTCGATCCGGCCGTTGGCGATGACGTGCACGTACCGGCCACCGGTCTCGTCGAGGTAGTCGCGGCGGGCCGCGGCGGCGTCGGCGATGGCGCTGGCCAGGGGCACGCGGATGCCCATGACCGCGTCGGTCGTCGAGTAGGTGTCGCCGCCCACGCCGACGATGACGCCGGCCGCGCCGGTGCGCATCAGGTGCAGCGCGGTCGTGTAGTTCGCCGCGCCGCCCACGATCACCGGCACGTCGAGGTCGGCGATGAACTCCTTGAGGTTGAGCGCGTCACCCTGGCTGGTCACGTGCTCGGCCGAGACGATCGTGCCCTGGATGACGAGCAGGTCCACCCCGGCCGACAGCGCGGCCGGGGCCAGCCACTCGGTGTGCTGCGGGGAGATCCGGATCGCCGTCGTCACCCCGGCATCGCCCATCTCCTTGATGCGGGCGGCGATCAGGTCGGTCTTGACCGGCTCGGCGTAGACCTTCTGCAGCAGCGCCACCGGCGGCGCGCCCGCCGCGGCCGCCTGGGCGATCTCGCGGTAGACCGGCGCCGGGTCGTCGTAGCGGGCCCACAGCCCCTCGCCGTTGAGCACCCCCAGGCCACCCGCGCGCCCCACGGCGATCGCCGTCGCCGGGCTGACGACGGCGTCGCTCGGGCTGGTCACCAGCGGGAGGTCGAACCGGAAGGCGTCGATCTGCCAGGCGGTGGAGACGTCGTCGACGTCGCGGGTCCGCCGGGACGGGACGATGGAGACCTCGTCCAGGTCGTAACCCCGGCGGGCGAAGCGGTTCAGCCCGATCTCGACGGTGTCGCGCACGTTCATGCTCAGCGTCCCCGGTAGTTCGGTGCCTCGACGGTCATCTGGATGTCATGGGGGTGGCTCTCGACCAGCCCGGCGGAGGTGATGCGGGTCAGCTGACCCCGCTCCTTGAGGTCGGCGATGGTGGCCGCACCGGCGTATCCCATCGAGGCCTGCAGGCCGCCCACGAGCTGGTGGGCGACGCCGGCCAGCGCGCCCCGGTAGGGCACCTGGCCCTCGATGCCCTCGGGGACGAGCTTGTCGTCGGAGAGGACGTCGTCGGCGAAGTACCGGTCGCGGCTGAACGACTGGTTCCCGCGCTTCTGCATCGCGCCGAGCGAGCCCATGCCACGGTAGGTCTTGTACTGCTTGCCGTTCATGAAGACCAGCTCGCCCGGTGCCTCCTCGACGCCGGCGAACAGGCCGCCGATCATCACCGTGTCGGCGCCGGCCACCAGGGCCTTGGCGATGTCGCCGGAGTACTGCAGCCCGCCGTCGGCGATGACCGGGACCCCCGCCGGGCCGGCGGCCAGCCACGCCTCGTAGATCGCGCTGATCTGCGGGACCCCGACACCGGCGACCACGCGGGTGGTGCAGATGGAGCCGGGGCCGACCCCGACCTTGACCGCGTCGACACCGGCGTCGACCAGCGCCTGCGCCCCGGCGCGGGTGGCCACGTTCCCGCCGACGACCTCCACGCCGTGCTCGCCGCCGAACTCCTGCTTCACGCGGGCGACCATGTCCAGCACCGCGCGCTGGTGGCCGTGCGCGGTGTCGACGACGAGCACGTCCACGCCGGCGTCGACCAGCAGGCCGGCCCGCTTGAAGGCGTCCTCGCCGACGCCCAGCGCCGCCCCGACGACCAGCCGCCCGTCGGCGTCCTTGGTGGAGTTCGGGAACTGGTCGCGCTTGACGAAGTCCTTGACGGTGATCAGCCCGCGCAGCCGGCCGGCGTCGTCGACCAGCGGCAGCTTCTCGATCTTGTGCTGGGAGAGCAGGCCGAGGGCGGTGTCCGGGTCGACCCCGACCGGCGCGGTGACCAGCGGCATCGGCGTCATGACGTCCCGCACGAGCCGGTTCATGTCGGTCTCGAAGCGCATGTCGCGGTTGGTGACGATGCCGAGCAGGACGCCGTCGGCGTCGACGACCGGCGCACCGGAGATGCGGTAGCGCGCCGAGAGAGCGTCGACCTCGGCGAGCGTGTTGTCGGGTGAGCAGGTGACCGGGTTGGTGACCATGCCGGCCTCCGACCGCTTGACCAGGTCGACCTGGCCGGCCTGCTCCTCGGCGGAGAGGTTGCGGTGCAGCACGCCCATGCCGCCGACCCGCGCCATGGCGATCGCCATGCGGGCCTCGGTGACGGTGTCCATCGCGCTGGAGAGCAGCGGGACCGCCAGGGTGATGCGCCGGGTGACCCGGCTGCTGGTGTCCACCTCCGCCGGGACGACGTCGGACGCCCCGGGGATGAGCAGGACGTCGTCGTAGGTGAGCCCGAGGCGGGCGAACTTCGCCGGCAGCTCGGGCATGGAGTCGGGCTGCATGTGCGCGGCCACCCTTCGGCGCGGATTGGGTCGGACACCGGTCGACACACCTCGCGGGCGCGCGGGACCTGCCCTGATCGTAGGCGGCGGCGCGGAGGGGGCGGTGCTCCGCCCGCTCGGCGGCTACCGTGTGACCGTGTCTCCGTTCGACGACGCCTTCGGGCCGGACTTCGGTTCCGCCGACGGCCCTGCCCCTCCGCCGCTCTCGATGGAGGAGCGGGCCGGGGTCCTCGACGACCTCGCCGAGCTCGAGGTCTTCCGCACCCTCCTGGAGCCGACGGGCATCAAGGGCATCGTGGTCGACTGCCCTGACTGCGAGGAGGAGCACCACGTCGACTGGGCGCTGATGCAGGCGAACCTGCGCCAGCTGCTCGACGAGGGGCAGACCGGCCGGCACGAGCCGCCGTTCGACCCGAACCCCGACGACTACGTCAGCTGGGACTACGCCAGCGGGTACGCCGACGGTGTCGCCGCGCTCGCCGAGCGGGACGAGCCCAGCGGCCGGCGCACCGGCAAGCACGCCCGCGACGACTAGAACACCGTCGTCCTCCGGACGACGGCGCGGCCAGGAGCCGTCCCCTGCCGAGCCGAGCGCGTCCGTCGTCCCTGCGCGGACCGCTGCCGGACACCGATATCCGCGAAGTCGGGCTCTGACGCGGTCTTCGGGGCCCTACTTCCCGGGAGTCGGCCCTCTGGCACGGCGCACAGGCGGGCGAGAACGCACCGAGGGCCGTCTCCCGGCTCGGGAGACGGCCCTCAGCGTGCGTTCGTCGGTCGGGTGACCGCTCAGGTCATGATGCCGCGGCGGAAGCCGGTGGCCACCGCCTCGGCGCGGTCCTTGGCACCCAGCTTGCGGAACAGCCGCCGGGCGTGGGTCTTGATGGTGTCCTCGGAGAGGTAGAGCTCCCGGCCGATCTGGGCGTTGCTCTTGCCCTGGCTCATGCCGGTGAGCACCTGCATCTCGCGCATGGAGAGCGCCGCGGCGGGGGTGGCGTCACGCACGGTGGACCGCACCGTGGTGGGCGCGGAGCCGGCCAGCGGGGCGGCCCCGCTCCACGCGGGGGCGGGCGCCGTCGCCTGCTGCGGGATCCGGCCGTCGGCGCGCAGACCGACCCGGGAGAGCCCGAGCCCCATCTCGATCGGGCTGGCGTCCCAGCGCAGGTAGCCGCGGGCCCCGAAGGCGACGGCAGCCCGGACGCTGTCGGCGTCGTCGGGCGCACCGAGCACGAGCACCGGCAGGCCCGGGTGCGACCGGAGCGCCTGCGTGGCTGCGGACAGCCCGGTGTCGACGGCCCGCTGCGTGCCTACCACCAGGACGTCGGGCGTGCGGGTGGCCAGGCGGGCCATCAGCGACTGCGCGTCCCCGACCACCTCGACCCGGCCCACGAACGGCAGGGCGACCAGCCGTGAGGCGACGTCGTCCCGGACCCGCCGTCGCTCGTCGTACACCCACACGGTCGCGCCGTGCACGGGTGCGCGCATCCTGTCGTCGATCACGCCTGCTCCTCGCTCTCCCCGGCCGCTCGGCGGACGGGTCCCCCCACCGGCCGGGAAGGCACCCGGCCGGGTGTCGCTCGGGTGGAGGGCCCGCCGGGCCCTCCACCTCCGCGCTGGTCACGCGGCCGGTCCGGGCTTCTCCCCCTCCCGGACGCCAGCACGACCTGGAGCCACCTTGATCGACTCCCGGCCGGGGGAACAGACGCCCTCACCCCCGGGGGTGAGCGCCGCTCACTGAGGTGACGGAGCGCATACCTGGGAAAAGTTGCGAATCGCCCGTGTTTGGACGTGTGACGACGAGGGCACCGGGCCCCTTGCAGCCGGACAGCCCCCTCCGGCTCCACCGAGTCCTGGAGGAGACATGGCCGACATCCGCAGACTCCCGACGCCCGTGGCGGAGGTCTGGGACTGGCAGCTGCACGGCGCCTGCCGTGGCGAGAACACGTCCCTCTTCTTCCACCCCGACGGCGAGCGGGGGCCGGCCCGGGCGCGGCGCCAGTCAGCGGCGAAGGCCGTCTGCGCGCGCTGCCCGGTCGTCGACGCGTGCCTGAAGCACGCGCTGGCCGTCCGTGAGCCCTACGGCGTCTGGGGCGGCATGAGCGAGGAGGAGCGGGCGCGGCTGATCGCCGCCGAGCCCGCTGCCGTCGCCGCGGGCGTGTAGCACCCCGCCCCGAACGACGAGAGGGCCCGGTCCAGGATTTCCTGGACCGGGCCCTCTCGTCGTTCGACGGTGCGGCGTCCTCCCTCACCGTGGCGCGTCCTCCCTCACGGTGTGCGCCGAGGGAGGACGCGCCATGATCAGGTCACCTGATCATCGACGGCGGCGCGGCTCAGTGGCTGTGGCCGTGGCCGTGCGAGTGGCCGTGGGTGTGGTGCCCACCGCCATCGTGGTCGTGCTCCTCCTCGGGAGCCTCGACGACGGCGGAGTCGGTCGTCAGGACCATCGCCGCGATCGAGACGGCGTTGCCCAGCGCGGCCTTCGTGACCTTCACCGGGTCGATGACGCCCTGCGCGGCGAGATCGCCGTACTCACCGGTCGCGGCGTTGAAGCCGTTCCCGGCGCCGAGGTCGCGCACCTTGGAGACGACGACGCGGCCCTCGAAACCGGCGTTGTCGGCGATCTGCACCATCGGGGCCTCCAGCGCGGTGCGGACGGCGCGGGCGCCGGTCAGCTCGTCGCCGGTCAGCTCCAGCCCGTCGATCGCGCTCGCGGCGTGCACCAGCGCCGAGCCACCGCCCGGGATCACGCCCTCCTCCACCGCCGCGCGGGTGGCGGCGATGGCGTCCTCGATGCGGTGCTTGCGCTCCTTGAGCTCCACCTCGGTGGCCGCGCCGACGCGGATGACGCCGATGCCGCCGGCCAGCTTGGCCAGCCGCTCCTGCAGCTTCTCGCGGTCCCAGTCGGAGTCGGTGGCGTCGATCTCGCGGCGGATCTGCGCGACGCGGTCGCCGATGCCCTCGGAGGTGCCGCCGCCGTCGACGATCGTGGTCGCGTCCTTGGTGACGGTGACGCGACGCGCGGTGCCGAGCACCTCCGGGCCCACCTGGTCGAGCTTGAGGCCGACGTCCTCGCTGACCACCTGACCGCCGGTGACGACGGCGAGGTCGGTCATGAACGCCGTGCGCCGGTCACCGAAGTAGGGCGACTTCACCGCGACGACCTTGATGGTCTTGCGGATGGAGTTGACGACGAGGGTGGACAGCGCCTCGCCCTCGACGTCCTCGGCGACGATCAGCAGCGGCCGGCCGCCGGTCGACAGCACCTTCTCCAGCAGCGGGAGCAGGTCGGCCAGGGCGCTGATCTTGCCGCTGACCAGCAGCACGAGGGCGTCCTCGAGGACGGCCTCCATGGCCTCGGGGTCGGTGACGAAGTACGGCGAGAGGTAGCCCTTGTCGAACTGGACGCCCTCGGTGACGTCGAGCTCGGTGTCCAGGGTGTTGCTCTCCTCGACGGTGATGACGCCGTCCTTGCCGACGCGCTCCATCGCCTCGCCGATCAGCTCGCCGACCTCGGCGTCCTGGGCGGAGATGGTGGCGACGCCGGCGATCGCGTCCCGCTTCTCGACCGGGATGGCGGCGGCGTCGAGCGCGGCGTGCACCGCGTCGACCGCGGCACGCATACCGCGGCCCAGCGCCAGCGGGTTGGCGCCGGCGGCGACGTTGCGCATGCCCTCGTGCACCAGCGCCTGGGCGAGCACGGTGGCGGTGGTGGTGCCGTCGCCGGCGACGTCGTTGGTCTTGGTCGCGACGCTCTTCGCCAGCTGGGCGCCGAGGTTCTCGTACGGGTCCTCGAGCTCGACCTCGCGGGCGATGGTGACGCCGTCGTTGGTGATGGTGGGAGCGCCGAACTTCTTGTCGATGACGACGTTGCGACCACGCGGGCCGATCGTCACCTTCACGGCGTCGGCGAGCTTGTCGACACCGCGTTCGAGGGCGCGGCGCGCATCCTCGTTGAACTTGATGATCTTGGCCATGGGGCCCTTCCGATCAGGGGGTGCTGGGCGAAGACGACCGCCCCGGGACCCGAGTGATCGGGACGCCCGGGGCGGTCGGTGGAGTGCTCGTGGAGCTAGCGACGCGGGGAGGTCACTTCTCCACGACGGCGAGCAGGTCGCGGGCGGAGAGCACGAGGTACTCCTCGCCGGCGTACTTGACCTCGGTGCCGCCGTACTTCGAGTAGATGACCACGTCGCCGACGTTCACGTCGAGCGGCACGCGGTTGCCGTTGTCGTCGATGCGGCCGGGGCCGACGGCGACGACGGTGCCCTCCTGGGGCTTCTCCTTGGCGGTGTCCGGGATGACCAGACCGGAGGCGGTGGTGGTCTCGGCCTCGTTGGCCTGGACCACGACGCGGTCCTCCAGCGGCTTGATGCTGACCTTGGTAGCGGTCGTCACGTCGGTGACGCCCCCTTCGGTGTAGGACGGCAGGGATGTTCGATGCTGTGGCACGGGGTCCGGGCACCCGCCGTCGCGGGGGTCGGGCGCCAGCCCGTGTCGCTTGGCACTCTACCCAGGAGAGTGCCAGCCACTCAACCCGGTCGCCGGGGTGGGTGACGTCGGGGCGGACCAGCCCGTACGCCACGCTGTGCCGGTGGACCGCGACACCGAGGAGCAGGCAGCCGAGACGGTGCGCCAGCTGCGCGCGCTGACCACGCCGGAGGGCGCGGCGGCCCTGACCCGGGCAGGGGCGCTGCTCGACGCCGGGACCGACGCGGTCACCGCGCTGACCCGGTTGCGCGCCGAGGTGGGCTCGGACCTGGCCGGACCGGCGTGGGGCATCGCCCGCCATCGCCGGAAGGCCCGGGCCACGTTCGGCGCCGACGCCGACCGGATGCTGTTCACCTCTGACGCGCTCGAGCAGGCCGGCCGCCCGGAGCTGGCCGCTCGCCGCGCGGCCCGGCTGCTCGCCGGAGGTGCCGACTCCGTCGCCGACCTCGGGTGCGCGACGGGCACCGACACGATCGCCCTCGCCCGCGCCGGCGCCCGGGTGCTGGCGGTCGACGTCGATCCGGTGGCGCGCGAGCTCACCGCCCTGAACGCCGAGGCGCTCGGCGTCGACGACGACGTGTGGGTGGTGGCCGGGGACGCGGTGGAGCTGGTGGCGGCCGCCCGCGGCGGGGAGGTCGCCGGGTGCGGCGCCGCCGTCCTGGACCCGGCCCGGCGGGCCGGCGGGCGGCGGCAGCTGGACCCGGACCGCTGGTCCCCGCCCTGGTCGACCGTCGTCCAGCTGCTGGACCGGGTGCCGACGTCGGTGGTGAAGGTGGCCCCCGGGCTGGACCACGACCGGGTGCCCGAGGGCGTGGAGGCCGAGTGGGTCTCGGCCGGCGGCTCGATCGTCGAGGCGCTGCTGTGGGGTCGCGCGGTCTCGACGACGTGGCGCCGGGCGTCGCTGGTGCGCGACGACGGGGTGCACGAGCTGACCGCCGACGGCGACCCCGGCCTCGCGCCCGCCGGCCCGGTCCGGGCCTGGCTGCACGAGCCCGACCCCGCGGTCATCCGCTCGGGCCTGGTCTCCCTCGTCGCCGCCGACCTGGGCGCGACCCTGGTCGACCCGACGATCGCCTACCTCACCTCGGACGGCCCGGCGGGGAGTCCGTGGGTGAGCTCCTACCGGGTCGACGAGGTGCTGCCGTTCAACCTCAAGAAGCTGAAGGCCCTGCTGCGCGAGCGCGGCGTCGGCCGCGTCGTGGTGAAGAAGCGCGGCTCGGCGATCGAGCCGGAGACCCTGGCCCGCCAGCTGCGCACCGACGCCCCCGGCACCGCGACCGTCGTCGTCACCCGCGTCGCCGGGGCACCGACGGTGCTCGTCTGCAACGTCAGCGGCTGACGACGTCGATCGGCAGGGAGCTGTCCGCCCCGAGGTCCGGCGCCGACGGCGCGACGCCCGCGGCGACCAGCCGCGAGCCCAGCGCCGCCACCATCGCCCCGTTGTCGGTGCACAGCTTCGGGCTGGGCACCCGCAGCACGATGCCGGCCTTCGCGCACCGCTCCTCGGCCAGCGCGCGCAGCCGCGAGTTGGCCGCGACTCCCCCGCCGAGCACCAGGTGGTCGACGCCGTGGTCGCGGCAGGCGCGCACCGCCTTGGCGGTGAGCACGTCGGCGACCGCCTCCTGGAACGAGGCAGCGACGTCGGCCACCGGCACCGGCTCCCCGGCGCGCTCGCGGGCCTCGATCCACCGGGCGACGGCGGTCTTCAGCCCCGAGAAGGAGAAGTCGTAGGCGGGATCGCGGGGCCCGGTCAGCCCGCGCGGGAACGCGATGGCGTGCGGGTCCCCCTCGCGGGCGGCCCTGTCGATCGGTGGCCCCCCGGGGAAGGGCAGCCCCAGCACGCGGGCGACCTTGTCGAACGCCTCCCCGGCCGCGTCGTCGATGGTGCGCCCCAGCGACTGCACCTCCTGCGCGAGATCGGGCACCAGCAGCAGCGAGCTGTGCCCACCGGAGACCAGCATCGCGATCGACGGCTCGGCGAGCGGCCCGTGCTGGAGCTCGTCGACGGCGACGTGCGCGGCCAGGTGGTTGACCCCGTAGAGCGGCTTGCCCAGCGCCAGCGCGTAGGCCTTCGCCGCGGCCACCCCGACCAGCAGCGCGCCGGTCAGGCCGGGCCCCGAGGTGACCGCCACCGCGTCGACGTCGGAGGCCCTGATGCCGGCGTCGGCCAGCGCCCGGTGCACGGTGGGCACCATCGCCTCCAGGTGCGCGCGGGAGGCGATCTCCGGGACGACGCCGCCGAAGCGCTCGTGCTCGCCCACCGACGTGGCCAGCGCGTCGGCGAGCAGGGTGTGCCCGCGGACGATGCCGACGCCGGTCTCGTCGCACGAGGTCTCGAAGCCCAGCACCAGCGGCTCGTCAGCCACGGGGCAGCTCCCTGCTCCCGGTCGCTCCCGCTGGGCGCTCCGCTCCTCGCTCGTTCCTCGCTGCGATGCTCACGCCCCTGTCCGCTCCCTCTTCATCACGACCGCGTCGGTCCCGCTCGGTTGGTAGTAGCCGCGCCGCCGGCCGATCTCGGCGAACCCGCGCCGCCGGTAGAGCCCCTGCGCCGTCTCGTTGTCCGCCCGCACCTCCAGCAGCACCACCGGCGCGCCGCGCCGGTCGGCCTCGGCCAGCAGCGCGTCGAGCAGCCGGGCCCCGATCCCCTCGCCCTGCCGGGCCCCGGTGACGCCGATCGTGGCGACGTGCGCCTCGTCGTCGTAGGCGATCAGCCCGGCGTAGCCGACGACCGCTCCGTCGTCCTCGGCCACCAGGTAGTGCCCGGTGTCGGTGCGCGCCAGCTCGTCGCGGTACATCGCGACCGTCCACGTGTCGGGGGCGAACAGCTCCTCCTCCAGCCCCATCACCGCCGGCAGGTCGGCCAGCCGCATCGGGCGCAGCCGGACGGTCACCTCTGCGACACCGCCTTGATCGAGCTGGGCGGGACGGCGTCGGGCCGGCGCAGGTACAGCGGCACCAGCGGCGCGGCGGACGACGGATCTGCCAGCTGCTCGGCCGCGGCGCGCAGCAGCCCCGCCGTCGTCACCTCCGCCGGCTGCACGTCGGCGCCGAGCCGCCCGGCGAACGCCGGGTCGCCGACGAACGGCCCCGTCCGGTCGAGCTCCTCGGGCCGCTCGACCCCCGGCCCGTCGATCCGCCGGTCCCCGTCGTCGTAAGCGGCCCAGTAGACCTCCTTGCGGCGCGCGTCGGTGACCACCGTGCGGGCACCGGAGCCGACGGCGTCCAAGGAGCAGACGCCCACGGCCGGCACGCCCCGGGCGTCGGCGAGCGCGGCGGCGGTGACGACGCCGACCCGCAGGCCGGTGAACGGCCCGGGGCCGAGACCGGCGACGACCGCCTCGACGTCAGCGAACGCGACACCGGCGTCGGCGAGCACCCCCTGGATCGCCGGGGTCAGCAGCTCGGCGTGCTTGGTGCCCGACGGGACGGCGCGCTCGGCGAGCACCTGCGTCCCGCCGTCGGGGGTCCACCGCGCGAGCCCCGCGACGAGCGTCGGGGTGGCGGTGTCGAGCGCGAGGACCAGCACGACCGCTCAGCGTAGGCGAGTGCCGGCGGCCACCTCGTAGACGATCTCCAGGCCGTCGTCCTCGTCGATCTGCTCACCGACCTCCACGAAGCCCTCGCTGAGCACGAGGTCACGCGACACGACGTTGTCCGGGGCGACGCTGGCGCGCACGGTCCTGACGGCGGGCTCGGTGGCCGCGCGGGCCAGCATGGCCCGCAGGGCCGCCCGGGCGTACCCCTGCCGCCGGTGGACCGGATCGATCGAGTAGCCCACCTCGACCATGCCCGCTTCGTCCGGCGGTCCGTGGAAGCCGGCCTTGCCGACCGCCAGCTGCCGGTCCTGGTCCCAGACCACCCGGGTGATCCAGTCCGCGCTGGGCGGGTCGAGCAGGACCTGCGCGGCCCGGATGCCCCACACCCGGCGGCAGTCGTCGCTGGCGAGGTAGGGGCTCAGGGGCACCGGCGAGGCCGCCTCGGCCGCGGTCAGGTCCCCGTCGGCGAGCGCGCGGAGCGCGGGCGGGCTCAGCGCGACCAGCTCCACCCGGCGGTCCACGCGCGGAAGGGTAGCGCTCAGCCCGCGGCCAGCCGGGCTGCCCAGCCCGGGCCGTGCGGGACCAGCAGGGCGGTCCGGACGTCGTCGTCGCGCCGGTCCAGCCGCACCTCCAGGTGCTCGTCGGCCAGCTGCTCGACCAGCCCCTGCCCCCACTCGACGACGGTCACCGACTCGTCGGTCGAGGCATCCAGGTCCAGGTCGTCGACGTCGGCGTGCCCGCCCAGCCGGTAGGCGTCCACGTGCACCAGCGGGATGCGGCCGCCGCGGTGCACCCGGGCGATGACGAACGTCGGCGAGGTGACCGGTTCCCGGACGCCGAGCCCCGCGCCGATGCCCTGGGTGAGGGCGGTCTTGCCCGCCCCGAGCGGGCCGACCAGGACCAGCAGGTCACCGGGGCGGGCGAGGGCGGCCAGCGCCTCGCCCAGGGCGCGGGTGTCGGCGAGCTCCGGCAGCAGGTGCTCGCGCTTCACGCGACCTCCTCCAGCGACCCGGCGACGGCGGTCAGATCGGCCAGCAGCCCCGCACGGGGGGCGCCGTTCGGACCGAACCGGATGGCGGCCGACGGGTGGTAGGTGGCCCAGACGGCGCGGCCGTCGACGTCGTGCGGACGCCCGCGGACCGCACCGAGCACCGTGCGCGGGCCGAGGAACCACTTGGCCGAGGAGAGCCCGAGCGCGACGACGACGGGGGTGTCGAGGAGCTCCAGCTGGCGGCGGAGCCAGCCGCTGCACCGCGCCACCTCGGGCGCCTTCGGCGTGCGGTTGCCCGGCGGCCGGCACTTCACGATGTTGAGCACGGCGGCCTCGGTCCGCGACAGCCCGGCCTCGGCCAGCAACTGGTCCAGCAGCGCCCCCGACTTCCCGACGAACGGCCGGCCGGTCTCGTCCTCGGTCGCGCCGGGGGCCTCGCCCACCAGGACGAACCGGGGCCGGCCGCTGCGCGGGAGGTCCCCGATGACGACGTGCTGCCGGGCCGCGGCCAGCTCGGGGCACGCCACGCAGGAACGCGCCACGCCCGCGAGGGCCGCCCAGTCCGCGGCCGCGGCCGCGGTGCGGGCGACCTCGTCGGCGGCGGCGTCGAGCCGGGGCGGACGGAGGGCGGCCACCCCCGCACCCTAACCGCGCCGGCAGGCCCGCTCCGGGGGCCGGGTCAGCTCGTCGCGCCCGCACCGAGCCCGGCGGCCACGCGCCGGAGCAGCCCGGCGATCGCCCGGCTGACCTGGTCGGGCTCCTCCAGGGGAACCATGTGCCCGGCCCCGGGGACGACGACGTAGTCGACGGCGTTGTCCCCCGCCGCGTCGAGCCGCTCCACGATGAGGTCGCTGTGCTCTCTCGGGATCATCTTGTCCCGGTCCCCGGTGAGCACCAGCGTCGGCACCCGGCGCAGCGGCTCCAGACGGCCGGTCTCGTCCAGGCCGGCCAGCGCCGGGTAGAACTCCGCGATGACGTCGACCGGGGTGCCGGCGATCATCGCGTCGACGTAGCGCACCAGCGCCGGGTCGACGTCGGCCGAGCCGAACGACAGCGCCTTCGTGGCCGCGGACACCAGGTCCGCCGCGACCCGGCGGGTGCGCTCGGCGAAGGCCGGCCGGCGCCGCATCGTCCAGGCGGCGACCGGCAGCACCGCGGCCCGCATCCGGGTGAGCAGCTCGGGCAGGCCGAAGCTGAGGTCGGCGAGGTTGCCGCTCGAGGTGGAGACCAGCGCGACGCCGCGCACCCGGCTGCCGAACAACTCCGGCCGCGTCGCGGCCAGGCCCATGATCGTCATCCCGCCCATGGAGTGCCCGACGAGGACGACCGGCCCGCGCGGCACCCGGGCGTCCAGGACCGCCACGAGGTCGGCCGCCAGCTGCTCGATGGTGGAGTGCTCGGCCGGGCCGCGGCCGGACGAACCGTGGCCGCGCTGGTCGTAGAAGACGAGCCGGGCCCGCGGCCGGTGCCCGTTCCCGGTGGCCAGCTCCGCGGCCAGGGTGCGCCGCTGGAACGCCCACGACGCCATCGAGAGCGTGTAGCCGTGCACGAAGACGGCGGTCAGGGGCGCGTCGCGGGGCCCGATCTCCTCGACGGAGAGAAGCACGCCGTCGTCGGCCCGCACCAGTGCGGTGCGGTCGGCCGGGCGGGCGGCGGCGCCGAGCGGGTCGGCCTGCCGCAGCTGCCCCTCGGTCAGCTCCCGCGGCAGCTCCGCGGCCGGCCCCAGCTCGGCGGCCCGCACCCGGCGGGCGGCGATGCGGCTGACGGCGACCCCGGCGGCGGTACCCGCCGCGGCGAGCCCCACCACGGCGCCGACCAGGCCGGCGGTGCGCGCCCGCGGGTGCTTGGCCGCGGACGGACGGGGACGCGCCATCAGACCGCCCCCGCCGACCCGACGTAGCGGCGGGTGAACCGGCCACCGATCCGGGTGACCAGCTCGTAGTGGATGGTGCCGACGGCGTCCGCCCACTGCTGGGCGGTCGGCTCCCCACCGTCCCCCGGCCCCCAGAGGACCACCTCGTCGCCGGCCGCGATCGCGTCGTCGCCGACGTCCAGGACGAACTGGTCCATGCACACCCGGCCGGCGATGGTCCGCTGCGTACCGGCCGCCAGGACGGGGGCGGTGTTGCCACCGGCCCGCGGCACCCCGTCGGCGTAGCCGACGGGCACCAGGGCCAGCGTGGTCTCGGTGGGGGTGGCGTAGGTGTGCCCGTAGGAGACCCCGGCCCCGGCGGGCACGCGCTTGCTCAGCGCCACCCGGGCGCGCACCGTCATCGCCGGCCGCAGGCCGTGGTCGGCGGCGTCCCCACCGAGCGGGTCCAGCCCGTAGACGGCGACCCCCGGGCGCACCATGTCGTACCAGGTCTCCGGCAGTGCGACCGTCGCCGCCGAGTTGGCCAGGTGCCGGCGGGCGTCGGTGAGCCCGGCCGCGCTTGCCACCGCGACCGCCTCCTCGAAGACCCGCACCTGCGCGCCGATCGTGGGGTGGGTCGGCGCGTCGGCGTAGGCCAGGTGGCTCCACAGCCCCACGACCGCGACGTCGCCGTCGGCCTGGGCGCGGGCGGCCGCGGCCACGAGCGCCGGCCACTCGGCCACCGGAGCGCCCTCACGGGAGAGCCCGGTGTCGACGAACAGGTGCAGCCGCGCGGTCCGCCCGGTCGCCCGGGCGGCGGCGACGACCTCGGCGAGGCCCCACGCGGCGTTGACCGACACCTCCACGTCCGCGGCCAGCGCAGCGGCGACGTCGGCGCCCGGGCCGTTGAGCCAGGCCAGCACCGGCGCGGTGACGCCCGCCGCCCGCAGGGCCAGCGCCTCGCTGATCACCGCCACGCCCAGCTGGTCGGCACCGCCGGCGAGCGCGGCCCGTGCCGAGGGGACCAGGCCGTGCCCGTACCCGTCGGCCTTGACGACCGCCATCAGCGGGCGGCCCACCCGTTCGCGCAGCACCGCGGTGTTCCCCGCGATCGCGTCGAGGTCGACGACCACCTCCGCACCGGTTCCGTTCGTCACGCCTCCGAGTCTGGCAGGCCGGCCGGCGAGGTCCCCCGGACCCGGCTGATCGCCTCGGGGAGGTGTCGTACGACGTCCCCCGCCAGGAACGGCCCCCCGGCCGCGGCGACCTGCCCGGCCCGCCCGTGGACGTGCGCGGCCACCGCGGCCGCCTCGGCCGCGGGCAGGCCCGCCGCCAGCAGCGCGCCGGCGATGCCCGAGAGCACGTCACCGGTGCCGGCGGTGGCCAGCCACGGGGTGCCGGTGCCGTTGACGAAGGCGGCGCCCTCCGGGTCGGCGACCACGGTGGCGTCGCCCTTCAACAGGACGACGGCGCCCAGGTCGGCCGCCAGCCGACGGGTGGCCCCGAGGCGGTCGTCCCCGGGCTCGGCACCGAAGCGGGCGAACTCCCGGTCGTGCGGGGTGAGCACGGTGGTGGCAGCCCGGCCGCGCACCAGCTCCGGCTCGCGGGCGAGCAGGGTGAGCCCGTCGGCGTCGACGAGCACGGGCAGCTCGGTGGCGAGCACCTCGGCGAGCACGCTCCGGGCGTCGTCACCGGTGCCCAGGCCCGGCCCGACCACCCACGCCTGGACGCGGCCGGCGTCCCCCGGCCGGCCGTCGGTGACGATCGCCTCCGGCCACGCGGCCCGGACGCCGTCGGCCGCCGTCCCGGCGTAGCGCACCAGCCCGGGGCGGGTCCGCAGCGCCGCCCCGGTGCAGAGGACGCCGGCCCCGGGGTAGGCGGCCGAGCCGGCGACCACGCCGACGACCCCCTGCGAGTACTTGTCGTCGTCGGCGTCCGGCAGCGGCAGCCGGGCGGCGACGTCGGCGTCGGTCAGCTGGCGGGCGGTCGGTGCCGGCAGGTGCGGCCCGAGCCCGATGTCGACCAGGTGCACCTGCCCGGCGCAGCCGCGCCCGGCCCCGACGACCAGGCCCGGCTTGACCGCCCCGAAGGTGACGGT
Organism: Blastococcus sp. SYSU DS1024; assembly: GCF_054050795.1. Lineage (NCBI taxonomy): Bacteria > Bacillati > Actinomycetota > Actinomycetes > Geodermatophilales > Geodermatophilaceae > Blastococcus > Blastococcus sp. SYSU DS1024. The sequence continues at coordinate 103,394 of NZ_JBJHAA010000013.1, forward strand.
GTGGGTCGCCGGGAAGGCGGCGCCCGGGACGGCACCGGTGTCGGCGTCCACGCCGCTGGGCAGGTCGACCGCCACCATGTGCGCCGGCCCGGCGGCGGCCCGCTCGACCAGCGCGGCGGCCGGCTCCCGCAGCCCGCCGCTGCCGCCCAGGCCGACGATCCCGTCGAGCACCAGGTCGGCGCGGTCGAGCAGCGGGCCGGCCGACCCGGCGTCGACGGTGCGGCCACCGGCCCGGCGGAAGGCGGCGAGGCCGGCCGGGTGCGTGCGCTCAGCGGCGAGGAGGACGGCGGTCACCCGGGCGCCACGGGCGGCGAGGCGGGCGCCGGCGAAGAGGGCGTCGCCCCCGTTGTTCCCCGCCCCGACCAGGACGGCGACCCGGGCGCCGTAGGGGCGGGCGAGCAGCCGCAGGCACACGGTGGCCAGCCCGGCGGCCGCGCGCTGCATGAGGGCGCCGTCGGGGAGGGCGGCCAGCAACGGGGCCTCGGCCGCCCGGATCTCGGCGGCGGTGTGCAGACCGATCACGTCCCCTCCCGGGTCAGGCCCTCGGCGACGACCACCGCGGAGGCGATACCGCCGTCGTGGCTGAGCGAGACGTGCCACGACGTGACGCCCAGCTGGGCCGCTCGCCCGGCGACCGATCCGCGGACGGCGAGCTGCGGCCGCCCGTGGGCGCCGACGGTCACCTCGGCGTCGTGCCAGTGCAGGTCACCGGGGGCGCCCAGGGCCTTGGCCAGCGCCTCCTTGGCGGCGAACCGGGCGGCCAGCGACTCCCCGGTCCGCGGGGCGCCTGACGGCGTCCGCTGCTCGTCGGCGGTGAACAGCCGGTCGCGCAGCCCCGGCGTCCGGGTGAGCGACTGCGCGAAGCGGTCGACCGGCACCACGTCGATCCCGACCCCGATGATCACCGGCCCAGTCTGCCGCGCCGTCGTCCCGGGCGCCCTCCAGCCCACCCGGACGCCGTCCTCCCCCACCGCGGCGCGTCCTCCCTCACCGTCTGCCGTGAGGGACGACGCGCCATGATCAGGTCACCTGATCCCAGCGGCGGGCGGGGCTACTCGACGGTGACGCTCTTGGCCAGGTTGCGCGGCTGGTCGACGTCGTAGCCGCGGGTGTCGGCGATCTCGCAGGCGAGCACCTGCAGCGGCACGGTCGTCACCACCGGGGCCATGAGCGTCGGCGTGAGCGGCACCCGGATCAGGTGGTCGGCGAACGGGACCACGTCGTCGTCGCCGTCCTCGGCGATGACGATCGTGCGCGCCCCGCGGGCCCGGACCTCCTGGATGTTGGAGACCACCTTGCTGTGCACCGAGTTGCGGCTGCGCGGCGACGGCACGATGACCACCACCGGGGTGCCCTGGTCGATCAGGGCGATGGGCCCGTGCTTGAGCTCGCCGGCGGCGAAGCCCTCGGCGTGGATGTAGGCCAGCTCCTTGAGCTTGAGCGCCCCCTCCAGCGCCACCGGGAACCCGACGTGGCGGCCCAGGAACAGGATCGTGTCCGCGTCCGCCAGCGACCGGCCCAAGGCGCGCACCGGCTCCATCTGCTCGAGCACGGTGTCGACCGCCTCGGGCAGCTGGCGCAGGTCGTCGACGATCGCGGTGATCTCGTCCTCGAACTTCACCCCGCGGACCTGGGCCAGGAACAGGCCCACGAGGTAGCAGGCGACGATCTGGCTGAGGAACGCCTTCGTGGAGGCGACGGCGATCTCGGGGCCGGCGTGCGTGTAGAGGACGGCGTCGGACTCGCGCGGGATGGTCGAGCCGTTGGCGTTGCAGATCGCCAGGACGCGGGCCTTCTGCTCCCGGGCGTGCCGCAGCGCCATCAGGGTGTCCATGGTCTCCCCGGACTGGCTGATGACGATCACCAGCGTCGACCGGTCCAGCACCGGGTCGCGGTAGCGGAACTCGCTGGCCACCTCGACCTCGACCGGGATGCGGGTCCAGTGCTCGATGGCGTACTTGGCGATCAGCCCGGCGTGGTACGAGGTGCCGCAGGAGACGACGAAGATCTTGTCGATGTCACGGAGCTCCTGGTCCGACAGGCGGACCTCGTCGAGCACCAGCTCGCCGTCCTCGGCGAGGCGGCCCAGCAGGGTGTCGGCGACCGCCTGCGGCTGCTCGGCGATCTCCTTGAGCATGAACCAGTCGTAGCCGCCCTTCTCGGCGGCGGCGGCGTCCCAGTCGACCGTGTAGGCCGTGGGCTCGGCCGGCGTGCCGTCGAAGCCGGTGACCGTGAGCCCTCGGGTGCGGTCGATCTCGACCACCTGGTCCTGGCCGAGCTCCCGGGCCTCCTTGGTGTGCCCGATGAACGCCGCGACGTCCGAGCCCAGGAAGTACTCGGCCACGCCGTCGGCCGTCTCCCCGATCCCGACCACCAGCGGGCTGCTGCGCCGGGCGGCGACGAGGGTGTCGGGCTCGGCGACGTGCGTGGCGACGAGGGTGAACGCGCCCTCCAGCCGCTGGCAGACCGCGCGCATCGCCTCGGCCAGCCGGCCGGGCCCGTCGGGGGTCGCGCCGTAGACGCTGGCGAGCAGGTGGGCCACCACCTCGGTGTCGGTCTCCGACGTGAACTCCACGCCGGTAGCCTCGCACTCGGCCCGCAGCGCCGCGAAGTTCTCGATGATGCCGTTGTGGATCACCGCGACGGTCCCGTCGCCGGAGACGTGCGGGTGCGCGTTCCGGTCGGTGGGGCCGCCGTGGGTCGCCCAGCGGGTGTGCCCGATGCCGATCGTGGCAGCCGGCAGCGGCTGGTCGGCCAGCACCTTCTCCAGGTTGGCCAGCTTGCCGGCCTTCTTCGCCGTGCTCAGCTCCGCGCCGTTGACGACGGCGATGCCCGCTGAGTCGTACCCGCGGTACTCGAGCCGGCGCAGCCCCTCCAGGACGACGCCCAGCGCGTCCTGAGGGCCGACGTATCCCACGATGCCGCACATTGCACCGAGAGTACCGGTGACCGCGGCCCGTTCGTCCCCGCGCGCGGCGGCTCCGCCCCGAGGGGTGAGGCCGGGTCAGTCGGTCAGCCGACCGCGGCGACGACCTGCGCGAGCCGCTGGGCGACGGCGTCGGCCTGCTCCTGCGTGGGCGCCTCCACCATGACGCGGATCAGCTGCTCGGTGCCCGAGGGGCGCAGCAGCACCCGGCCGCTGTCGCCCAGCTCGGCCTCCACCGCGTTGACCGCGGCGGCCACCTCGTCGCTCGCGGCCACGGCGAGGCGGTCGGAGACCGGCACGTTCACCAGCACCTGCGGCAGCCGCTGGACCACCGAGGCCAGCTCGGCCAGGGAGGTGCCGGTGCCGGCCATGCGGGAGAGCAGGGCCAGCCCGGTGAGCAGGCCGTCGCCGGTGGTGGCGTGCTCCAGGAAGACGAGGTGCCCGCTCTGCTCCCCGCCGAGGCTGAGGTCCTGGGCGCGCAACGCCTCGAGCACGTAGCGGTCGCCGACGGCCGTCGTGCTCACGGTGATCCCGGCGTCGCGCATCGTGTGGTGGAACCCGAGGTTGCTCATCACCGTCGCGACGACCGTGTCGGACTTGAGCGCCCCGCGCTCGTGCAGGTCCAGCGCGCAGATGGCCAGGATGGCGTCGCCGTCGACGACGTCGCCGTCGGCGGTGACGGCCAGGCACCGGTCGGCGTCCCCGTCGTGGGCGAGCCCGATGTCGGCGCCGCGCGCCCGGACGGCCTCGACCAGCGGCCCGAGGTGGGTGGAGCCCACGCCGTCGTTGATGTTCCAGCCGTCGGGTGCGCAGCCGATCGCGTGCACCGTCGCGCCGGCCCGCCGGTAGACCTCGGGGGCGGCCGTGGCGGCCGCGCCGTGGGCGGCGTCCACGACGACGGACAGCCCGGTCAGCGGCCGGACGGCCGTGCCGAGCAGGTGCTCGACGTAGGCGTCGGCGCCGTCGGCGAGCGCGCGGACCCGACCGATCCCGCCGCCGGTGGGGCGGTGCCCGTCGGAGGAGCCGGAGGTGACGATCTGCTCGATGGCCGCCTCGACGGCGTCGGGCAGCTTGTGCCCGCCCCGGCTGAAGAGCTTGATGCCGTTGTCGGGCATCGGGTTGTGGCTGGCCGAGATCATGACGCCGAGATCGGCGCCGCTGCGGCCGGTGAGGAAGGCCAGGGCCGGGGTCGGCACGACCCCGGCGAGGAGCACCTCGGCCCCGGCGCTCGTGAGGCCGGCGACGACCGCGGCCTCGAGCATCTCCCCGCTGGCGCGGGGGTCGCGGCCGACGACCGCGACGGGACGCGAGGTCCCGTCGCGGTCGGCGAGCACGCCTGCGGCGGCGCGAGCCACCGAGAGGGCCATCTCGGGCGTGAGGTCGGAGTTGGCCCGACCCCGGACGCCGTCGGTGCCGAAGAGTCTCCCCCCCATGGCCGACGCAACCGCCCCGGTCAGCGCTTGGAGTACTGGGGCGCCTTGCGGGCCTTCTTGAGCCCGTACTTCTTGCGCTCCTTGACCCGCGGGTCACGGGTCAGGAAGCCGGCCTTCTTGAGGGCCGGGCGGTCCTCGGCCTCGACCTCGATGAGGGCGCGGGCGATGGCCAGGCGCAGCGCGCCGGCCTGGCCCGTGACGCCGCCACCCTTGAGCAGGCCGACGACGTCGTACTGCTCGGCCTTCTCGAGGGTCACGAACGGCTCACGGATGAGCTGCTGGTGCACCTTGTTCGGGAAGTACTCCTCGAGGGTGCGGCCGTTGAGCTTGAACTGGCCGGTGCCGGGGAGCAGCCGCACGCGGACGACGGCCTCCTTGCGCCGGCCGACGGTCTGCACCGGACGCCCCTCGGCGTCGGTCACGGTCAGTGCGCTGGTCACTGGGCCACCTGCTTGATCTCGTAGGTCTGGGGCTGCTGCGCGGCGTGCGGGTGCTCCGGGCCGGCGTAGACCTTGAGCTTCTTGATCATCTGCCGACCGAGGCTGTTGTGCGGCAGCATGCCCTTGATCGCGCGCTCGATGACGCGGTCGGGGTGGGTGCGCAGCTGGTCGCCCACGTTGATGGTCTTGAGGCCACCCGGGTGGCCGGAGTGCCGGTAGGCGCGCTTGTCCTCACGCTTGGACCCGGTCAGGGCGACCTTGCCGGCGTTGACGATGACGACGAAGTCGCCGACGTCCACGTGCGGGGCGTACTGGGGCTTGTGCTTGCCGCGCAGGAGCTGCGCGGTCTGGCTGGCCAGTCGACCGAGCACCACGTCCGTGGCGTCGATGACGTGCCAGGCCCGGGCGACCTCGCCGGGCTTGGGGGTGTACGTGCGCACGGCGCGCGTCCTCCGTCGTCGTCGGGATGGCTGGTGGGATCGCCTCGCCGAGCACGGGAGACGGTTCTGCACGCGCGGCACCAGCCGGCACGCGCGCCAACCGAGCACGATACCAGCCGCTGACGCTGCGCTCAGACGACCTCGCGCAGCCGCCCGCTGTCGACGTCGTAGACCGTGCCCCGCACCTCGTGCGACAGGAGGTAGGGGCAGTCCTGCAGCAGCCGGATGGACTCGCGGACGTCGGCGTCGACGTCGGTGAACGTCCGCGCCGCCCACGGTGGCCGGCGGCCGGTGGCCTTCTCCACCAGGTCGGCGAAGTCGACGTCGTTGCTCTTCTGCAGCCCGCAGTCGGTGTGGTGGACCAGCACGATCTCGCGGGTGCCGAGCAGGTGCTGCGAGATGGTCAGCGACCGGACGGTGTCCTCGGTGACGACGCCACCGGCGTTGCGGATGACGTGCGCGTCACCGACCTCCAGGCCGAGGAGGGGGAACAGCGGCATCCGGGAGTCCATGCACGCCACGACGGCGACCTTCCGCGCCGGCGCCACCGGCTTGCTGCCGGGGAACCTCTCCGCCCACGCCGCGTTCGCCTCGAGCATCCTGTCGATCTCAGCCACGACCGGACGATAACCGGGCTCCGCAGCGGCCGCGCTCGCGGGCGACCACGTCGGCCAGCACGGCCGGGTCCAGCGCCGGCCTGCCCCCCGCGTGCGACACCGTCCTCGACGCGGCCGCGGCGGCGAGCCAGGCCGCGTCCTCGGGCCCGCCGCGGCCGAGCAGCGTGGCGACGAGCGCGGCCACCCACACGTCCCCGGCTCCGGTCGGGTCGACCGGGGCCTCGCCGAGCAGCGGCACGACGAGCTCGCCGTCGGCCCACGCCGGGTCCACCTCCCGGTCCCCCGCCGCCGCGCCCGGGGCCGGGCCCGACCGCCAGGCCACCAGGTCGCCCCGCTCACCCACCGCCATCGCCACCAGCCGTGGACCCGCCGAGAGCAGCTGCGCGGCGGCGTCGCGGGCGTCCTCCAGACCCGGCAGCGGGCGGCCCACCAGCAGCTCGGCCTCGATGGCGTCGGCCCGGACGACGTCCGCGCGGGCGAGCACCGCCTCCCGGGTCGCCGGGTCCTCCGGGGCGCCATCGGCCACCACGAGGGCCGTCGGGGGCACCCGCGCCAGCGCCGCGCGCACCGCCGCGCCGGGCTGCTGCAGCTGCAGGCTGAGCACCTGGCAGGCCGCCAGCTGCTCGGCCGCGCCGGCCACGTCGGCGGGGGTCAGCAGCGCACCGGGCGGGATGTGCTCGACCAGCCGCCGGCGGCCGCCGTCCTCGACCAGGTCGAGCAGCAGCGCGGTGGACGTGCCCGGCCGGGTGACGACGCCCGAGACGTCGATCCCGTCGGCGGCGGCCTGCGCCAGCACGTCCCGTCCCGCGGCGTCGTCGCCGACGACCCCGACCAGTGCCACCGGGACGCCGAGCTGGGTCAGCGCGACCGCCTGGTTGGCCCCCTTCCCGCCGAGCAGCTCCCGACGCCCCGTGGCCGGGGCCGACCCACCGGCCGCGGGCACCTGCGGGAGCCGCAGCACCAGATCGCGGCCGATCTGCCCCAGCACGACGACCGCTGCCATCCACGCGCCTCCTTCCACCGCCGGTGGCGGGCACGCGGCGATGGGCGAGGATGTGCCCCGTGCGCACGGTCGAGGAACACCAGTCGGTGGTGGACGCCCTGCTGCCCGCCCTGCCCGAGGAGACCGTGCCCCTGTCCGCGGCGCACGGCCGGGTGCTGGCGCGCGACGTCGTCGCCGAGGTGTCGCTGCCGGGCTTCGACAACTCCGCGATGGACGGCTATGCCGGCCGGTGGGCCGAGCTCGCCGGCGCCGACGGCGGCCCGGTCCGGCTGCCGGTGGCCGAGGACATCCCCGCCGGGCGCACCGACGTCGTCCCGCTGGCGCCGGGCACAGTCCACCGCATCATGACCGGGGCCCCCCTGCCGCCGGGGGCCGACGTCGTCGTCCCCGTGGAGCTCACCGACGGGGGCACCGACGTCGTGGAGATCCGCGACCGACCGCCCGCCGGGAGCCACCTGCGGGCTGCCGGCGAGGACATCACCGCAGGCACCGTCGCCCTCTCCGCCGGGGCCCCGCTCGGCGCCGCCCAGCTGGGCCTGGCCGCCGCCGTGGGCGTCTCGGAGCTGGTCGTCCGGCGCCGGCCGCGGGTGCTGGTCCTCTCCACCGGCAGCGAACTCGTCGCGCCGGGGCAGCCGCTGGCTCGGGGCCAGATCTACGAATCCAACTCGGCGCTCCTGGCCGCCGCGGTCGAGGAGGCCGGCGGCGTCCCGCGGCGGCTGCACTTCGTCCCCGACGACGTCGACCAGTTCCTCGCCACCGTGCGGGCGGAGCTGCCCACGGCCGATCTGCTGGTCACCAGCGGCGGGGTGAGCGCCGGAGCCTACGAGGTGGTCAAGGACGCCTTCCGCACGCTCGGCACCGTCGAGTTCGGCAAGGTCGCCATGCAGCCGGGCGGGCCCCAAGGCGCCGGCACGGTCGACGGCGTCCCCGTGGTCACCCTGCCCGGCAACCCGGTGAGCGCCTTCGTCTCCTTCGAGGTGTTCGTCCGCCCGGCCCTGCGCCGGGCCCAGGGGCACACCTCGCCCGCCCGCCTGCGGGTGCCCGCCCGGCTCACCGGCCCGCTGCGCTCCCCGGCCGGTCGCCGGCAGTTCCTGCGCGGCCGCTACGAGGGCGGGGAGGTCTCCCAGGTCGGCGGCCCCGGCTCGCACCTGGTCGCGCACCTGGCCCGGGCCAACTGCCTGGTCGTCGTGCCCGAGGACGTCACCGAACTGCCCGCCGGCGCCTCCCTGGACGTCGTGCTGGTCGAGGGAGCACTGCAGTGAGTCGACAGCGAGTGAGCATCGCAGCGAGGAACGAGCGAGCGCGGAGACGAACAGGAGGATCGCAGTGACCGGACCACGCCTCACCCACGTCGACGAGTCCGGCGCCGCCCGGATGGTCGACGTCTCCGCCAAGGCGGTCACCGCCCGGGAGGCCACCGCTGCCGGCCGGGTGCTGGTCAGCGCCGAGGTGGTCGATCTGCTCCGCGGGAAGGGCGTCCCCAAGGGCGATGCCGTCGCCGTCGCCCGGATCGCCGGTATCGCCGGGGCCAAGCGGACGCCGGACCTGGTGCCGCTGTGCCACCCGATCGCCCTGCACGGGGTGACGGTGGACGTCGAGGTCGCCGACGACGCCGTCGAGATCACCGCGACCGCCCGCACCGCCGACCGGACGGGGGTGGAGATGGAGGCGCTCACCGCAGTCACCGTGGCCGGGCTCACCATGATCGACATGGTGAAGGCGGTCGACCCGCGGGCGACGATCACCGACGTCCGGCTGCTGCGGAAGTCCGGCGGCAAGAGCGGGGAGTGGACCCGGTGACCGCCGCGCTCCCCGCCGGCGCGCGCGCCGTCGTCCTCACCGCCTCGAACCGGGCCGCGGCCGGGGTCTACGAGGACCGCAGCGGTCAGGTGCTCGCCACGGGGCTGCGCGAGCTCGGCTTCGCCGTGGAGGGTCCGCACGTGCGGCCCGACGACGCCGCCGAGCTGGAGGCCGTGCTGCGCAACGCGGTGGACCTCGGCGTCGACCTGGTGGTCACCACCGGCGGCACCGGCCTCTCCCCCACCGACGTCACCCCCGAGGCCACCCGGGCGGTGCTCGAGCGGGAGGCCCCCGGCATCGCCGAGGCGGTCCGCCGCTACGGCGCCGAGCACGGGGTCCCCACGGCGGTCCTCTCCCGCGGGCTGGCCGGCACCGCCGCCCGCACGCTGATCGTCAACCTGCCCGGCTCCACCGGCGGGGTGCGGGACGGGCTCGCCGTCCTGGGGCCGCTGCTCCCGCACGTGGTGAGCCAGCTCCGCGGCGGCGACCACTGAGCAGACGGAGCTCCGACGCTGCTGCCACGTCGGTGGCGCTCGGAACCGACTGACCGACGCCTAGGTGTACTGCTCGGAGACGTTGGTGCAGCGGGTGATCGGCGGGAGGTTGCCGAGCGCTGTGTGGGGCCGGTGGTTGTTGTAGTGGTGCAGCCAGCCTGACAGGGCAGCCCGGCGAGCGGTCTCGGAGGT
>NZ_JBJHAA010000014.1:0-110494 GCF_054050795.1 Blastococcus sp. SYSU DS1024
AAGTTCACAGAGTTACGGCGGCCATGGCGAGAGGGAAACGCCCGGCAACATTCCGAACCCGGAAGCTAAGCCTCTCAGCGCCGATGGTACTGCCCTGGAGACGGGGTGGGAGAGTAGGACGCCGCCGGACAACCATTCCCGAAGGGGCCCCAGCATTCGTGCTGGGGCCCCTTCGTCGTTCCCCGGACCCTCCGCCGACCGCGCGCGCCCACTGCCCGGGTTCCGCTGAGCGGTCCGTCGTCGGGTCGGCAGAGCCACCGGTCGCCCGTCCCGGTCAGCGGCGCGGGCGGGGCTCCCTCGTGGTGGCGCCGACGTTGTCGGCGAGCCACGCGTTCAGCGGGCTCAGGTCCCGCCAGGCGGCGCGGACCCGGTCGACGGCCTCCCGCGTGTGCAGCCAGTCCTCCGGGGGCCACCGGCGGGTGGCATGCAGCGCCTTGTGCTTGAGCAGCTCGATGCGGGGATCCGCGGCCGAGTACCGGGCCGGGACGCGCACCAGGCGGTCTCCCTCGATCTCCCAGCCGGCCGCGCGCAGCCGTGCCACCTCGGCCTCGAGACGGGGCCCCTGCACCGGATCGGCCACCGCCCGCCGGTACCGCGCCACCTGGTCGGACTCCAGACGCCAGCAGCCGCCCGACACGGACAGCCCGTCGGCGGAGATCTGGACGTACCAGGCGCCGGCGCCGCGTCCCTCCGGGTTCACGACGGCGCCCTGGTGGGTCTTGTACGGGGTCTTGTCGTGGCTGAACCGGACGTCGCGGTACGGGCGGAAGACCTTGGCCGTCCCGAACTCGGGCGCCAGCTCTTCGACGAGGGCGGTCATCGGCGCGCGGACGTGGTCGTCGTAGTCGGTGCGGTGCGCCGTCCAGTAAGCCTTGCTGTTGTCGGCCTCGAGCCCCTCGTAGAAGACCAGCCCCTCGTCCGGGAAACCGTCGAAGGTCATCGATCCGTGTCCTCCTCGTCCAGCACGACGTGCCAGCGCAGCTCCCGCAGAGGTGCTTCGCCGGTGTCCAGCGTGCGCGCCCACCCGTCGGGCGCCCAGCCGGCCGACTCGTAGAAGTCGGCGGACGCCCGGTCGGATTCCGCGAGCCAGACCTCGAGGCGGGCGGTGCCGTCGGCGGCGGCGAGATCGGTGACCGCGGCCAGCAGGCGGCTGCCGTGGCCGCGCCGGCCCCACCGCGGCTCGACCAGGAGCGTGCTGATCTCCGCGGTCTCCGGTCCGGTGGCGACAGCCGCGAAGCCCACGACCGCCCCCTGCTCGACGGCGACCAGGACCCGGTGTCCCACCGACGGCGGGGCGGTGACGGCAGAGCGCCAGGCCTCGGTGACCGTGGCCTCGTCCCACCCGTCGAGGACCTCCGCGGGTAGGACGGCGCGGTACGCGGTGCGCCAGGTGACCCCCTGCACCCGCGCGATGGCGGCCGCGTCCTCGGCCCGGGCCGGCCGCACCGACACGTCCGCGGAGCCCGTGAGCCGGGGAAAGGGGTTCGAGGTCACCCGGGCAGCGTAGGGGCGCCGGCCGGTTCGGCGGGTGTCGTACCGGGCGGGCAGGATCCTCGGGCGTGACACCCGTCGAACGGTTGCCCGCCGCGCTCGCCCGGCGGATCGCCCTGGCCGCCCAGGGCTTCGCCGAGCCACGGCCGGTCGCCGCTGTCGGCACGCGGCAGCTGCGCCGACTCACCGAGCGGCTGGCCGTCGTCCAGATCGACTCGGTGAACGTGCTCTCCCGCTCGCACTACCTCCCCGCCTTCAGCCGGCTCGGGCCCTACCCGCGCGAGGCTCTCGACGGGCTGGCGAACCGGCGGCACGACCTGTTCGAGTACTGGGCGCACGAGGCGTCCTTCCTCCCCGTCCGCCTGCACCCCTTCCTGCGCTGGCGCATGGCCGCCGTGCAGCAGGAGGCGTGGGGCAGCATGACGCGGGTCCACCGGGAGCGACCGGAGTACGTCGCCTCGCTGCTGGAGCGGGTGCGCCGCGACGGGCCCCTCCGGGCGAGCGAGCTCCAGGAGGAGCGGCCGAACCGGCCCGGCAGCATGTGGAACTGGCACGCGGGCAAGGGGGCGCTGGAGTACCTGTTCTTCACCGGCGCCCTCACCGCGTCGCGCCGGACGGCGGGTTTCGAGCGCGTCTACGACCTGCCGGAGCGGGTCCTGCCGGCCGAAGTCCTCGGCGCACCCACGCCGGAGCGGCCGGAGGCGGTGCGGGAGCTCGTGCGCACGGCTTCCCGGGCGCTCGGCGTCGCCACCGAGACCGACCTGCGCGACTACTTCCGCCTCACGCCCGCCGACGCCCGGACGGCGATCAGCGAGCTGACCGACGCCGGCGAGCTGCTGCCGGTCGAGGTGGCCGGCTGGGGACGCCCGGCCTGGCTGGACCCCGCGGCGCGCCGTCCCCGCTGGATCCGGGCCAGGGCGCTGCTCAGCCCGTTCGACTCCCTGGTGTGGGAGCGGCCGCGGGTGGAGCGCATCTTCGGCTTCCGCTACCGGCTGGAGATCTACACACCGGCGCAGCAGCGGGTGCACGGCTACTACGTCCTGCCCTTCCTGCTCGGCGACCGGCTGGTGGGCCGCGTGGACCTCAAGGCCGACCGGAAGGCCGGCGTCCTGCGGGTGCAGGCCGCGCACGCCGAGGAGGGGGTCGACCGCGGGGTGGTCGCCACCGAGCTGGCCGACGAGCTGCGGCTCATGGCGGGGTGGATGGCGCTCGACGCCGTCGCAGTCGCCGGCCGGGGGGACCTGGCGCCCGACCTCAGCCGGGCTCTCGGGGTCCTGCCGGTCCCGGCGTGAGTCCGGCGAGCCGGCGCACCACCGCCAGACCCGCCGGCTCCCCGGGCCAGTGCCGGGCCACGGCGTCCTCGCCGGCCCGGCGCACCACCGAGCGGAGCGCCCAGGCGACGACGACGACGTCGTCGGCGTACCCGAGGACCGGCACCACGTCGGGCACGAGGTCGACCGGGGAGAGCAGGTAGGCCAGGAGGAGCCAGAGGCGCAGCCGCAGCCCCGTGGGCAGGGCGCGGTCGGCCGCCAGCCGGCGCACCAGCCGGACGACGTCGGGCAGCAGGCGCAGGCCGTCGCGCACGGTCAGCCCGTCCGGGCGCGTGCGCCACAGGGCCGCCAGGAGCAGCAGCCACACCAGGAGCAGGCCGCCGGCGACGGCGAGCAGCGGGCGCCACCAATCCACGCGCCCAGTCTGCCCGGCGGCCCGCCGTAGGCTCGGCAGGTGCCAGAGATCGCGCCGCTCCGCGTCCAGGTCATCGCGCAGACGCAGTTCACCGCACCCGCCGACGTCCCCTGGGACACCGATGCCGACGGCGGCCAGGCGCTCGCCGAGTTCGCCGGCCGGGCCTGCTACCAGTCCTGGGACAAGCCCAACCCCGCCACCGCGACCAACGCGGGCTACCTGCGGCACATCCTGGAGGTCGGGCACCTCGCCGTCCTCGAGCACGGGACGGTGAGCATGTACCTGACCGGGGTCTCCCGGTCGCTCACCCACGAGCTGGTGCGGCACCGGCAGTTCTCCTACAGCCAGCTCTCCCAGCGCTACGTGCCCGAGCCGGACGCCGCCGTCGTGGAGCCCGCGGTCATCGCCGGGGACCCGGAGCTGCACGAGCGGTTCCTGGCGGCGACCGACGCGGCCGCGGCCGCCTACACCGAACTGCTCGAGAAGCTGGAGGAGCGCTTCGCCGACGTGCCGAACGCCACGCTGCGCCGCAAGCAGGCGCGCCAGGCCGCCCGCGCGGTGCTGCCCAACGCCACCGAGACCCGCATCGTCGTCACCGGCAACTACCGGGCATGGCGGCACTTCGTGGCCGTGCGGGCCAGCGAGCACGCCGACGTCGAGCTCCGCGAGCTGGCGATCGCCTGCCTGCGCGAGCTCCAGCGCGTGGCCGCCAACGTCTTCGGCGACTTCCGGATCAGCAGGCTGACCGACGGCACCGAGGTCGCGGCGAGCCCCTTCGTCACCGAGGGCTGAGCCCCGCGCGACGGCTGGGGCGGGTGTTCTGCGGTCGCAGCCCGGTGCCGGCGGGTCGCCGTAGGCTCGGGGTCGTGGCAGCCCCGATCGACACCCAGTACGAGGACCTCCTGCGGCGCATCCTGGCGCAGGGGACGCCGAAGGAGGACCGGACCGGCACGGGGACGGTGAGCCTGTTCGGCGAGCGGCTGCGCTACGACCTGTCCGAGACGTTTCCCCTGGTGACGACGAAGAAGGTGCACTTCCGGTCGATCGCCGTCGAGCTGCTCTGGTTCCTGCGCGGCGACAGCAACGTGAGCTGGCTGCGGGACAACGGCGTCACCATCTGGGACGAGTGGGCGTCCGCCGACGGCGAGCTCGGCCCCGTCTACGGCGTGCAGTGGCGGTCGTGGCCCACCCCCGACGGCGGGCACGTCGACCAGATCGCGAACCTGCTCGACACGCTGCGCACGGACCCCGACTCCCGCCGGATGATCGTCTCGGCCTGGAACGTCGCCGCCCTGCCCGAGATGGCGCTGGCGCCCTGCCACGCGTTCTTCCAGTTCTACGTGGCCGACGGCAAGCTCTCCTGCCAGCTCTACCAGCGCAGCGCCGACATGTTCCTCGGCGTGCCGTTCAACATCGCCAGCTACGCGCTGCTCACCCGGATGATCGCCGCCCAGGTCGGGCTCGAGCCCGGCGAGTTCATCTGGGTCGGCGGCGACTGCCACATCTACCGCAACCACGTCGAGCAGGTGAACGAGCAGCTCTCCCGCGAGGTGCTGCCCTTCCCGACGCTGGAGCTGGCGCCGGCGCCCTCGCTGTTCGACTACGCCTACGAGCACTTCACGGTGCGGGACTACCGCCACCACCCCGCGATCCGGGCGGCCGTGGCGGTGTGACCGGCCCGGCGAGCTCGCCAGCGGGGCGGAGCGGCGTGGCGCTGATCTGGGCGCAGGCGCGGGGTGGCGTCATCGGTGCCGACGGTGGTCTGCCCTGGCACCTGCCCGAGGACCTCGCGCTCTTCCGCCGGCTGACCACCGGGTCGACGGTGGTGATGGGGCGGCGCACGTGGGAGTCGTTGCCGGAGCGCTTCCGCCCGCTGCCGCACCGGGTCAACGTCGTGCTGACGTCGGATCCGCGGTGGTCGGCCGAGGGGGCGCTGGTGGCGCACTCGGTCTCCCAGGTGCTGGCCGAGCACCCGTCGTGCTGGGTGATCGGCGGGGGAGAGGTCTACGCCGCGTTCCTGCCGCACGCCGACCGGCTGGTGGTCACCGACGTCGACGTCGCCGTCGACGGTGACACCTGGGCGCCGGCCCTGGACGGGAGGTGGGTGCGCACGGCGCGCACGCCGGCCGAGGGCTGGTCGGTGTCGGCGTCGGACGGCCTGCGCTTCGCGGTGTCGGAGTACGTGAGGGGATCAGCTCCCTCCGCTGGGTAGATTCTCCTCATGACCACCGACCCCGCCCGGCCGTTCGGGCGCCTCCTCACGGCGATGGTCACCCCGCTGGCCGAGGACGGGTCGATCGACCTGTCCGGAGCGCAGGAGCTGGCCGCGCACCTGGTCGACCGGGGTGGGAACGACGGGCTGGTCGTCTTCGGGACGACGGGTGAGTCGCCGACGATCAGCGACGCCGAGCAGCGCGCCGTCCTCGAGGTGGTGCTGGACGCCGTCGGGGACCGGGCCACGGTCGTCGCCGGCGTCGGGACGTACGACACCGCGCACTCGATCGACAAGGCGCGCGCGGCCGCGGAGCTCGGCGTCCACGGTCTGCTCGTCGTCACGCCGTACTACAACCGGCCCCCGCAGGCCGGCCTGCTGCGCCACTTCACCTCGGTCGCCGACAGCACCGACCTGCCGGTGATGCTGTACGACATCCCCGTCCGCACCGGGATGCCCATCGAGGTGGAGACGCTCGTGCGCGCCGCGGAGCACCCGCGGATCGTCGCGGTGAAGGACGCCAAGGGCGACTTCGGTGCCATGGCCTGGACGATGGCCCGCACCGACCTCGCCTACTACAGCGGCGAAGACATGCTGAACCTGCCGATCCTCGCGCTGGGCGGCGTCGGCATGGTCAGCGTCGTCGGGCACGTCGTCGGGCCCCGCCTGGTCGAGCTCGCCGCCGCCGTCGAGAGCGGCGACCTGGTCAAGGCCCGCGAGATCAACGACAGCCTGCTGCCGGTCTACACCGGCATCTTCCGCACCCAGGGCGTCATCCTCACCAAGGCGGCGCTGCGCGAGCTCGGCCTCCCGGCCGGCCCCGTGCGACCGCCCCTGGTCGACGCAACCCCCGAACAGATCGCGCAGCTGCGCGCCGACCTCGCCGCCGGCGGGGTCCAGCTCTGAGAGGCGACGACGTCGTGAGTGGACAGGCCACCCAGCCCCACCTGGACCTCAAGGCGCCCCCGCCGCTGCCGGAGGGCGGGCTGCGGGTGATGGCGCTGGGCGGTCTCGGCGAGATCGGCCGGAACATGGCCGTGCTGGAGTTCGACGGCAAGCTGCTCGTCATCGACTGCGGTGTGCTGTTCCCGGAGGCGGAGCAGCCCGGCGTCGACCTGATCCTGCCGGACTTCGGCGTCATCGAGCACCGCCTCGACGACATCGCCGCGGTCGTCCTCACGCACGGGCACGAGGACCACATCGGCGCGATCCCGTACCTGCTGCGGCTGCGCGAGGACATCCCGCTCGTGGGCTCCCGGTTCACGCTGGCGCTGGTGGCCGCCAAGCTCCGCGAGCACCGGCTGGACGCGACCCTGGTCGAGGTCGCCGCCGGTGACGACCACCTCGCCGGGCCGTTCCACTGCGAGTTCATCTCGGTGAACCACTCGATCCCCGACGCGCTCGCCGTCGCCGTGAGCACGCCGGCGGGCCTGCTCGTGCACACCGGTGACTTCAAGATGGACCAGCTGCCCCTCGACGGCGTGCTGACCGACCTGGGGGCGTTCGCCCGGCTCGGCGTCGAGGGCATCGACCTGCTGCTGGCCGACTCCACCAACGCCGAGGTGCCCGGCTTCGTCACCCCCGAGCGGTCCATCGGGCCGGTGCTCGACGACGTCTTCGCGCGCGCCTCGCAGCGGCTCATCGTCTCCAGCTTCGCCAGCCACGTGCACCGGATCCAGCAGGTGCTCGACTGCGCGGAGAAGCACGGCCGCAAGGTGGCGCTGGTGGGCCGGTCGATGGTCCGCAACATGGGCGTGGCCCGCGACCTGGGGCTGCTGCGCGTGGCGCCCGGCCTCATGGTCTCGCTGGACGACGCGGCGAAGATGCCGCCCGAGCAGGTCGTGCTGGTCAGCACCGGATCCCAGGGGGAGCCGCTGTCGGCGCTGGGCCGGATGGCGCGCGGCGAGCACCACCAGGTGACCATCGAGGCCGGGGACACCGTCGTCCTGGCCTCCTCGCTGGTGCCGGGCAACGAGACCGCCGTCTACAAGGTGATCAACGGGCTGGCCCGGCTGGGCGCCACCGTGGTGCACAAGGAGACCGCGCGGGTGCACGTCTCCGGGCACGCCCCCGCCGGCGAGCTGCGCACGCTGCTCAACGTGGCCAAGCCGAGGTACCTCATGCCGGTGCACGGGGAGTGGCGGCACCTGCGGGCGCATGCCGTGCTCGCCGAGGAGACCGGCATGGCGACCGACCGGATCCTGCTGGCCGAGGACGGCGTGGTCGTGGACCTCGTCGACGGCAAGGCCTCGATCGTCGGCTCGGTCCCGATCGGCGACGTCTACGTCGACGGGCTCAACGTCGGTGACGTCGGCGAGGAGTCGCTGCAGGCCCGCCGCATCCTCGGGGACGAGGGGTTCGTCTCCCTGACCGTCGTGATCGAGCCGTCCACGCGCACGATCGTGCGGCCGGTGCACCTGTCCACCCGTGGCTTCTCCGACGACCCGGCGGCCTTCGACGAGGTGCTGGCACTGGTCGAGGACAACCTCAAGCGGGCGCTCGCCGACGACGACGTGGACGCCCACCGCCTGTCGCAGATCATCCGGCGCACGGTCGGCAAGTGGGTGTCGGACAAGCACCGCCGCCGGCCGATGATCATCCCGACGGTGCTGGAGGTCTGACCTCCGGCCCCCTGTTGATCAGGTCACCTGGTCGACAGGGGTCCTGGCTCAGGACCGGTGCTGAGCCAGGACCCCCTGCGGTGAGCCAGGACGGCTGGACGTGGGCCGCCGCCGCTCTGGGTCAGCGCACCACGGTGATCGGCTCGATCGCCTCGCCCGGCGGCAGGTCGAAGCCCCACACCTGGGCGTAGAAGGAGAGCTCCCCGTCCAGCGCGGCACGGATGTTCTCCGCCTTGCGGAAGCCGTGCTGCTCGCCGGGGAACAGCAGGTAGGCGTGCGGCACCGCCTTGTCCCGCAGCGCCGCGACGATCGCCTCGGCCTGCGACGGCGGGACGACGGCGTCCTCGTCGCCCTGGAACACCGCCAGCGGGGTGTCGAGGGTGTCGACGTGGTTGATCGGTGAGCGCTCGGCGTAGACGTCGGCGCCCTCGGGCCACGGCGCGACCAGGCCGTCGAGGTAGCGGGACTCGAACTTGTGCGTCTCGGCGGCCAGCGCGCCCAGGTCGGCGACGCCGTAGTGGCTGGCCCCGGCGGTGAAGACCCCGGGGCGCATGGAGAGCGCGGCCAGCGTGGTGTAGCCCCCGGCCGACCCGCCGCGGATCGCCATCCGAGCGGGGTCGACGCGGCCGGCGTCGGCGAGGAAGCGCGCGCACGCGACCACGTCGTCGAGGTCGACGACGCCCCACCGGCCCTGCAGCGCGTCGCGGTAGCGGCGGCCATAGCCGACGGAGCCGCGGTAGTCGACGTCGGCGACGCAGAACCCGCGGGAGGTCCAGTACTGGATCTCCAGGTTCAGCACCGGGACGGCGGCCGCGGTGGGGCCACCGTGGACCACGACCACCAGCGGCGGGAGGCTCCCCTCCCGGGCCGTCACCTCCGGGTTCGCCGGCGGGTAGACCTGGGCGTGGGCGACGCCGATCCCGGTGCCGCGGTCCTCGGTCGGGAAGGTGACGTGCTCGGGCCGGGAGAACCAGGCCGGGTCCAGCTCCAGGTCCCGCGCCGGCCGCAGCACCTCCGCCGCGCCGCTGTCGACGTCGACCCGCAGGACCACCGGCTCGCTCGCCGGGCCACCGGCGACGCAGACCACAGCCGTGCCCTGGGCGGTCAGGTACCGGAACGTGCCGTAGGGCAGGTCGAGCTCACGGGGCTCGCCGCCGGGGCTCAGCACCGCCAGGCGGTCGCGTCCGGCCCGGCCGTAGGCCAGGACGATGCGACCGTCGGCCAGCAGGGCGTAGCGCGACTGGCCGAACACCCACTGCGGCCCGGCGATGTCGCTCCCGACGTCCACGACGAGCTGCGGCTCCTCGTGCGGCGGCTTCCGGTACAGCGACCAGAAGTTCGTGCGGTCGCTCATCCACCACAGCGCGAGGTCCTCGCTCCAGACCGGCTGGACGACGGACTCGCCCGGCCCGCCGGCGAGGACGTGGTCGGTGCCGTCGGCCGCACGGACGACGAGCTGCGCGCTGTCCCACGGCATGTCCGGGTGGTTCCACTGCAGCCACGCCAGCGTGACCCCGTCGGGGGCCAGCCGCGGGTCGGAGACGAAGTCGGGACCGGAGACGAGCACCTCGGTGGTGCCGTCGTGGCCCACGCGCACGATCTCGTTCACCACGTCGGCGGCCGCGCCGGACGCGGGATGCGTCTCCCGGACGGCGAGGACGCCGTCCGCGACCACGGCCAGGTCGGCGTGACGGACGCCGCTCGGGACCTCGGGTTCCGCGGTCACCGCGACGGGGGAGCCGTCGCCGGGGGCCAGTCGGTACAGCCGCTGGTCCGAGAAGTTCGTGAACCAGAGGACGCCGTCGGACACCGTCCAGGCGCCACCGCCGTACTCGTGCACCCGGGTGCGGGCGTTCCAGGGCGCCGGCAGCGCGTCGGTGAGCACGCCGTCCGGGGTGCGCCGCACGAGCACCGTGCGACCGCCCTCGGCCGGGCGCGACTCGGCCCACCAGACGTCGTCCCCGTCCACGACCACCTCCCCGAGACGGGCCGCCGCCCGCACGACGAGCTCGGACGTGACGGGGGTGGGCCAGCTGCCATGGGGGAGCGGGGTGCTCATGCGTGTGACGTTATGGGACGGCGGTGCGTGGGACACGACATCCGGCCTGCCCGCCGGGAGGCCGCCCCGGGCTTACGGTCTGACGCATGCCTGCCCGCACCACGCCGAACCGCCGGCCGGCCGCCACCCGCAGCCGATCGGGATCGACGGCGGCGAGCAAGAAGCGGCCCGCCGCCAAGCGGGCGCCCAACCGGCGGCAGCCGGCCCGCAAGAAGCCGTCGTCCGGTGGCTCGGTCTGGCGCATCGCCAGCGGGGGCTGGAACCTGCTCGCTCGCGGCGCCGGAGGCCTGGCCCGGTCCGTCGCCCGGCCGGAGGAGGCCGAGCCGCTGGCTCCCGAGCACCGGCGCGACGGGGTCGGCCTCGCCGTCCTCGGGCTGGCGATCGTGCTCGGCGCGGCTGCCTGGAGCAACGGCATCGGGCCGGTCGGTGCCGCGCTGACCGACGGGGTGCGCTGGATCATCGGCTCGCTGGTGATGGTGCTGCCCGTCGTCCTCTTCTTCGCCGCCCTGCGGCTCCTCCGGCGCGGCCCCCGCCCGGAGGCGCGCGGTCGGCTGGCGATCGGCTGGCTGTGCACCGTCGCCTCGGTTCTCGGCATCGCCCACGTCGTCGGCACCCCCGCGGTGCCGGAGGCCGGGCAGCCGGGCTCCGGCGGGCTCGTCGGCTGGGCCGTCGGCACGCCGCTGGCCGCCGGCGTCGGTTCGGTGGTCACCGTCGTGCTGCTCGGGTTGCTGGCCTTCTTCGGGTTGCTGGTGATCACCGCCACCCCGGTGCACCAGATCCCCGAGCGCGTCCGCGAGCTCACCGACCGGCTGCTCGGCCGCGACGACCACGACGAGTACGCCGACGACGACTACGACGACGAGGAGGACGAGGAGCCCGCGCCCAAGGGTCGCCGGCGCCGCGCCTCGCTGTCGGAGGACCTGCTCACCACGGGGCCCATCGACCACGGGGCCTACGCGGAGGCGCCCGAGGCGACCCGCACCACCGAGCCCGAGCACACCGTGCTGGCGTCCCCGCCGCCGGTGCCGCCGGCCGTCCGGCGGCCGGTCGAGGACCGCACCTCCCCGCCGGAGGACCTGCCGCCGATCACCGAGCCCGAGCAGCTGTCCATCCAGCCGGTCGAGGGCGACTACGTGCTGCCGGCGCTCTCCACGTTGCGGCCGGGCGACCCGCCGCGGGCGCGGTCCAAGGCCAACGACGTCGCCATCGAGGCGATCAGCGGCGTGCTCGAGCAGTTCAACATCGACGCCGCCGTCACCGGCTTCACCCGTGGCCCGACGGTCACCCGGTACGAGGTCGAGCTCGGCCAGGGCGTGAAGGTCGAGAAGATCACCGCGCTGACCAAGAACATGGCCTACGCGGTCGCCAACGACAACATCCGCATCCTGGCGCCGATCCCGGGCAAGTCCGCGGTCGGCATCGAGGTGCCCAACACCGACCGCGAGAAGGTCAGCCTCGGCGACGTGCTGCGCTCGCAGGCGGCCAAGCAGGACCCGCACCCGATGCTGGTCGGGCTCGGCAAGGACATCGAGGGCGGCTTCGTCTGCGCCAACCTGGCGAAGATGCCGCACCTGCTCGTCGCCGGCGCCACCGGTGCGGGTAAGTCCAGCTGCGTCAACTCGATCCTGACCTCGCTGCTGCTGCGGGCCACCCCCGACCAGCTGCGGATGATCCTGGTCGACCCGAAGATGGTCGAGCTCACGCCCTACGACGGCATCCCGCACCTGATCACGCCGATCATCACCGACCCCAAGAAGGCGGCGACCGCGCTGGCCTGGCTGGTCGAGGAGATGGAGCAGCGCTACCAGGACATGCGCTCCACCGGCGTCCGGCACATCGACGACTTCAACCGCAAGGTCGAGAAGGGCGAGATCACCGCCCCGCCCGGCAGCGAGCGGGTCTACCGCCCCTACCCCTACATCCTCGCGATCGTCGACGAGCTCGCCGACCTGATGATGGTGGCGCCGCGGGACGTCGAGGAGCACATCGTCCGGATCACCCAGAAGGCGCGTGCGGCCGGCATCCACCTGATCCTGGCGACGCAGCGCCCCTCGGTCGACGTCGTCACCGGCCTGATCAAGGCCAACGTGCCCTCGCGGCTGGCGTTCTCGACCTCGAGCCTCACCGACAGCCGGGTCATCCTCGACCAGCCGGGCGCCGAGAAGCTCATCGGCATGGGTGACGCGCTCTTCATGCCCATCGGCGCCGGCAAGCCGATGCGCGTGCAGGGCGCCTTCGTCACCGACGCCGAGATCGAGGCGGTCGTCGAGTTCACCAAGCGCCAGGCCGAGCCGGAGTACCGCGAAGAGGTCTTCACCGCCGGTGGTGGTGGCGAGAAGAAGGAGATCGACGAGGACATCGGCGGCGACCTCGACCTGCTGCTGCAGGCCGTGGAGCTCATCGTCACCAGCCAGTTCGGGTCGACGTCGATGCTGCAGCGCAAGCTGCGCGTCGGGTTCGCGAAGGCCGGCCGGCTCATGGACCTCATGGAGAGCCGCGGCATCGTCGGGCCGTCCGAGGGCTCCAAGGCCCGCGACGTGCTGGTCAAGCCCGACGAGCTCGAGGCGACGCTGTTCACCCTCCGCGGCGGCGAGTAGCAGAGCACGTGTCCGGCAGCTCACCGCTTCGTGCGGCGGCAGGGCCGGGAACAGCGACTACGATGGCCGGGTGACAGCCACGCCCAGCCCTGCCCGGACCGTGGCCGTGGTGACCCTCGGGTGCGCGCGCAACGAGGTCGACTCCGAGGAGCTGGCCGGCCGGCTCGCCGCGGAGGGCTACCAGCTGGTCGAGGACGCCGAGGGCGCCGACGCGGTGCTCGTCAACACCTGCGGGTTCATCGAGACGGCCAAGAAGGACTCGGTCGACGCGATCCTCGCCGCGACCGACTCCGGTGCCTCCGTCGTCGCGGTCGGCTGCATGGCCGAGCGCTACGGTGCCGAGCTCGCCGACGCGCTGCCCGAGGCCACCGTCCTGGGTTTCGACGACTACGCCGAGATCGGCGGCCGCCTCGACGACGTCCTCACCGGCCGCCCCCTCGTGCCCCACACGCCGCGGGACCGCCGGACGCTGCTGCCGATCAGCCCCGTGGAGCGTTCGGCGGTGCTGGCCGGCGCCGGGGGGCGGACGGACGCCGGCGCCGGCCCGGCGATCCCCGGGCACGACTGGCTGCGCCGTCGCCGGCTGGCCTCGGGGCCGTCGGCCGCGCTGAAGCTCGCCTCCGGGTGCGACCGGCGCTGCGCCTTCTGCGCCATCCCGGCCTTCCGCGGCGCCTTCGTCTCCCGGCCGCCGGCCGAGGTGCTCTCCGAGGCGGCCTGGCTGGCAGGCCAGGGCGTCACCGAGCTAGTGCTGGTGAGCGAGAACTCCACCTCGTACGGCAAGGACCTCGGCGACCTGCGCTCGCTGGAGAAGCTGCTGCCGCAGCTGGCCGCGATCGAGGGCATCGCGCGCGTGCGGGTCGCGTACCTGCAGCCGGCCGAGCTCCGCCCGGGCCTGCTGGAGGTCATCGCCGCGACCGACGGGGTGGCGCCGTACTTCGACCTCTCCTTCCAGCACTCCTCGCCGTCGCTGCTGCGCCGGATGCGCCGCTTCGGCGGTACCGACGACTTCCTGGCGCTCATCGAGCGGGCACGTGCGCTCGCGCCGGCGGCGGGGTTCCGCACCAACGTCATCCTCGGCTTCCCCGGGGAGACCGAGGACGACGTCGCCGAGCTCGAGCGCTTCCTCGTCGAGGGCCGGCTCGACGCCGTCGGCGTCTTCGGCTACTCCGACGAGGAGGGCACCGAGGCGATCGGCCTCGACGGCAAGCTCGACCAGCACGAGATCGACGCGCGGGTCCGCCGGATCACCGACCTGGTCGAGGAGCTGACCGCCCAGCGGGCCGAGGAGCGGATCGGCGAGCGGGTGGAGGTCCTGCTGAGCGAGGACCTCTCCGCCACCGAGGGCCCGGGCACCTGGCTGGGGCACGCGGCCCACCAGGACCCGGACGCCGACGGCACCACCACCCTCACCGGCGTGCCGGCAGGAGCGGTCGCCGGCCAGGTGCTCCCCGGGGAGGTCGTCGGCACCGAGGGCGTCGACCTCGTCGCCACCGCACTCGTCGCCGCCGTCGCCCCGGCCGGGCGGTGACCCAGGTGAGCGGCGTGGCCCCCGATCCGGCGGCGACCCCGCCGCAGTCGGTGCGTCTGCTCAACCTGCCGAACGCGCTCACGGTGCTCCGGCTGGCGGTCGTGCCCGTCCTGGCCGTGCTGCTGCTGCGCGAGGACGGCCTCGACGACACCGGGCGCTACTGGGCCACGGTCGTCTTCGGCCTGGCGATCATCACCGACCGCTACGACGGGCTGATCGCCCGGCGCACCGGCCAGGTCACCGAGTTCGGGAAGCTCGCCGACCCGATCGCCGACAAGGCGCTGACCGGCACCGCGCTCGTCGCCCTGTCCGTGCTGGCGCTCCTGCCGTGGTGGGTGACCGCGGTCATCCTGGTCCGCGAGGTGGGGGTCACCCTGCTGCGGTTCTGGGTCATCCGCCACGGCGTCATCGCCGCCAGCCGCGGCGGCAAGGCCAAGACCGTGCTGCAGTCGCTGGCGATCGGCCTGTACATCCTGCCGCTCAGCGGCGCCCTGGCCACGACCCGCTGGTGGGTCATGGCCGCCGCCGTGGTGCTCACGGTGCTGACCGGCCTGGACTACGTCTACCGCGCCATCACGCTGCGGCAGACCAGCGCGCGGGCCATGCGGGCGGCGACCGCCCGCCGCCAGTCGGGTGCCGACCCCTCCACCCGCCGCGACACCGCCGCCTGAGCGGTCGTGGCCACCGCGGACGGCTCCGCCGCGCTCGAGGCGCTCGCCGGTGAGGTGCACCGCGCGCTGCTCACCCGCGGCGCGACCGTGGCGGCCGCCGAGTCGCTCTCCGCAGGGCTGTTCTGCGCCACCCTCGCCGCCGTCCCCGGAGCCAGCGCCACGCTGCGCGGCGGCGCCGTCGTCTACGCCACCGATCTGAAGACGGCGCTCGCCGGGGTGCCCGCCGGCCTGCTGGCCGCGCACGGGCCGGTGAGCCGGGAGACGGCGGCCGCGCTGGCGGAGGGCATCCGTGCCCGGTGCACGGCCACGTTCGGCGTCGGGCTCACCGGGGTCGCGGGCCCCGGCGAGGTCGACGGGCACGGACCAGGCCGGGTCTACCTCGGGCTCAGCGACGGGCAGCGCACCGACGTCGTCCGGCTGGACCTGCCGGGAGATCGCGCCGCCGTGCGCGCAGGCGCGGTGGCCAGCGCGTTCACCGCCCTGCGGGACCGGCTCCGTGGAGCGGACGACGGGAACGCCGACCCGGGCGACGGCGTTACGCCATGAGCGGACTCGGCCCCGTCGGCGGGCTGACGGCGCACGCGCCGCGTACCGTGAGCGCACGGTGCCCGACGGCACCGCCGCTTCCCCGCTCGCAGGACAGGAGACGGCCATGACGCTGCTGCGCACCCAGCTCGGGAACACCCTGCGCGGCCACCGGCTGCGTCAGCACCGCACGTTGCGCGACGTCTCCGGCGCTGCCCGGGTCAGCCTCGGTTACCTCTCCGAGGTGGAACGGGGCCAGAAGGAAGCCTCTTCGGAGCTGCTCGCCTCCATCTGCGACGCGCTCGAGCTGGAGCTGGCCGACCTGCTCGCCGAGGTGAGCCTCGAGCTGCGCGGTGCCGCCGCCGGCGCGGAGGTCCGCCCGCTGGCGGCTTCCGGCGAGGCCGTCCCGGCAGCCGAGACCGCCGCTGCGCCCGCGCCGGTGGATGCGGGTGCGGAGCCCGCCCTGGCGCTGGTCGGCGCCGGGCAGCAGGGGCGCACCGCGCGTCGGTGCGACGCGGTCTCGCTCGCCGCCTGACCGGCCGTACGTGACGGCGCCGCCCGTCGGTGCGAGAGAGGGCACGTGCTCCCCGATCCAGATCCCGTCGCCGGGCCGGCGCGTCCGGTGCCGGACCGGCGGGCCCGGGGCGGGATGAACCGCACGCGCGCGGGGCTGCTCGAGGGCGCCGCGCGCGCGTTCGCCGATGCCGGGCTGCGACGCAGCACGATGCAGTCGGTCGCGGCGGCGGCCGGGGTCGCCAAGGCCACGCTCTACAACCACTTCCGCACCAAGGACGACGTGGTGCACGCGTTGCTGGCCGCGGAGCTGCACCGCCTCACCGAGCTGACCACGGGGCTGCCCGCGGCCGACGCCCTCGCCGTGCTCGCCGACGAGCTCGCCACGCATCCGGTGCTGCGCCGGCTGGCCGAGACCGAGCCCGACCAGCTGGCCAGGATGCTGGCGCCCGGCGCCGAGACGTGGGCAGACCTCACCGGCCGGCTGGCCGTCGTCCTCGGCGTGGACGACGACGGTGCGCAGCTGGCCGGCCGGTGGCTGCTCGGCGTGGTGCTGCAGCCAGGGCTCACGACGCAGCGGCGCCGGCAGGCGGCGCTGCTCGGTCAGCTCCTGGGTTCCGCGCGCTGAGCCGGGGGGTCCAGGGGCAGCCGGCGGGTGAACACCACCCGGTCGCCGCCGGGACCCGCGTGCCCGGGGGAGGGGGCGGGGTGCGCCGCGAGGCGGGCGGCCAGCGCGGCAGCCCCGGCGTCCCCGGGCAGGGCGACGGCCTGGACGACCCGGGCGCCCACCCCGGTCGCGAGCCCCGCGAACCGCTCCAGCAGCCGGACGGCGACGCCACGGCCGCGGTGCGCCGGGTGGACCGCCACGGCCTGGACGACGGCGAGCCGGTCGGCGCTCACGACACCGAGGAGGTAGCCCGCGTCCTCGTCGTCCGGCGTGAGGGCGACCGCGCCGAAGCCGCCCAGCTGGTGGAAGAACACCGGGTCGTGCAGCGCGGTGACGGCGTCGTCGTCCAGCGCGGAGCCCGCCCAGAACTCGGCACGCCGGGCCAGCAGCCGGCCGCGCAGCGCACCCGCGGAGAGCTCCTCGAAGCCGACCAGCCGGAGCCCGCCGCCGCTCACCGGGATCCCCGCGCCGACGCCAGCTCCGCCCGGGTGGGCGGATCGGCGCCCACCCGGGTGCAGTTCACCGCGGCGACGAGCGCGGCGTCGTCCAGCAGCGCCAGGAGCTGGTCGTCGGGCGCGGCGCCCAGAGCGGCTCGCGTGGTGAGCCCCGCGCCCAGCAGCCCGGTCAGCAACCCGGCGGCCAGCGAGTCGCCCGCTCCCACCGTGTCGACCACGGCGACGCGGGGGCTCTCCCGGTGCTGCACCGGCCGGCCCGGACGGGCCATCCGCAGCGGAGCACCGCCATCGGTGAGGACGACCAGCGCCGGACCGCGGTCGGCCCAGCGCCGGGCGGCGTCGTCCAGGTCGGTGACCCCCGGTTCCAGCCAGGCCAGGTCCTCGGCGCTGACCTTCACCACGTCGGCGTGCCCGACGAGCTCCTCCAGCCGGCTGGTCACGGCTGCCCGGTCGTTGCCCAGCGAGGCGCCGACGGGCCCCTCGGCCAGCATCGGGCGGATGTTCGGGTCGACGCTGACCAGCGCCCGGCCCGACAGCCGGCCGACCAGCCGGGCGATCGCGCCGCTGCCGGGCTCGGTCCAGCTGGAGATCGAGCCGACGTGCAGCGCGCCCACGGCCTCCGGCAGCACCCGGTCCAGCTCCTCGTCGGTCCACTGCCAGTCGGCGGCGCCGAGCACGTGGAAGCCGTAGTCCGGGGAGCCGTCCGCGCCGACCCCGACGACGGCCAGGCTCACCGGCTCGGCGGCCTCGACGAAACCGGCGGTGTCGACGCCGGCCAGCTCGGCGTGCCGGCGCAGGTTCCCGGCCAGCGGGCCGCTGCCCAGGCGGGCGAGCAACCGCACCGGGGCCTCGAGCCGGGCGGCGGCGACGGCGACGTTCAGCGCGTTGCCCCCGGGGCGCGCGACGTAGTGCGGCGCCGTGCTGCCCTCACCGGCCCCCGGCACGGGCAGCAGGTCGACGACGAGCTCGCCGAGGACGCAGAGAACGGGGCTGTCGGACGGCACTCTGCGCACCCTAGCCGCGACGCGGGTGGCCCGCGTTGGCTGCCGAGGGTGATCACCTGGGACGATGCTGGGGACGAGCACCGCCGGGCCGGCGAGTGCGCCGGAGCAGGAGGACCCCATGCCCAACCCGTTCGTGAAGCTGTGGAAGTACCTCACCGCATCGGCCAACGCGCAGATCGACCAGCGGGCCGACCCGAAGGTGCAGATCGCGCAGGCGATCGAGGCCGAGCAGCAGCGGCACCAGTCGTTGGCCAACCAGGCCGCCGCGGTGCTCGGCAACCAGCGACAGCTGGAGATGCGGCTTAACCGCCAGCTGGGCGAGGTCGAGAAGCTGCAGGCCTCGGCCCGCCAGGCCCTGACGCTGGCCGACCAGACCCGGGCCAAGGGGGACGCGGCGAAGGCGGCCGAGTACGAGCAGGCCGCCCAGGCGTTCGCCACCCAGCTGGTGGCCGCCGAGCAGTCGATGGAGGACCTCAAGCGCAGCCACGACGAGGCGCTGCAGGCCGCCGAGCAGGCGCGGGGCGCGGTGGAGCAGTCGCGGATGCGGCTGCAGACGACGCTCGCCGAGCGCACCAAGCTGATGAGCCAGCTCGAGCAGGCCAAGATGCAGGAGCACGTCGCCGCTTCCATGAAGCAGGTCAACGAGCTCTCCGCGCCGGGCAACACGCCGTCGCTGGGTGAGGTGCGGGACAAGATCGAGGCCCGCTACGCCAACGCGCTGGGTCAGGCGGAGCTGGCGCAGACCTCCGTGGAGGGCCGGATGCTCGAGGTGCAGAAGGCCACGCTCGACGTCGCCGGCGCCTCGCGCCTGGACCAGATCCGCGCCTCGATGGGCGGTGGCGCACCGGCCGTCGAGGGGACGACCGCCGCGGGTGCGATCGAGCAGGGCGCGCCGCAGGCCGAGGGCGCGGAGCAGCCCCAGGCGCAGCCGGCCGAGCGGCCCGAGCAGGCCTGAGCCGCTAGCGGTAGACGGTCACCGGCTGCGGGCGGTCCGGTTCCCCGGTGCGGGCCTGCGGGTCGATGGGGGAGCGGGCCGCCTGGCAGCGCGGGCACCACCACGTGACCCGCTCCTGCAGCGGTGGGCCCTGCTCGCCGAGCAGGATCGCCGTCCCGCAGCGGAAGCAGGGCTTGCCCTTCCGGCCGAACACCCAGTGGTCGCGGCCGCGCCGCGGGTCGCCGGTGGTGTTCTGCTCGGGGTGGTGGAGGTTCGCGCGCATGAGCCGCTGGGCGCGCTCCACCAGCGGGGCGAGGCGCTCCTCGACGTCACCGACCCGGGCCCACGGGTGCAGGCCCAGCAGGAAGAGCGACTCGACCTTGTAGAGGTTGCCGATCCCGGCGAGGTTGCGCTGCTCGAGGATCGCCACGCCGACCTGCTCGTCGGGGCGGGCGCGCAGGCGGCGCAGCGCCTCGTCGAGGTCCCAGTCGGGACCGAGCACGTCCGGCCCGAGGTGGCCGACGAGCTGGTCCTCGTCCGTGGTGGGCACCAGGTCCACGTCGTGCAGCCGGTAGCCGACGCACTCCCACTCGTCGGTGGCCAGCACGATGCGGACGTCGTGGGCCGGGCCGCCCTTCCAGCGGGTGCCGGGGCGCTGGATGTGCCAGCTGCCGTCCATGCGGAAGTGGGTGCGCAGCGTGCGCCCGTCGGCCAGGCGGATCAGCAGGTGCTTGCCGCGGGGCACGACCTCGGTGACGGTGGCGCCGGTGAGGTCGAGCGCGGCCAGCTGGGGGAGCCGGAACTCTCCCCGGCGCAGCGTGGCCCCGGCCAGCGCGGTGCGCATGCGCTCGGCGGCCAGCCAGACGGTGTCTCCCTCGGGCACCCGGCCAGTGTCGCAGTCCCTCGTCGGTGTGAGGCGGCCGACAACCGGGATGAGCAGCGCCCCGGTCTGCGCTGGGAGTTCGGCGTGAGCGTCCCCCTCCGCCTGCGCACTCTCTCCGGCCGCACCGAGCCGGCCGTGCCCGTTCCCGAGCCGGTGACGGTGACGGTCGGGCGGGTCGTCCGGGCCGACCGGCGGGCCGCCTTCGAGCGGGCGGCGGCCGCGGTGCTGGCGGAGGCCGCGAACTTCCCCGGGAACCTCGGCGCCACCCTGCTGCGACCGGGTGCCGGCAGCACCGAGTACCACCTGGTCTACCGGTTCGCCGACGCCGATTCGCTGGCCGCCTGGGAGAACTCGCCGCAGCGTCGCGACTTCCTGGCCCGGTTGCCCGGCATGGTCGAGGACGAGCGCTACGCCCGGGTGGCGGGCCTGGAGGGCTTCTTCGCGGTGCCGCCGAAGCCGGGCCCGGCGTGGCGCAGCTGGCTGCTCACCGTCGCCGTCGTCCTGGTGTTCACGTCGCTGTTCCAGGTGGTCGCCGTGCCGTTCGTCGGCGGCTGGCCCTGGCCGCCGAGGCTGCTGCTGTCGGCCGTCTTCGTCGTGTCGGCGCTGCGGGTGGTCATGCCGCGGCTGAGCCGCCGGCTGGCCCCCTGGCTGCAGGGCCCGCCCCGCCGCTGAGCCCGTCCGGCGCTGCTCAGGCGCGCAGGCGCAGACCGCGGGGGGTGGCCGCGAAACCGGCTGCCTGCAGCGCCTGGGACAGCGCGGTGTCCTCGTGCACCGAGGCGCCGTCGGCCTTCTGCACGACCATCCGGCCCAGCGCCCCGGCCGACACGGCCCCCGACAACGCGGTCGCCGCCTCCTTGAGCACCTGCTCGTCGTCGGTCCAGGAGAGCAGCGTCTTCCCACCGCGTTCGACGTAGAGCACCAGCTCGCCGTCGACCAGGACGACCAGCGCCCCCGCCTTGCGCCCGGCGCGGTGCCCGGCCTTCCGTCCCGCGCCGGTGCCCTCGCCGAGGTCCACGGCCGCGCCCTCGGCGGCGACCGTGCGCTCTGGCCAGGGCAGCGCCGCCCCGTAGACGTTGGCCGGGTCGGTGGCGGCGAGGACGACGGCGCCCGCCGGCACCCGGTCGGGGGCGGCGAAGCTGCGCAGCCGGTCGACCGACCCGGGGGTGCCGAACTGGGCGGCCCCGAGGGTCTCGACGAAGTAGCCGCGCCGGGCCCTGCCGTTCTCCTCGAATGCCCGCAGCACCGGGTAGACGGCGGAGAAGCCGCCGGCGACCTGCTCGGCCATGACCGCGCCACGGGTGAGGACGCCGTGCCGCTCCAGCAGCGCCTCGGCGCGGGCGGTGGTGCGCCGGGTGGCGTTGGCCTCCCGGTCGGGCAGCCGCGACCAGCGCCCGGCCACCGTGGGCGGGCCGCTGCGGGTCGGCAGCGCGCCCCGGCTCAGCCGCGGGCGCCCGTACCGGTTGCGCGTGACCCGCGGGGGAGCGGCGGCCCGCTTGTGGGTGCCGCCGCTGCCGAGCCGGGTGCGCAGCGGGGCCAGGGTGTCGTTGGTCAGCGCGCCGGCCCACACCAGATCCCAGACCAGATCGGCGAGCGCGGCGTCGTCGGTGGCGCCGAGGGCATCGGAGAGGCCCCGGAAGAACATCGCCTGGCCGCCGGCGAGCAGGTCGAGCAGCGGCTGCCCCTCACCGGCGACCTCCAGCTGCTCGGGCAGCAGCAGCGGCGCCAGGTCGGCGGGCACCAGGCTGAGCCAGCCGTCCCCGCCGGGCAGCCCCCCGGCGCCGGCCCACAGCACCTCGCCGGCGCTGGTGAGCTCGTCGAGCATGGCCGGCGAGTAGTCGCGCACCCGCGCGGGCAGCACGAGCGACTCCAGCGCACTGGCCGGTACCAGGGCGCCGGCCAGCTGCTCCACGACGGCGAGCACCCCGTCGGCACCTCGCAGCCGGCTGCCCACCGACTGCCAGGACGGCGTGAACCGGGCCAACGTGCCGGTGGGCACCGGCTCGACCTCCTGGCGGAGCTTGGCCAGGCTGCGCCGCCGGATGGACCGGAGCACGTCGGCGTCGCACCACTCCTGCCCGGTGCCGCCGGGGCGGAACTCGCCGGAGACGAGCCGCCCGGTGCCGGTGAGCCGCTGCACCGTCGCGGCGACCACGGCGACGCCCAGGCCCAGCCGGGTGGCGGCCTCGGCGGGCTGGAAGGGGCCGTGGGTGCGCGCGAAGCGGCCGACCAGGTCGCCGAGCGGGTCGGCGACGGGCTCGGTGAACACCTCGGGCACGCCGACGGGCAGCGCGGTGCCCAGGGCGTCGCGCAGCCGGCCGGCGTCCTCGATGGCGACGTACCGCTCCTCGCCGGCGATGCGGACGACCAGGGCCCGGCGGGCGGCGACCAGCTCGTCGAGCCACTCCGGCGGCACGCCGCGGCGCGCCGCCTCCGCGGCGGTGAGGTCACCGACCACCCGGAGCAGGTCGCCGCCGCCGTCGACGTCGCGGGGGTGGCGCTGCTCGGGCAGCCGCTGCAGCTCCGCCTCGATCTCGGCGATCGCCTCGGCGTCGAGCAGCTCGCGCAGCTCCGAGCGGCCGAGCAGCTCGGCGAGCAGGCCGGTGTCGAGCGCGAGCGCCTGGGCCCGGCGCTCGGCCAGCGGGGCGTCGCCCTCGTAGAGGAACTGGCCGACGTAGCCGAACAGCAGCGACTGGGCGAACGGCGATGCCGTCTCGGTCTGCACGTCGACCACCCGCACCCGCCGGGCACGGACGTCCCTCATCAGCTCGACCAGCCCGGGCACGTCGTAGACGTCCTGCAGGACCTCGCGGGCAGCCTCGAGGGTGATCGGGAAGGAGGCGAACTCGCTGGCCACGCTCAGCAGCTGGGCGGCGCGCTGCCGCTGCTGCCACAGGGGGGTGCGGCGGCGCGGATCGCGGCGGGGGAGCAGCAGCGCGCGGGCGGCGCACTCGCGGAACCGGCTGGCGAACAGCGCCGAGCCGCCGACCTCCGCGGTGACCTCGCGCTCGACGTCGTCGGGGTCGAGGACGGCGAGCTCGCCCTCCGGTGGCTCGCCGGTCGTGTCGGGCAGCCGCAGCACGATGCCGTCGTCGGAGTGCATGGAGGAGACGTCGACGCCGTAGCGCTCCCGCAGCCGGGCCGCGAGCACGAGCGCCCACGGAGCGTTGACCTGGGCGCCGAAGGGGGAGTGGACGACCAGCCGCCAGTCACCGAGCTCGTCGCGGAACCGCTCGACCAGCAGCGTCCGGTCGTCGGGCAGGTGGCCCGTGGCCGCCTTCTGCTCGGCGAGGTAGGCCTGCAGGTTCGCCGCGCCCCACTCGTCCAGCCCGGCGGCCCGCGCCCGCTCCAGCCCGGCCTCTGGCGTCGCCGAGCCGACCTCGCGCAGGAAGGCGCCCAGCGCCCGGCCGAGCTCCAGCGGGCGCCCGGGGGCGTCGCCGTGCCAGAACGGCATCTTCCCGGGCTGGCCGGGCGCGGGGGTGACCAGCACGCGGTCGTGGGTGATCTCCTCGATCCGCCAGGACGAGGAGCCCAGCAGGAACACGTCGCCGGTCCGCGACTCGTAGACCATCTCCTCGTCGAGCTCGCCGACCCGGCGGCCACCGGCCCCCTCGCCACCGACGAGGAAGACGCCGAACAGGCCGCGGTCGGGGATGGTGCCGCCGCTGGTCACGGCCAGCCGCTGGGCGCCGGCGCGCGCGGTGAGCGTGTCGGTGACGCGGTCCCACGTGAGCCGCGGGCGCAGCTCGGCGAAGGCGTCCGACGGGTACCGCCCGGCCAGCATGTCGAGGACGGCGTGCAGCGCCGACTCCGGCAGCGAGGAGAAGGCCGCCGAGCGCCGCACCAGCGCCCCGACCTCGTCGACGGTGCGGGGCCGCTCGGAGACGATCGCGACGATCTGCTGCGCCAGCACGTCCAGGGGGTTGCGCAGGTAGCGGATCGACTCGATCGCGCCGGCCTGCATCCGCTCGGCCACCAGCGCGCACTGCACCAGGTCGCCGCGGTACTTCGGGAACAGCACCCCGCGGCTCACCGCCCCGACCTGGTGCCCGGCGCGACCGACCCGCTGCAGCCCGCTGGCGACGGTCGGTGGCGCCTCGACCTGGACCACGAGGTCGACCGCGCCCATGTCGATGCCGAGCTCGAGGCTCGACGTCGCGACGACGGCGGGCAGTCGGCCGGACTTCAGCGCCTCCTCGACGATCGCCCGCTGCTCGCGCGACACCGACCCGTGGTGGGCCGCCGCCACCGGCTGGAAGGCCTCCGGCAGGCCGCCGCCGGAGCCGGCCTGGGCCATCAGGGCGGCGGCGTTCGTGCCGGGCGGGACGGGCTCGCCGGTGGTGCGCTCGTAGGCGAGCTCGTTGAGCCGGCTGGTCAGCCGCTCGGCCAGCCGGCGGGAGTTGGCGAAGACGATCGTGCTGCGGTGCGCCTGCACGAGGTCGAGCACCCGCTCCTCGACCGCCGGCCAGATCGAGTTGCGCGGCTGGTGCCCGGCCGCCGAGCCCTCCAGCTCACCGGTCGGTTGCCCCAGCTCGCTCATGTCCTCGATCGGGACGACGACCGAGAGGTCCCAGCGCTTGGTCGAGCCGGGGGAGACCACCTGCACCGGCCGGCCGCCGGCGAGGAAGGTGGCGACCTCCTCGATGGGGCGCACGGTGGCCGACAGGCCGATCCGCTGCGCCGGCCGGTCGAGCAGCTCGTCGAGCCGGTCGAGGGAGACGGCGAGGTGGGCGCCGCGCTTGGAGTCGGTGACCGCGTGCACCTCGTCGACGATCACCGTCTCGACGCCGCGCAGCGCCTCCCGCGCCTGGCTGGTGAGCAGCAGGAACAGCGACTCCGGCGTGGTGATGAGGATGTCGGGCGGGCGGCGCGCGAAGGTGCGCCGCTCGTCGGCCGGGGTGTCGCCGGAGCGGATGCCGACCTTGATCTCCGGCCGGGGGAGCCCGAGCCGCGCCGCTGCCTGCCCGATGCCCGCCAGCGGCGCCCGCAGGTTGCGCTCGACGTCGACGGCCAGCGCCTTGAGCGGCGAGACGTAGAGGACCCGGCACCGCGTCCGCTCGTCGGCCGGCGGGGTGGCGGCGAGCCGGTCGAGCGACCACAGGAACGCCGCCAGGGTCTTCCCCGACCCCGTCGGGGCGACGACGAGGGCGTGCTCCCCGCTGCTGATCGCCTGCCAGGCCCCGTCCTGGGCGGCCGTCGGCCGCTCGAACGCACCGGTGAACCAGGCGCGCGTGGGCTCGGAGAACCGGACCAGCGCACCGGGGGCGTGAGTCGGGCGGGCGGGCACGCGCTCAGTGTCCCCGCCGTGTACGACACTTCGCTGGCCGGCGGACGCCGGACGGCGGGGACCTCCTCGCCCGGGAGACGGGGGTGCACGTGACACCGCTGCAGCCGCCCGAGGCCACCGTCGACGTCGCCGGCGTGCAGCGCCGCACCCTGGGTGTCCTCAGCGGCGGCGTGGCGCTGGCCGGGCTCGGCGTCACCGTCGGCATCACCGCCGGTGGGTTGCTGGCCCGCGACGTCGCCGGCACCGACACCGCCTCGGGCCTGGGGCAGACGGCCGGCGTCCTCGGGGCGGCGGTGCTGGCGGTGCCGCTCGCGCGGATCAGCGACACCGCGGGGCGGCGGGCCGGTCTGGCCATCGGCTACGGCGTGAGCGTCGTCGGCGCCGTCCTCACCGTCCTCGCCGCGGCGGCGTCGTCCCTGCTCCTGCTCCTGGCAGGGCTGTTCCTGTTCGGCGCCGCGACGGCGTGCGGGCTCCAGTCGCGCTACGCCGCCGCGGACCTCGCCGCACCCGAGCACCGCGGCCGGTCGCTGTCGCTCGTCGTGTGGGCCACGACCGTCGGCTCGGTGGTCGGCCCCAACCTCGCCGGACCGGGTGCCGAGCTCGGCGAGGCCGTGGGGCTGCCCGCGCTCGGCGGCGTCTTCGTGGTGTCCGCGGTCGTGTTCGCCCTCGTCGCGCTGGGTTTCTTGCTGTTCCTGCGGCCCGACCCGCTGCTGGTGGCCCGGGCGCTCGGCGGAGGCGGCGGCGGTCCCCGGCCGCGGCACGCCACCGGTGCCGCCCTGCGCGCGGTGTGGCTGACCCCGGCCGGGCGGCTGGGGCTCACCTCGGTCGTGGTGGCCCACTCGGTCATGGTCGGGGTCATGGTGATGACGCCGGTGCACATGGGGCACGCGGGGGGGCCGGAGGGGACGGTGCTCCGTCTCGTCGGCCTGGTGATCAGCGTGCACGTCGCCGGCATGTACCTGTTCTCGCCGCTGGTCGGCATGCTCGCCGACCGGGTCGGCGCGCCGACGGTCGTGGCCCTGGGCGCCGTGCTGCTCCTGGCCGCGGCCGCCGTGTCGGGGACGGCGGCGCCCGCCGACTCGGTGCAGCTGGGCGCCGGCCTGCTGTTGCTCGGCCTGGGCTGGGCGTGCGGGCTGATCGCGGGGTCGGCGCTCGTCACCGCGTCGGTGGGCCCGGAGCTGCGGCCGACCGCGCAGGGCGGCACCGACCTGCTGATGGGGCTCGGGGCCGCGCTGGCCGGGGTGGTCGGGGGGCCGCTCCTCGCCTTGGGCGGTTTCGGTCTGGTGTCGGCCGTGTCGGGGGCGCTGGTGCTCCCGCTCGTCGTGGTGTGGCTGGGGACTGCGCGTCAGCGCCCGAAGTAGTTCCTGACCAGCAGCACGACCACCAGGAGGAGCACCACCGCGATGCCGATCTCGACGACCGTGTCCAGCGTCTGGGAACCGGTGCCCGGGATCATGCGCCCAAGCGTAGGGCGGCACCGGCGCTCCCGGGGGCCGGCGGGTTAGCGTCGGGGTGTGCGCCTGCAGGAGTTCTGGTCCCGGCTCGACGGTCTGTTCGGGGCCATGCGCGCCCAGAGCGTGGCACGCGACCACGTCTTCTCCACCCTGGGCGGGCGCACCGCCGTGGACGCCATCGACGCGGGCGTGCCGGTCCGCAAGGTGTGGCTCGCCGTCTGCGAGGACTTCGACGTGCCCGTCAAGGAACGCTGAGACGACGCCCACGGCCGGGCCGGCGTGTCGCCCTGGCAGTCGAACAGGTGTTCGGCCTACTGTGACGTCCACAGGGTGGCCGGTCCTCCACAGTCCACCCGCAATCCGGAAACTGTCGGTGCCTCGCCCTAGCGTCGGTCCCGACCCGCTTCTCGCGAACCGAAGGTGACGCACCATGGCAGCAACGCTCGACCGCGACAAGGCCCTCGACATGGCCCTCGCCCAGATCGACAAGCAGTTCGGCAAGGGTTCGGTCATGCGGCTGGGCGACGAGACCGCCCAGGCGATCAAGGTCATCCCGACCGGTTCGATCGCCCTCGACATCGCCCTCGGCATCGGTGGCCTCCCGCGCGGCCGGGTCATCGAGGTCTACGGGCCGGAGTCCTCCGGTAAGACCACGGTCGCCCTGCACGCGGTGGCCAACGCGCAGGCCAACGGCGGCATCGCCGCGTTCATCGACGCCGAGCACGCGCTCGACCCCGAGTACGCCCGCGCCATCGGCGTGGACACCGACGCCCTCCTGGTCAGCCAGCCCGACACCGGTGAGCAGGCCCTCGAGATCGCCGACATGCTGATCCGCTCCGGCGCGCTCGACGTCATCGTCATCGACTCCGTCGCGGCACTGGTGCCGCGCGCCGAGATCGAGGGCGAGATGGGCGACAGCCACGTGGGTCTGCAGGCCCGCCTGATGAGCCAGGCGCTGCGGAAGATCACCGGTGCGCTGAGCAACTCCGGGACGACGGCGATCTTCATCAACCAGCTGCGCGAGAAGGTCGGTGTGGTCTACGGCTCGCCCGAGGTCACCACCGGTGGTCGCGCGCTGAAGTTCTACTCGTCGGTCCGGCTCGACGTCCGCCGCATCGAGACCCTGAAGCAGGGCACCGACGCGATCGGCAGCCGCACGCGCATCAAGGTCGTCAAGAACAAGGTCGCCGCGCCGTTCAAGCAGGCCGAGCTCGACATCCTGTGGGGTCAGGGCTTCAGCCGCGAGGGTGGCATCGTCGACGCCGGTGTCGAGCAGGGCATCGTGAAGAAGTCCGGTGCTTGGTACACCTACGAGGGCGACCAGCTCGGCCAGGGCAAGGAGAACGTCCGCAACTTCCTGCGCGACAACCCCGACCTCGCCGACGAGATCGAGAAGAAGGTCAAGGAGAAGCTGGGCATCGGCCCGAAGCTCGACGCCCCGGCGTCGGTCGACACCCCCGACTTCTGACCCGGTGCTGGACGACCGGCCCTCGAACCGTCGGCGCGGCCCGGGGGGCACCCGGGCCGGCCGGCGTTCGCGGACGCCGGGTGGCGACGATCCCCTGACCCCGGACGTCGCCCCCGGCTCCCCCGAGGACGAGCCCGGTGATCCGGAACAGGTGGCGCGGGGCATCTGCCTGCGCGCGCTGACCGGGGCGCCGAAGACCCGGCAGCAGCTGGCCGATCTCCTCGCGAAGCGCGGCGTGCCGGACGACGCCGCCGAGGCGGTGCTCGACCGGTTCACCGAGGTCGGGCTGATCGACGACGCCGCGTTCGCCCGCGCCTGGGTGAGCAGCCGGCAGGCCGGCCGCGGGCTGGCGCGCCGGGCGCTCTCCGCCGAACTGCGGGCGAAGGGTGTCGATCCGGAGACGGCCGCCGAGGCCGTCGAGGCGGTGGACGACGACGACGAGCGCGAGGCGGCCCGTCGGCTCGTGGAGCGCCGGGCGCCCGGGATGCGCCGGCTGGACCGGGCGACGGCCACGCGGCGGCTGATGGGCATGCTGGCCCGCAAGGGCTACGGCGGTGGCCTCGCTGCCGCCGTCGTGCGGGAGGTGCTCGACGACGCGGAGCTCAGCGGTGACGTCGACGACATCCCCGAGTTCGACGAGGAGAGCGCGCTGCCCTGAACGGCGGCACCTCGCCCGGAACGCGAAGGGGCGGACCGGAGAACCGGTCCGCCCCTTCGCGTGCTCGCCGGGGTCAGCCCGCGGCGAGCCATGCGGTCACGTCGACGGCCAGCCCGTCGGAAGCCTCCTCGTCGGCCACCAGCCAGGCCGGGTCGCGTCGCTGGCCGCTCGACAGCCAGCGGGTGATCTGCGTGTCCAAGGCGTCCTCGTCCGAGGCCCCCGGCCGGCGGCGCTCACCGACGAACGTCAGGTCGGTCTCGGTCCCGTCCGGGTAGCGGAACACCACCCGGCAGCGCGACCGCCGGTGCCGCGCCGGCGGCACGACCTCGCGGACGACCGCGCTCTCCGCGCCGGCAGTCGCGGCGAGCGCCGGCGCGGCGGCGCGCAGGCGTGCGACGAACGCCTGGCCGGCATCCACCTGGGTCGTCGCGTCCACCTGGGTCGTCGCGTCCACCAGTACCGGGGCGACGGCCGGCGCGTCGGTCGCCGGCGGGATCGCCTCAGTGGAACTCCGGGGAACCGGGGGCAGGTTGCGGCGCCCGGCCGCGTGCATCGTCTCCATCGTGCCGACCAGTGTCGCCACCGATGCGCTCCGCGGCCGTCCGCCGCGCCCGGCTGGGACGAGTGAGTCGGAGGTGAAAGGGCTGGTCAGGGACGGTGTCGTCGACGGCGCCGTCGCGACGGCCGCCGCGCCTCCACACCGCTACGGGGGGCTGCGGACGGCTCAGACAGCGCCTCCGCCGCCACCCATCTGCACGTCTGCCGGCAGTTTCGCCGCGGCGCCGCCCGACGTCGCCGTCCGGCGGGTCCGGCGCTCCACGAGGTTCGCCAGCTGCGACAGGAGCACGTTGATGACGATGTAGATCAGACCGGCCGCGACGTAGAGCTGGAACGTGTACTGGTTGCCGAAGCTCAGGGAGAAGAACTCCACCAGGCTGCGCGCACCTCGGAGCAGCTCGAAGTAGCCGATGATGAAGCCCAGCGAGCTGTCCTTCAGCAGGACGACCAGCTGCGCGATGAGCACGGGCAGCATGCGCCGCGTGGCCTGGGGGAGCAGCACCAGCGACATCACCTGGTACTTGCGCATGCCGATGCCGAACGCGGCTTCGCGCTGCCCCTTGTCGATCGAGAGGATGCCGGCCCGGAAGATCTCGGCGAGCACGGCGGAGTTGTAGAGGATCAGCCCGCCGGCGAGCGCCTGGAAGGCCGACAGGTCGACGCCGTACTTCGGCAGCACGAAGTACAGCGCGAAGATGACCACCAGCAGCGGGATGGCACGGAAGAACTCGATGTAGATGCCGACCAGCCAGCGCACCGCGCGGTGGTCCGACAGCCGTCCGACGGCAAGCAGCAGGCCCAGGACGGTGGCCACCACCATGCCGACCGCGGCGACCTGCAGCGTGTTGACCAGCGCGCGGCCGAGCGTCTGCGGCACGCCGGTGCGCGCGTCGAACAGCACCGCCCAGCGCTGGCTCTCCAGCTGACCGTTGCCGGCCAGGCGGATGAGGACGACGGCGAGGATCCCCAGGATCAGCAGGATGCCGATGCCCGTACCGATCCTGATGCGGGAGCGGGCCTTGGGTCCGGGGATGTCGAAGAGGACCGGCGTGGTCATCGGAGGATCGCCACCCGACGCTCCAGGCTGTGCACGCCGAGGGCGAGCGGCAAGGTGATGATCATGTAGGCGATCACCACCCCCACCAGGACGGCGGTGAGCTGCCCGGCGTTCGCGTTGACCAGGCGGGGGAGCAGGGAGCTCAGCTCGCTCGTGGCGAAGCCGGCGGCGATCGAGCTGTTCTTCACCATGGCGATGAAGACGTTGCCCAGCGGCGGGATGACGGTGCGGAACGCCTGCGGGAGGACCACCTCGCGCAGCGACTGACCGAAGGTGAGGCCGATGGCCCGGGAGGCCTCGGCCTGACCGGTCGAGACCGCGTTGATCCCCGAGCGCACCGCCTCGCAGACGAACGCCGCGGTGTAGAGGCCGAGGGAGAGCACCGCCCCGGTGTAGAAGCCGAGGATGAAGTCGATCTGCGGCAGGCCGAAGATGAGGAAGAAGAAGACGACCGTCAGCGGCGTGTTGCGGAAGGTCTCGACGTAGAAGGTCGCCAGCCCGCGCAGCGGGGGGATGGGGCTGACCCGCGCGGCCGCCAGGAGCGTGCCCAGCACGAGGGCGAGCAGGCCGGCGAGCAGCGACAGGCTCAGCGTCGTCAGGAACGCGTCCCACAGCAGGTCGAAGTTGTCAGCGAGGAACTGCACGCCGCCTCCTCTCGGGGCTGGTCATGGAGCGGCGCTGCGGGGCAGGAGTTCCCGCCCCGCAGCGCCGGGGGTTCTCAGTAGCGGTCGACGGCCGGCGGCTCGGGGGCCTCCTGGCCGCTGATGGCGCCGGCGGTGCGGTCCCAGGCGTCGGCCCAGGCGCCGCTCTCGTACGCCTCCTCCAGCGTGTCGTTGATGAAGGCGCGGAACTCGTCGTCACCCTTCGGGATGCCGATGCCGTACGGCTCCTCGGTGAACGGGTTGCCCACCAGCTCGAAGGCGCCGTCGCTGCCGGCGACCAGGCCGGTGAGGATCACGTTGTCGGTGGTCACGGCGTCGACCTGCCCGTTGGCCAGGGCGTCGGCGCACTTGGAGTAGACGTCGAAGAGGGTCAGCTCGGCCTCGGGGTAGTTGTCCCGGATGTTCTGGGCCGGCGTCGAGCCCTCGACCGAGCAGACGTTCTTGCCGGCCAGGTCCTCCGGGCCCTCGATGCCTTCCGGGTTGCCGGCGGCGACCATGATGTCCTGCCCGGCCTCGTAGTACGGGCCGGCGAAGTCGATCAGTTCCTTGCGGTCGTCGTTGATGGTGTAGGTGGCGACCACCATGTCGACGTCGCCGTTCTGGATGAACGACTCGCGGTTGGCCGAGACCGTCTCGCGCCACTCGATGTCCTCGGCCGGGATGCCGAGCTCGGCCGCGATGATCTTGGCGATCTCGACGTCGAAGCCCTCGGGCACCTCGGTGTTGGGGTTGAGCAGACCGAAGCCGGGCTGGTCGAACTTGGTGCCGACGGTGATGGAGCCCGCCTCGGCGAGCTCGGCCATCGTCGTGCCCTCCTCGAACTCGACCTCGGTGGCGACGTCCGCGCCGGCGTCGGCGGTGTCCTCGACCTGGTCTCCGGCTTCGCTGCCGCAGCCGGCGAGCACGAGCCCGACGGCCGCGAGCGACGCGGCGTAGTGGGTGATGCGCATGGGGGGTGTCCTTCCGTAGACGTCGTTCAGTGGTTGAGGATCTTGGACAGGAAGTCCTTGGCCCGGTCGGAGCTGGGGTTGCTGAAGAACGTCTCCGGATCGGAGGACTCCACGACCCGGCCGCCGTCCATGAAGACGACCCGGTTGGCTGCCTTCCGCGCGAAGCCCATCTCGTGGGTGACGACGATCATCGTCATGCCCTCGGCGGCGAGGCCGACCATGACGTCGAGCACCTCGCTGATCATCTCGGGGTCCAGCGCCGAGGTCGGCTCGTCGAAGAGCATGACCTTCGGGTCCATCGCCAGCGCCCGGGCGATCGCCACCCGCTGCTGCTGGCCGCCGGAGAGCTGCGCGGGGTACTTGTCGGCCTGGGCGCTCACGCCGACCCGGTCGAGCAGTTCCCTGGCCCGCTTCTCGGCCTCGGCCTTGGAGCGCTTGCGCACCTTGATCGGGCCGAGGGTGACGTTCTCGAGGATCGTCTTGTGCGCGAACAGGTTGAAGCTCTGGAACACCATGCCGACGTCGGCGCGCAGGCGGGCGAGTTGCTTGCCCTCCTCGGGCAGCCGCTCGCCGTCGATGACGATCTCGCCCTTCTCGATCGACTCGAGCCGGTTGATCGCACGGCACAGCGTCGACTTTCCCGAGCCGGAGGGGCCGATGACGACGACGACCTCGCCTCTGGCGATCTCGAGGTCGATGTCCTGCAGGACGTGCAGGTCGCCGAACCACTTGTTCACGCCGGACAGGCGGACGAGAGGCTCTCCGTTCGGACGGCTGGTCACCCTGGGGACCCTAAGGGCGGGAGGTCGCGGTTCCCGCACCGTGGGATCACGAAGGCGTAACGAACGCCGCCGGGCCGGGCGGTCGGCGTCCTGGGTCCGCCCGTTCGGGTGACCGCAGCGGCGCGACGGAGAACAGGTCGCCCGGCTGGCAGCCCAGCGCGTCGCACACCGCGGTGAGCGTGGAGAAGCGGACGGCGCGCGCCCGCCCGTTCTTGAGCACCGACAGGTTGACCACCGAGACGCCCACCCGGTCGGAGAGCTCGACCAGCGTCATGCCCCGTTCGTCCAGGAGCCGGTCGAGGTGGCACGCCACGCGGTGGGCGGCGTCCTCGTCGGGGGCCGGCTCGCCCATGCGGGGGCTCACACGGTCCCCTCGACCTCGTCCTCCAGCACGCGCCCGCGGCGGAAGGCCTCGGCCGCGGCCAGGAGGGCGAGGGCCAGCCCGATCGGCGTGAACGGGATCGTGACCTCGAACAGGACGAGCGGGGGGTCGGGCCCGGTCAGGTCGAGGTGCTCGAGCACGGCGGTGGCGACCACCCCCTCGGCCATGGGCACGACCAGGCCGCCGAGGACGACGGCCGCGGCGAGGCCGGCCAGCCGGCCAGGGTTGCGCCGGTCGAAGGGGTGCCCGTCGTGGACGGTCGAGAGGATCCGCGCCAGCAGCCAGGCGCCGACGGCGACGGCGACGGCGGCCAGCGAGGCCGGGAGCTCCGTCAGCACCCGCAACCCGGCCGGCAGGTCGGCGGCGAACAGCATCGACTCGGGCGTGGTGTCCACGACCCAGACGCCCTCCGGCAGCCCGGGCAGATCGAGCCGCTGATCGCCGGTCGGATCGGCCGTGCTCACGACGACGCTGCCGCCCGGCTGCGTGAGCTGGTTGACCGGGAGCACCACCGCGCTGACGAGCGCGATGCCGGCGACGACGAAGAGCACAGCGGCGGTGAGGCTCGTGCCGGTGCGGCCGAGGAACGGTCGGCTGGTCGTCATGGCGCGAACCATAACGACAGTCGATAGCAACGACGATCGTTGTGCGCGCCGCGACGTACCCTTCGTCCTGTCATGAGCAGCGCAGCGCAGAGCCCCGCCCGCACCTACCGGGTGCGCACCTACGGGTGCCAGATGAACGTGCACGACTCCGAGCGGCTCTCCGGCCTGCTCGAGCAGGCGGGCTACACCGCCGCAGCGGACGGGGACGACGCCGACGTCGTCGTCCTCAACACCTGCGCCGTGCGCGAGAACGCCGACAACCGCCTGTACGGCAACCTCGGGCACCTGCGCCCGGTCAAGGACGCCCGCCCCGGCATGCAGATCGCCGTCGGCGGCTGCCTCGCGCAGAAGGACCGTGGCGAGATCGTCCGGCGGGCGCCGTGGGTCGACGTCGTCTTCGGCACCCACAACGTCGGCTCGCTGCCGGCCCTGCTGGAGCGGGCGCGGCACAACGCCGAGGCGCAGGTGGAGATCGCCGAGGCGCTGGAGGTCTTCCCCTCGACGCTGCCCGCGAAGCGGGACTCCGCCTACTCCGGCTGGGTGTCGATCAGCGTCGGCTGCAACAACACCTGCACGTTCTGCATCGTCCCGGCGCTGCGCGGCAAGGAGAAGGACCGCCGCCCCGGCGAGATCCTGGCCGAGGTGCAGGCGCTGGTCGACCAGGGAGTGCTCGAGGTGACCCTGCTCGGCCAGAACGTGAACAGCTACGGCAGCGACTTCGGCGACCGCGGCGCGTTCGCCGACCTGCTGCGGG
The DNA here is from genome assembly GCF_054050795.1 of Blastococcus sp. SYSU DS1024. NCBI lineage: Bacteria > Bacillati > Actinomycetota > Actinomycetes > Geodermatophilales > Geodermatophilaceae > Blastococcus > Blastococcus sp. SYSU DS1024. The sequence goes on from NZ_JBJHAA010000014.1 coordinate 34,461, forward strand.
CCACCGGCCGCATCGAGGGGCTGGAGCGGATCCGGTTCACCAGCCCGCACCCCGCGATGTTCACCGACGACGTCATCGCCGCCATGGCCGAGACGCCGGCGGTCTGCCACCAGCTGCACATGCCGCTGCAGTCCGGCTCGGACGACGTGCTCAAGCGGATGCGCCGCGCCTACCGGCAGGAGCGCTACCTCGGGATCATCGACCGGGTCCGCGCCGCCATGCCCGACGCCGCCCTCACCACCGACATCATCGTCGGCTTCCCGGGGGAGACGGAGGAGGACTTCCAGCAGACGCTGGAGGTCGTCCGGCAGGCGCGGTTCGCCAGCGCCTTCACCTTCCAGTACTCCAAGCGGCCGGGCACGCCCGCCGCCGAGATGGAGGGGCAGCTGCCCAAGGAGGTCGTGCAGGAGCGCTACCTGCGGCTGACCGCCCTGCAGGACGAGATCAGCTGGGACGAGAACCGGAAGCTCGTCGGCGCACGGGTGGAGCTGCTCGTCGCCGCGGGGGAGGGCAGCAAGGACGCCGCGCGCGGCCGGCTCTCCGGCCGCGCCCGCGACGGTCGGCTCGTGCACTTCACGGCGGCCGACGGGGTGCGACCCGGCGACGTCGTCGAGACGGTCGTCACCCAGGCCGCGCCGCACCACCTCGTCGCCGACGGCCCGCTGCTGTCCCACCGGCGCACCCGCGCCGGGGACGCGAGCGAGGCCGGGACCCGGCCGACGACGCCGGGTGTCTCGCTGGGCATGCCGCGGATCGGCGTGCCCGAGCCGCTCCCGGTGCTCACGACCGGCTGCTGAACGACGAAGGGCCCGTCCGGATCGGACGGGCCCTTCGCTGCTCGCGTCGCTAGCGCCGGGCGGACTTCTCCGCCTCGGCCAGCCACTCGCGCCGGGTGGTGAGGTTCGCCTGCGCCTCGGCGATCCGGCGCTGGTCGCCCGCGGCCTCGGCCTTGGCGAGCTGCTCCTCGGCCTTGGTGACGGCGGCCCGCATGGAGGCGACCATCGGGTTCTCCGGCGCGGTGCGGACCCGGCCGGCGTCGGCGGCCCCGCGCACCTTCTGCTCCACGGCCTGCATCCGGTCCTCGAGCTGGCGCATCGCCGCGCGCGGCACGTGCCCGATGGCGTCGTAGCGCTCCTGGATCTTCCGCAGCGCGTTCTGGGCCCCGCGCAGGTCCTTGCCCGGGTCGAGCTGCTCGGCCTCGGCCAGCAGCTCCTCCTTGGCCCGCTGGTTGGCGACCTGCTCGGCGTCGCGGACCTTGTCCTGCTCGGCGCGGGCACTGAAGAAGACGTCCTGGGCGGCGCGGAACTCCTTCCACAGGTCGTCGTCGCCGTCCCGGCCGGTGCGCGGCACGGCCTTCCAGCGGTCCATCAGCGAGCGCATCGCGGCGCTGGTGGGGCCCCACTCGGTGGACGTCGACAGCCGGCGCGCCTCGGCGATCAGCTCCTGCTTGGCCGCACGGGCCTCGCCGCGCTGGGCGTCGAGCTGCGCGAAGTGGGCACCGCGGCGGCGGCCGAAGGCGTCGCGGGCGGCGGCGAACCGGGACCACAGCGCGTCATCGGTCTTGCGGTCGATGCCGCGGATGGTCTTCCACTCCTCGACGATCGCCTTGAGGCGGTCGCCGGCGGCCTTCCAGGACGTCGACTCGGCGGCGATCTGCTCGGCCTCGGCGGCCAGGGCCTCCTTGCGCGCCACCTGCGCCGCCCGGGCGGCGGCCTTCTCCGCCCGGTACTCGACGGCGGCGGCCTCGGCGGTCGTCACGATGGCGCGGGCCCGGGCGGCCAGCCCCTCGAGGTCGCCGACCGCGGCGGCGGTCGGGATCGACTCGGCCAGCGCCTGGGCCTTCGCCTTGATCTCGCCGGGGTTGCCGGTGTGCGCCTTGAGCCGGGCCTCCAGCAGCGACACCTCGGTGGCCAGGTCGTCGAAGCGGCGGCCGTAGTGGGCGAGCCCCGCCTCGGCGTCGCCGGCCTGCCACGAGCCGACCTCGCGTTCGCCGTCGGCGGTGCGCACGTAGACGGTGCCGTCCTCGTCGACCCGGCCCCACTGCGCCGGGTCGCTCACCACCCGTTCGACCGGAGGAGCCGCCGGGGCCGGGGCCGGCGTCGGCTCCGGGGCGGGCGCGGGTTTCGGCTCGGCCGCGGTCGCCGGGGCGGGCGCGGGTTCCGGCGCGGCGCCGGTGGGGTCGGCGAGGGCCGCCTCCGCGGGGGTCGGCGCCGCCGGCGTCCCGGCCGCGGGGGTCACCGCGTCGGCGCCCTCGGTCGGGTTCGCCGCCTCGGGGGCGGGGGTCTCGGGGGTCTCCGCAATCGGCGGAGCGGCCTGCTGCACCCCGTTGCCGGGGTCGTCCGTGCTCGACACGTCCGGCAGTGTCCCACGTCGCATCGGCGACACTGCTGCGGTGACCTCCCATCCCGGCGGCGTCCCGGCCCGGACACCCCGCCCGTCGGCCGCCGTCGCCTTCTGCCCGTGCCCGCCGCTGCTGCTGCCGGCGGTGGAGGGGCGGCCCTCGCCGGAAACCGCCACGCTGCGGTCGGCCTGCGCGGATGCGGTGACCGCGTTGCTCGGTGCAGCGCCGGAGGTGGTGGTCGTCGTGGGGGCGGGCGCGGCGCCGGGGGAACGGTTCGGGCCCGGCGACGGCGGTGACCTCCGCGGGTTCGGCGTCGACCTCGAGCTGCCCTTCGACGGCTGGTTGCGCCCGGGTGGTCTCCGGCTCCCGCTGGCGCACACCGTCGGCGCCTGGTTGCTCGACCAGGCGTCGTTCGCCGGCACCCGTATCGGGGTCGGGCCGGCCGACCTCGGGCAGCTGCTGCGGGACCTGCCGCCTCCGGTGGCCGTGCTCGTGATGGGCGACGGTTCGGCCCGGCGCACGGTCAAGGCGCCCGGCTACCTGGACCCGGCGGCGGAGCCCTTCGACGCCGCCGTCGCCACCGCCCTGGCGGTGGGGGACGCCGCCGGGCTGGCCGCGCTCGACCCGGCAGCGGAGGAGCGGCTCCTGGCCGCCGGCGTACCGGTCTGGCGGGCGGTGGGAGCCGCGCTGGCGGGCCGGCACGTCACCGCGCGGCTGCGGCACGACGCGGCGCCGTTCGGGGTGGGCTACCCGGTCGCCGACTGGGTGGTGGCGTGAGCGGAGCGCCCGGCGGCAGCGAACCAGCGGCCCCGACCCCGCCGCCGGTGGTCGCGATCGTCGGGCCGACGGCGGCCGGGAAGACCGCGCTCGCCGTCGAGCTGGCCCGGCGGCTGGGCGGGGAGGTGGTGAACGCCGACTCGATGCAGCTCTACCGCGGCATGGACATCGGCACCGCCAAGCCCGACCTCGCCGAGCGCGGCGGGGTGCCGCACCACCTGCTCGACCTGTGGCACGTGCGCGAACCGGCATCGGTGGCCGAGTACCGCCGGCGGGCGCGGGCCGAGATCGACCGGCTGCGGGCCGCCGGCACCGTGCCGTTGCTCGTCGGCGGCTCGGGGCTGTACGTGCGCGCGGTCCTCGACGAGCTCGAGTTCCCGGGCACCGACCCGGTGGTCCGCGCCCGGCTGGAGGGCGAGCTCGCGGACGTCGGTCCGGCCGCGCTGCACGCCCGGCTCGCCGCGCTCGACCCCGCGGCCGCCGCGGTCGTCCTGCCGAGCAACGGCCGGCGGATCGTGCGCGCGCTGGAGGTGATCGAGCTGACCGGCGGGCCGTTCCGCGCCGAGCTCCCCGAGCCGCGCCCGCACTACCCGGCGGTGGTGCTGGGGCTGGACCGCGAGCCGGCCGAGCTCGACGAACGGATCGCCGTCCGGGTCGACCGGATGTGGGCCGCGGGCTTCGTGGACGAGGTGGCGGCGCTGGCCGCCGACGGGCTCCGCGAAGGACCGACGGCCTCCCGCGCCCTCGGCTACGCCCAGGTGCTGGCGCAGTTCGACGGCGCGCTGTCGGCCGAGGAGGCCCGCGAGCGCACGGTCACCACCACCCGCCGGTTCGTGCGCCGGCAGCGCTCCTGGTTCCGCCGGGACGCCACCACGACGTGGTTGGACGCCGCGCGGCCCGACCTGGCCGACGCCGCCGTCGCGGTGATCACCGCGCCTAGGATCGGGTCGTGACCTCCGCGCCGCGCGTGCTCATCGGGCACGGCACCGAGAACGACTTCGTGGTGCTGCCCGACCCCGACGGCACCGTGTGGGCCGGTGACCGCCTGGACGCCGCCATGGTGCGGCGGCTGTGCGAACGGCGGGCCGGCCTGGGGGGCGACGGCGTGCTGCGGCTGGTGCGCAGCGCGCACGTCCCGGATGCGGCGGCGGTGCTCGGGAACGACCTCGGCCGCTGCGAGTGGTTCATGGACCACCGCAACGCCGACGGCTCGTACGCGGAGATGTGCGGCAACGGAATCCGGCTGTTCCTGCACGCGCTGATCAGCGAGGGGCTGGTCGACCGCGGCGACTGCGCCGACGGCCTGCTCGTCGGTACCCGCGGTGGGCCGCGACGGGTGGGAGCCGGTGCCGACGGCGGCTACTGGGTCGACATGGGCCCCGCCCGCCCGTTCGGCGAGGGCGAGGCGCAGCTCGACGGCCGGGCCTTCGCCGGCCTCGCCGTCAGCATGGGCAACCCCCACCTGGCCTGCCTGACCGACGTGCCCGTCGAGCAGCTGGACCTGACCGGCACTCCGGCGTTCGACCCGGCGCTGTTCCCGGAGGGCGTCAACGTCGAGCTGGTGAACGTCCTCGAGCCGGGTGCCCACGTGCGGCTGCGGGTCAGCGAACGCGGGGTGGGCGAGACGCGGTCGTGCGGCACCGGCGCCTGCGCGGCGGCCTACGCGGCCCTGCGAGCGGCGGGCGCCGACGAGGGCACGGTCGTCGTGGACGTCCCCGGGGGCCGCCTGTCGGTGCAGGTGACCCCCGGGACGACGGTCCTCAGCGGTCCGGCCGTCCTGGTGTCGGCCGGCACGCTGTGCCCGGAGTGGCTCCGGGCCTGAGGCGTCAGCGGCGGTCGTCGTCGGGCGGCACGGGGACCATCGCGTCGTCGTCGCCGGTGGCCGGAGGGGTGGGTGGCGCCCCCCGGCCGCTGTCCTGGTCCGCCCCTGCGCCCATCGGGTTGCGCGGCGGGCCGCCGATGCCCTCGGGGTCCCGGCCCGGGTCGTCCAGCTCGCTGTTCGAACCCAGTCGGCTCGATCCGCTCTCGCTCATCGGTTCCTCCTCCGTGCGTCGCGTTCGTCCCGCAGGCCCTACCCCTGCCGCCGATCGGGATGCATCGGGGGCGGCGATGCGTTGTACCGGGCGATGACATCTCAGGTGCTTTCCACGCAGGACCGTGCCACGCTGGACACGATGACGACCGCCCCCGATGCCCTGCCCGTCGACGAGCAGGCCGACCTCGACGACACCCGCCCCGCGCCCGCCGGGCAGTGGGACGAGGCCGACGACACCACCGGCTCCTACGCGCTCGAGGCGCGCGGTGCCCTGCGCCGGGTGGCCGGCCTCTCCACCGAACTCGCCGACGTCACCGAGGTCGAGTACCGGCAGCTGCGACTCGAGCGGGTCGTGCTCGTCGGCGTCTGGACCGAGGGCACCCAGGCCGACGCCGACCGCTCGCTGGCCGAGCTGGCCGCCCTGGCCGAGACGGCGGGCTCGCAGGTGCTCGAGGCGGTCAGCCAGCGGCGCGACAAGCCCGACGCCGCCACCTACGTCGGCTCGGGCAAGGCCAACGAGATCCGCGACATCGTCGCCGCGACCGGCGCCGACACCGTCATCTGCGACGGTGAGCTCACCCCTGGCCAGCTCAACCAGCTGGAGAAGGTGCTCAAGGTGAAGGTCGTCGACCGGACGGCGCTGATCCTCGACATCTTCGCCCAGCACGCCACCAGCCGGGAGGGCAAGGCCCAGGTCGAGCTGGCGCAGATGCAGTACATGCTGCCGCGCCTGCGCGGCTGGGGTGAGTCGCTCTCCCGCCAGGCCGGTGGCCGCGTCGCCGGTGGTGGCGGTATCGGTACCCGCGGTCCTGGTGAGACGAAGATCGAGACCGACCGGCGGCGTATCCGCGCCCGGGTGAGCAAGCTGCGTCGCGAGATCGCCGGTATGGCCACCGCGCGGGCCACGCAGCGGTCCAGCCGCGGCCGCAACGCGGTGCCGAGCGTGGCCATCGCCGGGTACACGAACGCCGGCAAGTCCAGCCTGCTCAACCAGCTCACGGGCGCCGGCGTGCTCGTGGAGAACGCGCTGTTCGCCACCCTGGACCCGACGGTCCGCCGGGCGGAGTCGCCGGACGGCCGGGAGTACACGCTGACCGACACCGTCGGCTTCGTGCGCCACCTGCCGCACCAGCTCGTGGACGCGTTCCGCTCCACCCTGGAGGAGGTCGCCGCGGCCGATCTGCTGCTGCACGTCGTCGACGGCTCCGACCCCGACCCGCTGGGCCAGATCGACGCCGTCCACGTCGTGCTGAACGAGATCGACGCGTCGGCGGTCCCCGAGGTGATCGTCGTCAACAAGGTCGACGCGATGAGCGAGGAGGACATCCTCACGCTCCGCCAGGCCCTGCCGGGCGCCGTCTGGGTGTCGGCGCGGACCGGCGCCGGCATGGACGCGCTGCGCCGGCTCGTGGCCGAGCGGCTGCCGCACCCGGACGTCGACGTCGACGTGCTGGTGCCCTACGACCGGGGGGACCTGGTGTCCCGCGTGCACCGTGACGGCGAGGTGCTCGGCGAGGTGCACGAGGCCGGCGGGACCCGCCTGACCGCCCGGGTCGACGGCGCTCTCGCGGCGGTGCTCGAGGAGTTCGCGGTCCCGGTCGGCTGAGCGGGATCGGTCGGCCTGCGCTGATCACGATCCGGTCACGGCCCGGTACCGTGGCGGCGTGACCAGGGGAGCCGTGCAGGCGACGGAGGCACCGCGGGCTGCGCCCGTGGTCCCCGTCGGCCGGCCGCCGTGGTGGCTGGTCGCCGCGGCTCTGCTGGTCACGCTGCTCATCACCGCCGACCTGCTCGCCCACGGCCCGTCCGAGCGGCTGGACCTCCGGGTGTCCGAGATCGTGAGCGACTGGGGCCTGCGGGACACGCCGGGATACCCGGCGGTGTGGGTGGTCACCCAGCTCGGGGGGCGCGTGACCATCCTGGTCGTGCTCGCCGGCCTGGTCGGCTACCTGATCTGGCGGCGCGGCACCTGGCTGCCTGCCGTCCGCGTGGTGCTGGCTCTCGGAGTGCTGACCGCCGGGGTCTACGCGATCAAGCACGGGGTCGGGCGCACCGCGCCGGCGTTCCCCGGTTCCTACTTCTTCCACCCCGACGGTGCCTCCTTCCCCTCAGGGCACGTCGCCAACGCGGTGCTCATGTGGGGGGTGGCCCGCTGGCAGGCCGTCGAGTACGGGCTCCCGCCGGCGGTCCAGCGGACCTTCTGGTGGCTGAGCGTCGTCGGGCCGGTGGCCACCGGCGTGGCGATGGTCTCGCTGGACTTCCACTGGGTCACCGACGCGGTCGTGGGAGCCGCCGTCGGGATCGTGCTCCTGGGCGTGGTTCATGCACTGGACGCTATGGTTCTGTCACGCTGGGTACGTGCCCGAGCAGGCCGAGCGAATCCCTAGCCGCGCCCGGCGGCGGCGGCTCGCCGTCGCGAGCGCCCTGACCGGCGCCCTGGCCGTGCTCGTCCCCGCTCCGGCGTCGGCGGAAGAGGCGGCGCCGGAGGTCCGCTGCGCCATCACCGACCCGCGACTCGCCGAGCTCTCCGGCCTGGTGGTCGTGGGGGATCAGATGCTCGCCCTCAACGACGGCGGCGAGCAGGTCGCGGTCCACGGCCTGGACTCCTCGTGCGCGGTGGTCGACGTCCAGACCGGGACGGCCGACCCGTTCGACCCCGAGGACCTCGGGGTGGCGCCCGACGGGAGCGTGTGGGTGGCCGACATCGGCGACAACGGCGCCGTCCGCCCGACCGTGGCGCTGCACGTGCTGCGGCCCGACGGCACGACGGCGCTGCACCGGCTGACCTACCCCGACGGCGCGCACGACGCCGAGGCGCTGCTCCTGGCTCCGGACGGAACGCCGTACCTCGTGACCAAGGAGGTGCTCGGCTCCAGCGGGGTCTACCGGCCCACCGCCGCGCTCGTGGACGGCGGCACGGTGCCGATGGAGCGGGTGGGCACGGTCAACGTCACCCTCACCGGAACTCCGGGCGGCCCCGTGGGCCGAGCGGGGCAGCTGCTGGTCACCGGAGGAGCGGTCGCGGGCGACGGGAGCGCACTGGCGCTGCGCACCTACACGGACGCCTACGTGTGGCCGCTGGCCGGCTCGGACGTGCCCGGTGCGCTGGCCGGCGAACCGGTGCGGGTGGCGCTCCCCGAGTCGCCGCAGGGCGAAGCCATCAGCTTCGCCGCCGACAGCCGGGCGCTGGTGGTCGCCAGCGAAGGCCTGCCCAGCGCCGTCACCGTGGTTCCGCTGCCGACCGGGGCCGCCGCCGCGAGCGCGCCCCCCGAAGGTGATCCGCTGCCGTCGTTCGCCGAGCTCACCCGCTCGGACCGTTCACCCATCGCCGCGGCCCTGATCGCCGCCACCGTCGCCACCGTCGTGGTCTGGCTGGGCGGCAGGTTGCGCCGCCGACCCTGAGGGTCAGACGCGACGCAGGACCGACACCACCCGCCCGAGGATCGTCGCCTCGTCGCCGGGGATCGGCTCGTAGGCCGGGTTGTGCGGCAGCAGCCACACGTGACCGTCCCGGCGCTTGTACGTCTTCACCGTCGCCTCGCCGTCGATCATCGCCGCCACGATCTCGCCGTTCTCGGCGGTCGGCTGCTGGCGGACGACGACCCAGTCGCCGTCACAGATGGCGGCCTCGACCATCGAGTCGCCGGCCACCTTCAGCATGAAGACGGTTCCCTCGCCGACCAGCTCGCGCGGCAGCGGGAAGACGTCCTCCACCGCCTGCTCGGCGAGCACCGGACCACCGGCGGCGATCCGGCCGACGAGCGGGACGTAGGCGGGCGCGGCTGCCTGCACTCCGTCGCCGAGCACGGGCGGCTCGACCTGTGCGGCGCTGGGCCGGCCGGCATCCCCGGGCAGTCGCACGTCCAAGGCGCGCGGCCGGTTGGGGTCGCGCCGCAGCCAGCCCTTCTTCTGCAGCACCGCGAGCTGGTGCGCGACCGAGGACGCCGAGGACAGCCCCACGGCCTCACCGATCTCGCGCACCGACGGGGGGTAGCCCCGCCGGTCGATCGAGTCGCGGATCACCTCGAGGACCCGCCGCTGCCGCTGGGTCAGCCCGTCCCCATCGGCCGCGCGGTCGGGAAAGGCCCGCACCGACGCCGAACCGTCCGCCGCCCCCGGGGTCGCGCCCGCGGTGCCGCCCCGGTTGCCGGACGTCCTGCTCGAGTCCGCCACGTCTCCTCCTCGCCGGCTGCCCCGCGCAGCTCTCGACCCTCGTCGTCGGGGGAACGGTAGCGCCGATCGCCGACCACTTCAAACAGGTGTTCGAAACTTTCCCGTGTCGCACCACTTCTGTCGGCCCCATCCGGTAGACATCGGACAGGCGTTCGAATCGAACACACGTTCGGGTCCGGCGGGTGCCGGCCAGGAGGGCTGAACACATGACGAGCAGCGCGGCACTACAGGTCCGTGGAGAGGTGCCGGTCGGCCCGGGGGAGCGGTGTGCCGGTCCGCCACCCGCCCGGCACCTCCGGGTGCTCCCGCCGCCTCGCTCCTACGCGGAGACGGCCGGGCCCCGGCCCGCGCCGGCTCTCGCGGGCGCGAACGACCTGCGGGCCGCCGCGGAGCGACCGCCCGCCCGTGGTGGTCGGGCACGGGTGGAGCCGCCACCGCTCCGGTTGACCGCGCGCGGTCGCCGTCTGCTGGTGGTCCTCGCCCTCCTGCTCGCCGTGGGTGCGCTCGCCGTCGGCGAGGCGGTCCTCGGGGAGGCAGGTGGCGGGTTGGAGCTCATGGGGACGACGAAGGTGATCGTCGAGCCGGGCGACACGCTCTGGTCGATCGCCGGTGCGGCCGCCGACGGGCGCGACGTCCGCGACGTCGTCGTCGACATCCAGCGGCTGAACGGGCTCGACACCGCAGCGATCACCCCAGGTCAGGTCCTCGTGCTGCCCTGACGTCCCTGCGGGCTCGGCGCGAGCGCGTGACGGCAAGGTGTTCACAAGGCGACCCTGCGACTTCGTCAACCCTCAGTGCAGGCGCGTTCACCGTGCGTGCTCGTCGGCCACATACGGTTCGCCCGTGTCCAGCGTCATGGAGAACCGCGCCGCGGTGTTCGCCACTCGTCCCCAGGCCGTCGAGGTGCACCAGGCGGGTGCCTGGTGCGCGGGGGAGCTGCTGGGGTGGCGGCACGACGATTCCGGCGCGTGCCAGATGTGGGTGCGGGTCGTCGTCGACGGCGTGGAGGAGACGCTCTGGACCGAGCTGGCGGACCTGCGGCTTCCGGAGCCGCCGGTCGTCGACGCGCCCCCGGTGACGCAGGCGATGCCCGCCCCGCCGTCGGTGGCACCGCTCCAGCAGGGTCCGTCGACCGACGTGGAGGCGACCGCCAGCCTGCCGCTGGTGCGCGACAGCCGCGAGCCGCGGGCCGGCTCCCACCGGTCGGGCGGTCGCCGGCGAGCGCCGGAGAGCGACGCCGCGCGGGGCGCGCCGGCGTCCTCGGTGCCGGTTCCTTCCCCGGGTCGGCACCGCGCTCCGACCACTGCGCCCGGCCCGGTCGTGGGCCGGCACCGCGCCGCCGACACCGAGCTCTTCCCGGCCGTCGTCGAGAGCGCGCCGGGTGCGCCGTCCCCAGCCCGTGACGAGCGGCCGCGGGGCGGTGGCTGGTCGGTGCCTGCGGCCCGCGCTGCGAGCCCGGTCGAGACCGGCTCCGCCGCGGGGGGCTGGGCCCCGCCGGCCGACCTCGAGCAGGATCTCCTGACCCGACCGATGCGGCTGAGCGACCAGATCCCGCACTCGCGGCGGCCCCGGGTGGGCGGCTCGGTCAGCGCCTGATCGTCGTTCGGCGGTCCTGGCTGGGCCCGCCCGCGGGGGCTCGGCACTGCTGTCGTGTGCCCGCCGGGCCGCCGGTCGGGCGGTGGGCGCCTCCTGCGCCGAAGGGTGTGCGCCGATGCGCCGCCCTGGGGGCCAGAACCGCGCATCGGCGCACAGCCTCGTCGAGCCGAGCGCCCCTCGGTCGTTCCCGCGGGGGGCCGGGGCGGCAGCGGAGCGCCGCGGTCGCCCCTGTCCGGGTGGGGCCCGGGGGCGAGGTTTCGGCGCGTCGTCGCGGCGTGTCCTGTGACAGCTGGGGACCGCTGTTCCACCTGCGCACGGCCGTGTCGGGGTGGAACACGCCGACGGAAGGATCACTTGCACATCTTGTGTGGGCCGTCCTAGGGTTCCCCTACATCTAGTAGTTACAGAGCTGTAAGCCTGTCCACAGGCTGGTCCTCAGGTTGTCCCCGGCGCATCCACCGGATGTCCCCAGGGGGTTGCACAGCCGGCCGGTGGCGGGCGCGGCGCGAAGGGAGGTGAACCACCGTGCGTTGCCCGTTCTGCCACAACGCCGACAGCCGGGTCATCGACTCGCGGGAGGCCGACGAGGGCGCCACCACCCGGCGTCGTCGTTCCTGTCCCGCGTGCGGGCGGCGGTTCACCACCGTCGAGGAGGCGGTGCTCGCCGTCGTCAAGCGCAACGGCGTCAGCGAGCCGTTCAACCGCAGCAAGGTGGTGGCCGGCGTCCGGCGGGCCTGCCAGGGCCGGCCCGTCGACGAGGACCAGCTCAAGCTCCTCGCCCAGCAGGTGGAGGACAGCATCCGCGCCAGCGGCGCGGCGGAGGTGCCGAGCCACGAGGTCGGCCTGGCCATCCTCGGCCCGCTGCGCGAGCTGGACGAGGTGGCCTACCTCCGGTTCGCCAGCGTCTACCGCTCCTTCACCTCGGTGGCCGACTTCGAGCGGGAGATCGCCGAGCTGAAGGCCCGGCAGCCCGCCGCACCGCCGGGGGAGGCGGGCCCGCCCGAACCCCGGCGACCCGTCCCGTCCGGCACGGGCGCCGGCACCTGAGAACTGTCGGTGCCACCCGATAGACAGCAGTTCGAGCAGTTACCGATCGCGGCTCTTCCCCAGCCCCCGATCCGACACCGCGCAGCCCCACCGCGCAGCCCCGCGAAGCACCACGCGACACACGACCAGGGAGAGCTCCACACCATGACCGAGACCGACGACCGCGTGGCCGGCGCCCGCACCCGCCGCAGCGCCAAGACTCCCAGCCGGGCCAAGGGCCTCAAGATCAAGCGTGTCTTCACCACCGCTGGTGTCCACCCGTACGACGAGGTGACCTGGGAGCGTCGTGACGTCGTCATGACCAACTGGCGGGACGGCTCGATCAACTTCGAGCAGCGCGGTGTCGAGTTCCCGGCCGAGTGGAGCATCAACGCCACCAACATCGTCACCACGAAGTACTTCCGCGGCGCGGTCGGCACCCCCCAGCGCGAGACCAGCCTGCGTCAGCTCATCGACCGCGTGGTGCTCACCTACACCGAGGCCGGCCGCGAGCACGGCTACTTCGCCACCGAGGGCGACGCCGAGGTCTTCGAGCACGAGCTGACCTGGATGCTGCTGCACCAGTACTTCAGCTTCAACTCGCCCGTCTGGTTCAACGTCGGCACGAGCGCGCCGCAGCAGGTCAGCGCCTGCTTCATCCTCGCCGTCGACGACGAGATGGACTCGATCCTGAACTGGTACCGCGAGGAGGGCCTGATCTTCAAGGGCGGCTCCGGTGCCGGCCTGAACCTCTCCCGCATCCGCTCCTCCAAGGAGCTGCTCTCCTCCGGCGGCACCGCCTCCGGCCCGGTCAGCTTCATGCGCGGCGCGGACGCATCTGCCGGGACGATCAAGTCCGGTGGCGCCACCCGCCGCGCGGCGAAGATGGTCGTCCTCGACATCGACCACCCCGACATCGAGGAGTTCATCGAGACCAAGGCGCGCGAGGAGGACAAGATCCGCGCGCTGCGCGACGCCGGGTACGACATGGACCTGGGCGGCAAGGACATCACCAGCGTCCAGTACCAGAACGCCAACAACTCGGTCCGCGTCTCCGACGAGTTCATGCGTGCGGTCGAGGAGGGCGACGAGTTCGGCCTGCGGGCGCGCCTCGACGGATCGGTCATCGAGACCGTCGACGCCAAGACCCTGTTCCGCAAGGTCACCCAGGCGGCCTGGGAGTGCGCCGACCCGGGCATCCAGTACGACGACACGATCAACGACTGGCACACCAACCCCGAGACCGGCCGCATCAACGCGTCCAACCCGTGCTCGGAGTACATGAGCCTGGACAACAGCTCGTGCAACCTGGCGTCGCTGAACCTCATGAAGTTCCTCAAGGACGACGGCACGTTCGACGCCAAGAGCTTCGTGAAGGCCGTCGAGCTGGTCATCACCGCGATGGACATCTCGATCTGCTTCGCCGACTTCCCGACCGAGCCGATCGGCGAGACCACCCGCGCCTACCGGCAGCTGGGCATCGGCTACGCCAACCTGGGCGCGCTGCTCATGGCGACCGGCCACGCCTACGACTCGCGCGGTGGCCAGACGCTGGCCGCGGCGATCACCTCGCTGATGACCGGCACCGCCTACCGGCGCTCGGCCGAGCTCGCCGGCATCGTCGGCGCCTACGAGGGCTTCGCCCGCAACGCCGACGCCCACGCCCGGGTCATGCGCAAGCACGCCGCGGCCAACGACGCCATCCGCCCGGTCGGCGCCGACGACGCCGACGTGCTGAAGGTTGCCACCCAGCAGTGGCAGGAGTGCCTGGAGATCGGCGCCGAGAACGGCTGGCGCAACGCCCAGGCCTCGGTGCTGGCGCCCACCGGCACGATCGGCTTCATGATGGACTGCGACACGACCGGCATCGAGCCGGACTTCTCGCTGGTCAAGTTCAAGAAGCTGGTCGGCGGCGGCTCCATGCAGATCGTCAACCAGACGGTGCCGCGGGCACTGCGCAGCCTGGGCTACCAGGAGGAGCAGATCGAGGCGATCGTCGAGTACATCGCCGAGCACGGCCACGTCGTGGACGCGCCAACCCTGCGCCCGGAGCACTACGAGGTCTTCGACTGCGCCATGGGCGAGCGGGCCATCTCCCCGATGGGCCACGTGCGCATGATGGCCGCCGTCCAGCCGTTCATCTCCGGCGCGATCAGCAAGACGGTCAACATGCCGGAGACGGCGACCGTCGAGGACGTCGAGACGATCTACTTCCAGGGCTGGAAGATGGGCCTCAAGGCGCTGGCCATCTACCGCGACAACTGCAAGGTCGGTCAGCCGCTGTCCGGTGGCAAGGGGAAGAACGACGGCACCAAGGACGAGGTCAAGGTCGAGGCGGCTGCTCCCAGTGCGCTGTCGCATCCGGTGCGCAAGCGGCTGCCGAAGAAGCGGACCAGCGTCACCACCTCGTTCAGCGTCGCCGGTGCCGAGGGCTACATGACCGCGGGCATGTACGAGGACGGCAGCCTCGGTGAGGTGTTCCTGAAGCTCGGCAAGCAGGGCTCGACCCTGGCCGGTGTCATGGACGCCTTCTCGATCGGCATCTCCCTGGCGCTGCAGCACGGTGTGCCGCTGGAGACCTACATCCAGAAGTTCACCAACATGCGCTTCGAGCCGGCCGGCATGACCGACGACCCGGACATCCGGATCGCCCAGTCGGTGATGGACTACATCTTCCGTCGCCTGGCGCTGGACCACCTGCCGGTGGAGAAGCGCGCCAACCTCGGCATCTTCACCGCCGAGGAGCGCGCGGCGCAGGTCTCCGGCTACGGCGCCTCGGCGTCGACGGCCACCGTGCAGGAGGAGGAGGTCGACCTGGAGCAGCTGCGCGGCTCCGCGCCGATCGAGACCGCCACGACGGAGGAGAAGGTCACCCCGGAGGGCCCGAAGTCGGTCAAGGAGGCGCACTCCTCGGCCGAGCTCCTCGAGCTGGTCACCGGCACCGCCACCGACGCGCCGCTGTGCATGACCTGCGGCACGAAGATGCGCCCGGCCGGCAGCTGCTACGTCTGCGAAGGCTGCGGTTCCACCAGCGGCTGCAGCTGAGGTGAAAGGCCAGGAAATGTCCCGCTGACAAGGTCAGCAATGTCCCGAGTTCGGACAGCAATGTCCCGGACTTGGCCAGCGGGACATTTCCTCGCCGCGGCCACACGGCTGGGACCTCACGTCCGTCGGTGTCGTGCGGTCCCAGCCGGAGCGCGGCGTTCTGCCGCTGCCCGTGACCCTGCCCATGAGGAGCGTCTGCCGTGGAGATCGGCGACCTGCTCCGGGCCCTGCAGGATGTCGAGAAGCGGGCCGAACGCGTCTACGACGAGCGCCATGTCGTCAACACGTACGGCGAGACCGGTGCGCTGGTGAGCGCACTCTTCGGTCGCGACAACGGGGTCGTGTACGGCCGGTGCGGCATGGGGAGAACCCAGGTTGCGGTCCCTGGCGGAGACCGAGCGGGACAGCGAGAACATCGACGTGGACAAGGGATCGGGGTCCACGGAGGGGTTGTACGCCGACCCCGACCTGTCCCTGGCCGAACGCGCGACTCGTCTACTCGTCGACGTGCTGGCGCTCGTCTGGAGGTCGACCGAGGCATCCTCCCGGGTCGAGAGTCTTCCAGCGCCGGACCGGGCAGGGAGTGACGATGCCCCCCTCCTCGGAACCGCCCGGCAACCAGCACGTCGGCCACCTCGACCTCACTGTCTGGCGCACACGCGCCGGTCGGCTGCTCGTGGTGCTGGCGCACTGGCTGGCCGTGCGGCTGGGCCCCCACGCGGCGTTGGTGGCAACGCTGGCCGTCGCCGGGTTGGCCGTGACCGCTCTGACGATGGTCAGCGCCGAGATCTACGAGTCGGTGAGCGACGCGGATGGAGCGGCCGGGCTGGACCGTCCGGTGCTCGAGGCGGCGCTGTCCTTACGCAACGACCCGCTCAACGACGCCGTCACCGCCTTCACCGACCTCGGCGGCAAGGTGGGCATGCCACTGCTGGCCACCGGGGCTGTGCTGGCGATGACAGTCGCCTGGCGACAGTGGACACCCGTGGTGCTCATGGTCGCCGCGACGATCGGCTCGGTGACCATGACGGTGGTAGGCAAGGCCGCCGTCGGGCGCAGCCGTCCACCGCTGCTGGAGGCGGTCCCGCCCTACGAGAGCTCAGCGGCGTTCCCGAGCGGACACGCGCTCAACTCCATCGTGATCGCCGGGCTCATCGCCTACCTGCTCGTACGGCACCAGCGGACGGCATGGGTACGCGCGGCGACGATGGTCGCGGCGGCGCTCTTCGCGGTGGCGATGGGGCTGTCGCGGGTCTACCTCGGTCATCATTGGCTCACCGACGTGCTCATGGCCTGGACGCTCGGCCTGGCCTGGCTGACGATGGTCATCGTGGCGCACCGGCTGTTCCTCACCGTCTCACGCTCGCGGCACAGCGAAGGACCCCGCACCTGAGTGACGGACAGTGGGCGTGATCGACCCAGTGATGTCGCAGGTGACCTGCCGGACGCACGAGGCGCTGGCCGCGCAGGCCCGTCCGGAAGAAGTGTCGCCGCACGAACTGACGCGGCGGCCAGCAGTCAGGCCTGGCTGGTCGCTTCGTGTGCCCGGCGGTAGGCCTCCGTCAGGTCCGCAGGCAGCCGGCCCCGTTCCCCGACCTCGTGGCCGTTCGCGCGGGCCCAGGCCCGCACCGCTGCGGGCGAGATGGCCACGTGCATCGCCGGCACGATGGCCGGCCCCGCAGGCGCAGCCGCGTCAGCACTTCCGTGTGCCGCTGCGCGCTGCCGCGAGAGCGAGGCCGGCGCCTTCTTGACCGCGGGCTGCAGGTGCTCGAGCAACGTCGCGAACTCGTCGGGGTGGACGCACCGCGTGCCGCGGCCGGCGGCCTCCTCGGTCTTACCGCCGGCGAAGCTGCCGTCGGTGACCAGGAGCGCGGTGCGGGACGAGACGTTGTTCATCACCCGCACACCAAGTTCCTCGGCGCGCTTCTCGAGCCGCTCGCGCACCGTCCAGTCGCAGCCGGTGAAGGCAACCTTGTCGCCGACCCGCAGCGGTTCGCCGAGCGCCCAGTCGGCGGGCAGCGGGCGCAGCCCGGCGGACAGCCGCTCGTGGCGGGCGGCCTCGGCGGCGTCGAGGGTGGCGGTGACCAGCTTCGTCGGCACGCCGAGCAGCTCGGCCGTCACGGTCAGCTCGGCCTTCTCCGCCCGGCTCACCTTGCCGTCGTCGAGGGCCAGGTGGGCGAGCGCGAGCAGGAAACCGCGGTGAGCGGCGTTGATGGCGTCGCCGTCGAGGTCGTAGATGGAGGCCACGTCGACCAGCGCCGCCCGCTCGTCGTCGGTGAGGACGCCGTCTTCAAGCACCTCGGCGAGCAGCTCCAGGTAGGGCAGCGCGCCTTCGGGGGCGCCTTCGTCGAGGGCATCGGCGAGACGGAAGTCCTCGAGCAGCGTGACCAGCGGCGGCGCCGGCGGCGTGGCGGCCCACGTTGCGATCCTGCGCTGCGCTTGGTGAGGCACGGTCGCAGCCGGGGGGCGCACACCACCCGGTGCGGTCGGCCAGGTCACGGCCCAGCCCTGGTGGGGAAGGTCGAGCAGGTCGCGGCGCGGCGGCCGGCCGAAGGCCGGGTCCAGGTAGGTGGCCAGCAGTCGGGCGGTCGCCCGGGCGTCGTGGAGGGCGGAGTGAGCGCTGTGCAGCGAGATGCCGAGGGCGTCGCAGCAGTCGGCCAGACGTCGCCGGTTGAGGTTCGGCAGGTGGTCCCAGCTGTGGTCGAGGGTGCAGGCAGCGGGTAGGTGCGGCAGTGCCCAGCCGGCGCGGGCGTACTCGGTGCGCAGGAAGGCCAGGTCGAAGGTGACGTTGTGCCCTGCGATCGCTGCTCCGGCGAGCCGGGCGCTGATACCTGGCAGCACGTCGGCGAACCGCGGTGCACCGACCACGTCGGCGTCACGGATGCCGTGGATGTGGGTGGCCCCGACAGGACCCTCGGGGTCGAACCGGCACACCCACTCGTCCAGCACCCGGCCGCCGGAGTCAGTGCGGACGATGGCCATTTCCAGGATGCGGTGGTTGTCGGCCGACAGCCCGGTCGTCTCGACGTCGATGACCGCGAACCCCGGTGCGGGCCCGGAGCCCATGGGGGTGGGGGCGAGTGGCTGCCGTGCCGTGGGGGCGTGGAGCTGGGCCGGTAGCGAGGGTGTCCCGAGTCCGGGCGCCGACTTGTGCTTGCGAAACCTGTCGAAGAACCCCACTGCTCACCTTCCGTCATTGGCCGACCACGAAGAGCATGCCAGCGCTCGCCCCGGGACGACGCCACCGGAGACGCGCGGCGGCCCTGCCGGCGAGCGGTGCCCGGGCCGGGGTCCCGGTCGACGCGGCGGGGCGACCGTAGGCTGGTGGCGGTACCGATCACGCTCGGAAGGACGACGATGTCGGACGGCGAGGGCGCGAGCGCGCCGCAGTCACAGACGCTCGACCGCGGCATCCGCATCCTCGAGCACCTGGCTGCCACCGGCAGTCCCCAGCCGATCGCCGACATCGGGCAGGCGCTCGGTCTGCACCGGTCGATCACGTACCGCCTGCTCCGGACGCTCGAGGACCACCAGCTCGTCGAGCGCGACGCGGTCGGCCGGTACTGGCTGGGGCTGGGGATGGCCGGCCTGGCGCGCGGTGTGCGCAGCGACCTCCAGACCGCCGCCCTGCCGCGGCTGAACGCCCTCGTGGCAGAGCTCGCCATGACCGCTTTCCTCGTCGTCCGGACCGGCGAGGAGGCGGTCACAGTGGCCAGCGTCGAGCCGCAGGACGCGTCCGCGCACGTGGTGTACCGGCCGGGCACACGCCACCCCGTCGGCAGGGGAGCGCCCGGACTGGCGCTGCTGATGCCCGAGCCCCCCACCCCCGACGACCGCGACGCGCTCCGGGAGGCCCGACGGGTCGGCTGGGCCTCCTCGCACGGCGAGGTCATCCCCGGCCTGCGATCGATCGCCGCCCCCGTGGTGGGCCCCGACGGTGGGCAGCGCGCGGCGCTGGCCGTGGTCTTCGTCGACGACACCGCCGACGTGGTCCGGATCGGGCGGGCCGTCGTCGAGGCGGCCGGGAAGGTCGGCGCCGCGCTCCGGTAGCCCGCGCACACCGGCGCTGCCCCGGCATCCGAGAGGGATGCCGGGGCAGGCGCGAACCGGGACCGGGCTCAGCCGTTGATGACCTGCGGAACCGCGACCGCCTTCAGCCCCTCCGCCCCGAACTCGAGCCCGTAGCCGGACTTCTTGACCCCGCCGAAGGGGATCATCGGGTGCACGGTGCCGTGCGAGTTGATCCAGACGGTGCCGGCCTGCAGCCGCGCCGCCACGGCGCGCGCCGCTGCCCGGTCGCTGCTCCACACCGACGCGCCCAGGCCGACGTCGAGCCGGTTGGCCATCGCCACCGCCTGGTCGACGTCCTCGTACCGGATGATCGGCAGGGCAGGACCGAACTGCTCCTCCGCCACCAGCGGGTTGTCGTCGTCCACGTCGGTGACGATCGTGGTCGGGTAGAAGTACCCGGCCGCGTCGGGGTCGGGGTCCCCACCGAGGAGCACCGTCGCGCCGGAGTCCCGCGCAGCCTCGACCAGCCGGGCGACGACGTCGTACTGCGCGCGGTTCTGCAGCGGGCCCAGCACGTTCTGCTCGTCCAGGCCCCGGCCCATGGGCATCGCCTTCGCCACGTCGACCAGCGCGGCGACGACCTCGCCGTAGACGTCGGTGTGGACGTAGAGCCGCTTGAGCGCGGCGCAGGTCTGCCCGGTGTTGATGAACGCGCCCCAGAACAGGCCCTCGGCGATGGCGCGGGGGTCGACGTCGGGCAGCACGATGCCGGCGTCGTTGCCGCCGAGCTGGAGGGCCAGCCGCTACACCGTCTCCGCCGAGCTCTTGATGATCGACTGCTCGGTGGCGGTCGATCCGGTGAACATCAGCTTGTCGACGTCGGGGTGGCTGGACAGGCGGGCCCCGATCTCCCGCCCCCCGGCCACGACGGAGAGCACGTCGGCGGGGAGGACGCCGCCCAGGACGTGGACGAGGGCCAGCACGCGGTGCGGAACGGGCCGCCGGCGGGAACGCCGGCGGTCGGGACGGTGGTGCTCACGGCGCGGGCGCGGGTTCGACCCGGCCGGTGACCTCGCCGAGGGAGATCCGGCGACCACCGGTTCCCGGCGCGGTGGCGGTGAGGGTGACGACGTCGCCGTCCTCGAGGAAGGTGCGGCTGGTGCCATCGGCCAGCTGCACCGGCGCCTTCCCGCCCCAGGACAACTCGATGAACGAACCGCGCTGGTCCTCGGCTGGGCCGGAGACGGTGCCCGAGGCGAACAGGTCGCCGGTGCGCAGGCTCGCGCCGTTGACCGTCATGTGCGCCAGCTGCTGGGCGGCGGTCCAGTACATGAGGCCGAACGGCGGGCAGGACACCAGCTGACCGTTGAGCCGCACCTCGATGGCGATGTCCAGTCCCCAGCGCTCCTCCGCCGTGTCGTCCAGGTAGGGGAGCGGCCGCGGATCGCGCGGGGGTGGGGAGACGCGGGCCGCCTCCAGCGCGGCGAGGGGGATGACCCACGGCGAGACCGAGGTGAGGAAGGACTTGCCGAGGAACGGCCCCAGGGGCACGTACTCCCACGCCTGCAGGTCCCGTGCCGACCAGTCGTTGACCAGGCAGACGCCGAAGACGTGCTCCGGGAAGGCGCCCAGCGGCACCGGCCGACCGAGCTCGGAGGGGGTGCCGACGACGAACCCGACCTCCGCCTCGATGTCGAGCCGCTGCGAGGCCCCGAACGTGGGTCCCTCGTCGGTCGGGGCCTTGCGCTGCCCGCTGGGCCGCACGACCGGGGTGCCGGAGACCTGTACCGTCCCGGCCCGGCCGTGGTAGCCGATGGGCAGGTGCTTCCAGTTGGGGGTCAGCGGCGGCGAGTCCGGCCGGAACATCCGGCCGAGGTTCTCCGCGTGGTGCTGGGAGCTGTAGAAGTCGACGTAGTCGGCGACGTCGAACGGCAGGTGCAGCGTCACCTCGGCGCGCGGCAGCAGGTGCGGCTCGACGGCGGCCCGGTGCGCCGGGTCCGCGAGCAGCTCCTGCAGCCGGCTGCGCAGTGCGTCCCAGGTCTCCCGGCCCCGCGCCATCAGCGCGTTGAGGGTCGGGGTGGCCAGGGCCTCGGCGGCGGGGACGTCCAGCCGTGAGACGTCGAGCACGGAGTCGCCGACGGCGACACCGACCCGGCGCGTGCCGTCGGGCTCGGTGGAGAAGGCGCCGTAGGGCAGGTTCTCCGGCCCGAAGCCCGTGCCGTCCGGGAGCTCCAACCAGGTGGCGCTCATGCCGGGGTCCGTTCCGGGGCGGGCAGCAGGCCGAGCGCCACCAGGTCCTCGACGGGCTCGGTCACGCTGCACGTGCCGAAGGAGGTGAACAGCGACCGCACCCGGCGCACGCGGTCGGCCGGCCACGTGCGCACGGCCGAGGCGACCGTGCCCGGGTCGGTCTCGCCGAGCCGGTCCGCCGCCACGGCTGCCGGGGCGCCCGAGCTCAGCGCGGAGACGGCCAGCAGCACGTTGAGGAAGCCGTGGTGCGCGAAGCCGGTCGCCGGGGCGGTGTGCCGCACGGCGTGGTGCAGGCCGGCGGTGCACTTGAACGGCACGGTCCGCGTGACGCAGGCCTGCAGGGTGTCGGCCAGCTCGGCGCAGGAGGGGAACAGCTCCGCCGACACGCCACCGGTGCGCAGCTTGGCCCGGTAGCGGGTGCCGGCCAGCACGTCGAGGACGGCGTCGCGGGCGGCGGTCCGCGGCAGCTCCAGCGCCGCGGGCACCCCCTCGGGGACGACGTCGTCCAGGGCGCACAGCGCCTCGGTGGCGGCAGCGGCGTCGGGCGCCACCGGAACCTCGACGGCGGCCAGCGCCAGGCGCGGCTCGGCGGCGACCCGGGCGGCGGCGGCCGGGAGGTCACCGGCCGCAGCGATCAGCGAGACGTCGACGGCGGGTCCGTCGCCGACCTCGGCCACCAGCTCGTCGAGCCGGGCCGCCGGGACGACGAACGGCCCGACCAGTCCGCCGAGGCGTTCCCGCAGCGCCCGGTGCTGCGGAACGGCCGCCGGCATCGGCGCCGCACCGGGCGGGAACAGCGCGGCGTCGTCGAACAGGCCGTCGAACAGCGGCGTCGTCGCCGGTGCCGGGGCGGGCGTGTGCACCGGGGCCGTCACGCCGACGGCCCCCGTCCCGACCAGGACCACGCGTACTTGCCGTCGTCGACGGCGGTGCCGCCCTCGCCGAGGTCGAGCGGGCGGAAGGTGTCGACCATGACGGCGAGCTCGTCGAAGAACTCGACACCGAGGGAGCGCTCGACGGCGCCGGGCTGCGGGCCGTGGCTGTGCCCGCCCGGGTGCAGGCTGATCGAACCCTTGCCGATGCCCGACCCCTTGCGGGCCTCGTAGTCGCCGTCGACGTAGAACATGACCTCGTCGGAGTCGACGTTGGAGTGGTAGTAGGGCACCGGCACCGCCTCGGGGTGGTAGTCCACCTTCCGCGGCACGAAGTTGCAGATGACGAAGTTGGAACCCTCGAACACCTGGTGCACCGGCGGCGGCTGGTGCACCCGGCCGGTGATCGGCTCGAAGTCGGCGACGTTGAAGACGTAGGGGTAGAGGCAGCCGTCCCAGCCCACGACGTCGAACGGGTGCTCCGGGACGACGTGGATCGTGCCGGCGAGACCCCCCGGCCCGGAACCGCGGTGCTTGACGTAGACCTCGACGTCGCTGCCGTCGGCCAGCAGTGGCCCGGCGGGGCCACGCAGGTCGCGCTCGCAGTAGGGGGCGTGCTCGAGGAACTGGCCGTAGCGGGAGAGGTAGCGCTTGGGCGGCGCGATGTGGCTGTTGGCCTCGATCGCGTAGGTGCGCACCGGCTCCTCGCCGGTCGGGACCCAGCGGTGGGTGGTGGTCCGCGGGAGGACCACGTAGTCGCCCGGTCCCACGTCGAGGGAGCCGAACACCGTCTCCACCGTGGCGGTGCCGCGCTCGACGTAGACGCACTCGTCGCCGGTGGCGTTCCGGTAGTACGGCGAGGTCGCCGAGGAGACGGCGTAGGAGATCCGCACGTCACCGTTGCCGAGGACCAGCCGGCGGCCGGTGACCGGATCGGTGGCCTTGTGCTCCTCGCCGGGGAAGAGGTCGTGCAGCTTCAGGTGGCGGGGCACCAGGGGAGCGTTGGGGGTCAGCGTCTGGTCGGGCAGCTCCCAGGGGCGGGCGTCGACGATGGCCGACGGGACGCCGCGGTGGTAGAGCAGCGAGGAGTCCGAGGAGAAGCCCTCCTCGCCGACCAGCTCCTCGTAGTACAGGCCGCCGTCGGGACGGCGGAACCGGGTGTGCCGCTTCGGCGGGACCTGGCCCACCTGCCGGTAGAACGCCATGGGGTACTCCTTCGGGGATCAGGCGGGAATGGGAGCGGGGAGCGGGCGGGCCAGCAGCCGGGCCACCGCGGTGCCGAGGTGGGCCGGGTCCGTGAGCACGGCGGCGACGTGGGCATCCGGGCGCAGCACCCACACCTCGCCGGGGTGGGCGCCGAGCGCCTCGCGCAGGAGGCCGCCGGGGTCGAGGTCGGTCATGCGGTGGACCCTCACCGGCAGATCGCCGAGATCGGGCAGCACCGGTGCGTCGGCGTCGTCCCCGAGCAGGACGGTGACGCCTGCCCGTGCGAGCTGGCGCAGCCGGACCAGGTCGGGCCGGCCGGCCACGGTCACCGGGCAGTCGGGGACGAGCACCCCGGGCGCCGGGACGGGGACGTCGCCGCGCGCCGGGCGGCCGGGGAACGGGCGCGCCGGGTCGGGGGTGGTGAGGGGCGAGTCGACGTACCAGAAGGGCTCGGCCAGCCGGCCGGAGTCGACCTGCGCGCGGGCCGCGGGGTCACCGGCCGCCCGCTCGAGCACGTCGAGCCGGTGGCGGGCCTCGGCGTCGTCGCGGGGCACGAGGAAGCGCATCGTCGCCGTGGTGACGTCGATGTTCTCCACCGCCGCGGCGTGCCGCTCGTCGTGGTAGCTCTCCAGGAGCTCCTCCGGAGCCCAGCCACGGCGGACGAAGGCGATCTTCCAGGCGGCGTTCTCGGCGTCGAGGACCCCCGAGTTCAGCCCGCGCGCGCCGAAGGGGGAGACCAGGTGCGCCGCGTCGCCGGCGACCAGCACCCGCCCGACGCGCATGCGGTCGACCACCCGGGAGTGGAAGCGGTAGACCGACTTCCACACGATCTCGTAGGGCCGGTCCCCGATGACCTGGCGGATCCGCCGGTCGAGCCCGCCCGAGGCCTCCTCGGTGGCGAGGTCGAAGTCCGGTGGCACCTGCCAGTCGATGCGGAACGTCGAATCCGGGCAGGGGTGGATGAGGACCTGCCGGCCGGGGTTCCACTCGGGGTCGAAGTAGAACCGCCGCTCGGTCTCCCAGCCGGGCAGCTCGGTGCGGATGTCGCAGATGAGGAAGGAGTCCTCGAACGACTCCCCGGGGAAGGTCAGCCCGAGCATCGAGCGCAGGGCGTCGCCGCGCGGGCCGGGACAGGCCACGGCGTGCGAGCCGGTGACGAGCACCTCCCCGTCCTCGGTCCGGCAGGTCACCGTCACCCCGGTGCCGTCCTGGTGCAGGCCGGTCACCCGGTGGCCCCACCGGACGTCGATCAGCGGCGAGGCGGCGATGCGCTCGTCGAGCAGCGCCTCGGTCTCGCACTGCGAGACGTTGACGAACGGGGGGAAGGGGGATCGGCCACGGTCGGCGAAGGTGAAGGAGAACAGCTCGGCGTCGCGGTGGAAGGTCCGGGCGGTCGTCCAGGTCACCCCCCGGCGGGCGATCTCGGCGCCGACGCCGACGGCGTCCCACACGTCGAGCACGTCACGCTGCTGGCAGATCGCTTTGCTGCCGATCGGGTCGCGCTCGGGCCGCGCGTCGAGCACGACGACGCGCAGACCCCAGCGGGCGAGCAGGAGCGCGGCGGTCTGGCCGACCGGGCCGGCGCCCAGCACCAGCACCGGCGGTCCGGGGACGGGAGTGGTCATGGGGATCTCCTCGGGGAGCCGGGACCGGTCAGCCCTGGAGCTGGTCCCACACGGCGCGGTCGCGCTCGGCGGTCCAGATGACGGGGCGCTCGACACCGGAGAACTCGTCCCACAGCCGGGAGACGTCGAAGGGCAGGCAGTGCTCGAAGATCGGCCACCGGCCGTACTTCGGGGCCAGCGCCGCGTGGGTGGCCTCGAAGGCCTGCTTCAGGGTGCCGCCGGCTCGGTGAACGTCGCCCACGGTGCGCTGCATGGTGAGCAGGAAGTCGCGGGTCTGCTCCACGGCGGCGTCGACCTCGTCGCGACCGCGGGCGATCCGGCCACGGCCGCCGACCAGCTGCCGGGCCCCGAGGGCCTTGACCCGGTCCAGGGTGCCGGCGGCCCAGTCGAAGTGGAACGCGTCGCCCGTGTAGAGGGCTGCCTGCGACTCGACCAGGTCGCCGGCGAAGAGGATCTCCTGCTTGGGCAGCCAGGCGACGATGTCGCCCTCGGTGTGGCCGCGGCCGAGGAACTCCAGGACGAGCTCGCCGCGGTCGCCGCCCAGCTCGATGGTGAGCTTGTCGCGGAAGGTCATCGTGGGCCAGGTCAGGCCGGGGATGGACTCCGGCTCCTCGAACAGGCGCGGCATGCGGCCGTACTCGCTCTCCCAGTCCTGCTGGCCGCGCTCCTCGATCAGCCGCTTGGTCTGCTCGGAGCTGACGATCACCTCGGCGTCGAAGGCGCTGGCGCCCAGCACGCGCACCGCGTGGTAGTGGCTGAGCACCAGGTACCGGACCGGCTTGTCGGTGTGCTCGCGCAGCTTGGCCAGCCACCGCCGGGCGGCCACCGGTGTGGCCAGGGCCTCGAAGCAGACGAGGAAGTCCTCCCCTTCGATGGCGCCGAGGTTCGGATCGCCCTCGGCGGTCAACGCGTACACGCCGTCGGCGAGCACCTCGAGGGTCTGCTCCTTGACGCCTAGATCGGCGGAGGAGGCGAAGGGCTTGGCTGCCATGGGAGCTCCAGATCACTGGCGTTCGATAAACGAATGCACTGTTCTTCTACTGGCGGAGACGCTACGCGTGAGTGGCGTGCGACACAAGGCGCGCGGCCACCGGTGGGGACCTGCCGCGGCGACGCCCGTCGTGCTGACGTTGTGCCTGGCCCCCGCCGGGGCGGCGGTGCAGCGCCGGATCGCGGGCGTCGTTCACTAGCCTTCCGCGGGTGAGGCAGCTGCTGCGGTTCGGCTGGGTCCAGGCGCAGTGCTGCCTGTTCGCGGTGCTGTTCTTCCTCGGGCTGGGGCTGGTCCGGCTGGTGCCGCTGCCGATCGACCCCGCGGACGCGCTCCTGATCTGGTCGCTCGGCGTCACGCTGGTGCTCTGGCTCGTGCGCTGGGAGACCGGCCGCGAGGTCGCCGTCATCTTCGGGTTCCACCTCGTCGGCCTGGCGCTGGAGCTCTACAAGGTGCGCCAGGGGTCGTGGTCCTACCCCGACACCGGCGTGGCGACGATCGGCGGGGTGCCGCTCTACAGCGGCTTCATGTACGCCGCCGTCGGCAGCTACATCTGCCAGGCCTGGCGCCGGTTCGAGCTGCGGATCACCAACTACCGGGCCCGCACGACGGCGGCCGTGGCTGCCCTCGTCTACCTCAACTTCTTCACCTCGCACGCGATCTGGGACGTGCGGCTGCCGCTGGCCGCGGCCCTGCTCGCCGCCACGTGGCGCACGTGGGTGCACTTCACCGTCGGCCGGCGCCGCTACGCCATGCCGCTGGCGCTCTCGTTCGTCCTCATCGGCTTCTTCCTCTGGGTCGCCGAGAACGCGGCCACCCTCCTGCGGGCCTGGCAGTACCCGTCCCAGGAGTCGGTCTGGACCCTGGTCCACGCCGCCAAGCTGGGGTCGTGGTCGCTGCTGGTCGTGGTCAGCATCGTCCTGGTCGCGGCGGTCAAGGCCTACGAGGGGCGGCTGTACGGAACCGGCCGCGACCTCACCGTGCACCGCGCCTACGACGCCCCGCCCGAGCTGCTGCCCGGCCGGGCGGCGCCCCCCGCCGCGACCGTGGCGAGCGGCGCGGCTCCCTGACCGATCGCGTTCCGCCCGCGGGGCAGGCGCGCCGGCGGTCACCGGCACCTCGGCTGCGGCGCGCCTTCACCTGCCGCGTGACCGGGGACGGCCAGGGGGCCATGCCGACGTCCTGCGGGCTCAGCGCCTAGCGTCCCGACGGCCGGCCGGTCACGGCGGAGCGGCGGCGGCGGATCTCCTCGACCGGCCGGTTCGTCACCCCGCCGAGCCGCATCGACACCACCCGGCCGTCGGCGTCCCGCTCCAGCGGGACGAGCTCACCGGCGGCGCCGAACCCCGGCTGCGCGGCGACCCGCAGGGTGTCTGCGTCGACGATCTCCAGCTCCTCGACCCCCGGCAGGGGGTCGGCGTACGTCGGCCGGACGAGCACCAGCCGGCCCCCGAGCTCGGCGACGTCGACCACGCCCCAGAGGCCGGCGAACCGGCCGGTGAACGACGACGGCGGTGGGGTGCCGGGCGGCGGGGCGGGCACCTGTGCGCGCGGGCGCAGCGCCACGTCGACCAGCTTCACCAGGCCGGTCGCCAGCTCTTCGGCCGGTCCGTCGATCGCGTTCGTGAGCACGCTGACGACCAGCCCGTCGGTCGGGTCGACGAAGGTCACCGTGATCTGCCCGGGGAAGCCGCCGCTGTGCCCGACGAGGCGCCGCTCTCCCACGGGGGTCAGCACCATGCCGACCCCGTACCGGCCCACCTCCGCCCCGTAGGCGGTGACCACCGACTCCAGCCGCTGCATCAGCCGCTTCGAGTCGTCGGTCAGCAACCGCTCGTCGCCGAGCACGTGCGCCGCCCCGAAGAGGGAGAGGTCCTCGGCGGTCGAGTAGAACCCGGTCGCCGCCGCCAGGGCGCGGGTGCCGACGGGGCCGAGGGGGTCGCGGACGTCCTCACCGAGGACCAGCCCGGTGTGCCCGCTGACGTACTCGCCCGTCCGTGCCGCGTCGAGGTCGGCCCCGGTCCGGGTCAGGCCGAGCGGCTCGACGATCCGGGTGCGGACGGCGTCGGCGTAGGAGGTGCCGGTGACGGCCTCGATGGCCAGGCCCACCAGCGCATAGCCGATGTTGGAGTACTTGAAGTGCTCGTTGCGCCGGTGCACCGGACCGGCCCGCAACGCCGCCCCGATCACCCCCGCCCGGTCCGGGAAGGGGTGTTCCAGCTGCCAGAAGTCGGCGTCGGCGCCGTCGCGCGTGATCCCGGCCTGGTGCCCGAGCAGCTCACGGACGGTCGCCCGGGCCACCGGGGAGCCGGCCGCCGCCAGCTCGGGTACGTGCGCGCCGATCGGGTCGTCGAGCCGCAGCCGCCCGGCCTCGACCAGCTGCAGCACGAGGGTCGCGGTGAACGTCTTGGAGTGCGAGGCGATGCGGAACAGGTGCGCAGGGGTCAGCGGCGCGCCGGTGGAGACGTCGGCGACCCCGAGCGCCGCCGACAGCAGCAGCTCGCCGCCGTGGCGGACGGCCGCCTGCACCCCGGGCACCCGCCGGTGCCGCGCCTGGGCGTCCAGCCACGACCGCAGGTAACCGGCGGCGGCGCGGACGGTCTCGGTGGGCGTCGTCACGGCCGCCCAGCCTAGGGAGCCGGTGCCCGCCGCGCGGCGGGGAGGACGGCGACGGGGGCGACGAGGGTCACAGAGAGGAACCGGCCGGTCACGATCGGGTCACGAATGCATCACGCCGATGATGTCCCCGGCCACCTCCCCGCTCCCCGCCGATGCCGCTCACCGACGAGCGCGCCCGAGCCGGTTCCGCGCAGCTCCTCGCCGGTGGCCACCCCCTCGCACCGACTCCGAACGGATCCCCGCTCCACTATGTCCGCCGCTCTCGGCATCCTCGCGGCCACCCTCAGCATCGCCGTCGTCTGGCCCCAGGTCTGGCTCTCCTGCCGGCACCGCCGCACCCTCGGCCTCTCACCCACCAGCGCCTGGTTCGCCGTCGCGCTCAACCTCTGCTGGCTGTCCTTCGGTCTGCTCACCGGCGACCGCGTGCAGATCCTGTCCAACGCCGTCGTCGGCGCGGGCAACGCCGCCGTCCTCGCGGCGCTGCTGGTCACCCAGCCGCGGCTGCGGGCGGGGTGGGCGTTGGCGCGGACCGCCTCCGGCGCCGCCGTCCTCACCGCCCTCGCCGGTGGTGGACTCGCCGGCACGGTGCTGCTCGGCGCCGATCCGGCGGCGGCCACGGCGCTGCTCGGCGGGGCCGCCTCCGCGGTGGGCGCAGCGGCCGCCCTGCCGCAACCGCTCAGCCTCCTGCGCGACCGCACCCAGGACCTCTCCGGCCTCTCACCCGCGCGGTGGTGGCTCGGCTCCGGGGCGTGCGCCTCGTGGACCGGCTACGGCTGGTGCCTCGACCAGCCGATGGTCTGGCTCTCGGCCGGCGTCGGGCTGTGCGCCGCGCTCGTCGTCTGCGGGATGCTGCGCGCCCGGCGGGCGGTGCTGCCGGCCGCCGGGTCAGCCGCCGCAGCGGGGGACGTCGCCGGCGTCCAGGGCCCGGTCCGGGAGGTCGGCGCGGAAGGCGTCGCGGATCCGCGGCGAGCCGGTCGCCCGCCAGTCCACCCGGCCACCGACCTCCGGCTCGTCCTTGGCCCACTCGAACCAGTTCACCATCGCCAGCCGGGGCAGCTGCTCGGCCAGGTGCGGATCGAACAGCTGCTGCCACCAGGCCTGCTTCACGGCCAGCTCGTCGGCGCCGCCGCTGCCCGGGGCGAAGAAGGCCGCCGTCTCGGGCACGGCGACCGGCTTCCCGTACCGCTCGCCGTAGTCGGCGTGGAAGTCCGGTAGACCCCGGTCGTCGCCGCCCCGGCCGACGTAGCTGCCGGTCAGCTGGGCGAGGAACTTGCCCGGCTCGGGCACCTCGTTCTCGCCCCACGGGTGGGCGTCGCCCCAGTGGTAGAGCGACATCCCGACCCAGTCCACGGCGTCCTCGCCCGGCCAGTACGGGGCGTAGGGGTCGTCGGCCGCCGACAGCGCGCCGTCGCCGTCGGTGTCCAGCGCCGCGACGTCGTCGGGCGCGGCCGCGTGGGCGCCCCCGGTGAACGGGTAGCCGCCGCCGTAGTTGGGCGCCCACATGACCGCCGACCCCGGGGCCCCGGCGTGGACGGCGGCGGCGAGCCGCCGGAACGCGTCGACGTAGGCCGCCGGCTGCTGGCCCCAGGCGTACCAGGAGCCGTTCATCTCGTGGGCGAACCGGACCACGACGGGCACCCCGCGGCCGTTGTAGCCGGCCAGCCGCTCGGCCAGGTCCGCGGTCACGTCGTCGGTGACCGCGGCCAGGCCGTCGTGCGGCTCGAGCGTGAGCAGCAGCAGGCCGCCCCCGTCCCGCACCTGCTCGACGGCGGCGTCGAGGTTGCGCTCGTCGGCGGCGGAGAAGGGGAAGCCGGTGAACGAGACGGCGACGGCGGGGCGCGAGCCGAGGGCGGTGCCGTACTCGGCCAGCGTCGCGGCACCCCAGTCGAGGTTCACCCCCAGGTAGACCCCGTCGCCGGCGCCGGGACGGGTGACCTGCGCGGCCGGGCACCCGGCGTCGGCCGCGGGGTCGGTCCCACCGCCGTCGGTGCCGCAGGCCGTGGCGCCGAGCAGGGTGCCCAGCAGTGGGCCGAGCGTCAGGGCGAGCAGTCGTCGTCGCACTCCTGCTCCATCGGCTCCCGGGCGGCCGGCTGCAGCCGGCCGCCCGGCGGCTCACCCGGGAGGGCCAGTGCGTGGGACCCTGCCCCGTGGAGATCGTCATCCTCCCCGGCCCCGACGAGGTCGCCCGGGTCGCAGCTCAGCGGGTCGCCGACGTCGTGCGACGGCGCCCGGGCGCCGTCATCGGACTGGCGACCGGCTCGTCGCCGCTGGGGCTCTACGCGGAGCTCGCCCGGCGGGTGGCCGAGGGGGAGCTGGACCTGTCGGGCGTCAGCGGGTTCGCGCTGGACGAGTACGTCGGCATCCCGCCGGAGCACCCGGAGAGCTACGCGTCGGTCATCCGCCGGACGGTGACCGAGCCGCTGGGGCTGGCTCCCGGGCGCGTGCACGTCCCGGACGGACAGGCACCGGACCTGCACGCCGCCGCGGAGGCCTACGAACAGGCGATCGGCGCGGCCGGCGGCATCGACGTGCAGGTCCTCGGCATCGGGGCGAACGGCCACATCGGGTTCAACGAGCCGACGTCGTCGTTCGCGTCCCGGACCCGGGTCACCACGCTGGCGCCCCGCACGCGCGCGGACAACGCCCGGTTCTTCGGGACGCCGGACGAGGTGCCCGTGCACTGCCTGACGCAGGGGCTGGCGACCATCCTGGAGGCGCGACGCCTGCTCCTGGTGGCCCAGGGCGAGGCCAAGGCCGTCGCCGTGGCCGCAGCGGTGGAGGGCCCCCTGACCAGCATGTGCCCGGCCTCGGTGCTGCAACTGCACCCGCGGGCCACGGTCCTCGTCGACGAGGCGGCGGCCGGCCGGTTGCGCCTGGCCGACTACTACCGCTACATGCACGCCCACCGGCCGGCGGGCCCGGCACCCTAGGCTCTCGGGCGTAGGGGCCGGCCGCGCTGCGGCGGCCGGGCCGGCACGGGGAGGGGACGCATGGACGCCGAGGCGCAGGACCGCATCAGGGTCTTCCTGCTGGACGACCACGAGGTGGTCCGGCGCGGGGTCGCCGACGTCCTGGAGAGCGACCCGGGGATCACCGTCGTCGGGGAGGCCAAGAACGCCGCCGAGGCGCTGGCCCGGGTGCCGGCGCTGCGCCCGGACGTCGCCATCCTCGACGTCCGGCTGCCCGACGGCGACGGCGTGTCGGTGTGCCGGGAGCTGCGCTCGGCCATGCCGGAGCTCAAGGTCATCATGCTGACCAGCTACAGCGACGACGAGGCCCTCTTCGAGGCCATCATGGCCGGGGCGTCGGGCTACCTGCTCAAGCAGATCCTCGGCCAGGACCTGGTCAGCGGGGTGCGCACCGTCGCGGCCGGGGGCTCGCTGCTCGATCCCACCGCCACCACGGCCGTGCTCGAGCGCATGCGCCGGCCGGCCGAGCCGGAGGGCCCGCTGGCCAAGCTGAGCGAGCAGGAGCGCACGGTCCTGGAGCTCATCGGGGAGGGGCTGACCAACCGGCAGATCGGCGAGCGCATGTTCCTGGCCGAGAAGACGGTGAAGAACTACGTGTCCCACCTGCTCGCCAAGCTGGGGCTGCAGCGGCGCACGCAGGCGGCCGTCCTCGCCACCGAGCTGCGCGGCGGCGGGTCCGGAGCCGGCCGGGGCTGAGCCCGGGCGATCAGTGCAGGGGAGCCCACCAGCGCAG
Organism: Blastococcus sp. SYSU DS1024; assembly: GCF_054050795.1. Lineage (NCBI taxonomy): Bacteria > Bacillati > Actinomycetota > Actinomycetes > Geodermatophilales > Geodermatophilaceae > Blastococcus > Blastococcus sp. SYSU DS1024. Next base: position 66,727 of record NZ_JBJHAA010000014.1, read on the forward strand.
CCGGGTGCCGCCCTCGGGCAGCCGCTCCACGGTGCAGCCGCCGCTGCGGCGCTCGGCCCGCTCGGCGAGGTTGCGCAGCCCGCTGCGGGCGACCCGCGGGTCGATGCCGCGCCCGTCGTCGAGCACCTCGAGGACCACCTCGTCGGTGACGTCCAGGGTCACGGTCACGTGCTCGCCACCCGAGTGCCGCGCGGCGTTGCTCACCGCCTCGCGGGCCGCCGCGGTGACGTCGGCGGCGAGGTCCCCGGTCACCAGGCTGTCCACCGCACCGGCCGTCCGGACCGCCGTCCGCAGGTCGCCGGCGGTCTCGTCGACGACGTCCAGCAGCCGCCGGCGCATGCCCGCGGGCTGGTCCGCGGCCGGGGTCGTCTGCAGGTCGAAGATCGTCGTCCGGATGTCGCGCACGGTCTCGTCGAGCTGGCGCACCACGCCGTGGATCCGGCGGCGGGTCTCCTCGTCGGGCACCCGCGGCAGCACCGACTGCAGGGCCAGCCCGCTGGCGAAGACCCGCTGGATCACCTGGTCGTGCAGGTCCCGGGCGATGCGGTCGCGATCCTCGTAGACGTCGAGCTTCCGGGCGACCTCCCGGCGGGCGGCGACGTCCAGCGCCACCGCGGTCTGGTCGGCGAACGCCGCCGCCAGCGGGACGGTCCCGGACTCGAACGGCGCGGCGTCCACCCGGCGCGCGGCCACGAGGACGGCGTCGCCCACCTGCGGCAGCCGCAGCGGCACCACCAGGCACGGTCCCCACTCCGTGGGCTCGGCGCCCCCGGGGGACGCCGGCACCGTCCGGCCCGTCCCCATCGGCCCGTCCGGTGCACCCTGCGCGGCGAGGTCGACGGTGCCCGGCTCCCGGCAGCCCTCGAGCAGGGGCAGGACGTCCGCGGGGACGGCAGCCGCGGTGTCCACGACGCCGGCCAGCCCGGGCCCCGAGGCGGCCGCGACCAGGGGCCCGTCCGCGGAGAGGGTCAGCAGCCAGGCGTGCGCGCGGGTCAGCGCCGCGACCCGGGCGGTGACGAGCTCGAGCACCTCCTCGGTAGCGGAGCCGCTGAGCAGGGCGGCCCGGATGTCGGAGACCGCGCCCAGCCAGCGTCGGCGGGTCTCGCCCTCCTCGAACAGTCGCGCGTTGTCGATGGCGATCCCGGCCGCGCCGGCCAGGGCGGTGAGCACCGACTCGTCCTCGGCGGTGAACTCCCCGTGCCGCTTCTCGGCCATGTACAGGTTGCCGAACACCTCACCGCGCACGACGACGGGGACGCCGAGGAAGCTCTGCATCCGCGGGTGGTGGGGCGGGAAGCCGACCGAGGAGGGGTGCTGCCCCAGGTCGGTGACCCGCAGCGGGTGCGGCTCGGTGATCAGCTGGCCGAGCACGCCCTGCCCGCGCGGCAGCGACCCCATGCGGGCGGCGGCCTCCTCGCTGATCCCCGTGTGGATGAAGGCGGCCAGCCCCTGCCCTCCGGGCGCCAGCACGCCGAGCGCCCCGTAGCGGGCATCGACCAGCTCGGCGGCGGACTCGATGATCCGGCGCAGCGTCTGGTCCAGGTCGAGCCCCGTCGAGACGCTCAGGAAGGCGTCCAGCAGGTGCTGCACGCGGGCGTGGCTGCGCGCGACCGTGGCCAGCCGGTCCTGCACCTCGTCGAGCAGCTCGGTGAGCCGCATCCCGGAGAGGGGAGCCGACGACGTAGCGGGGGCGCCCGCCCCGCCGTCGTCGGGCTGTGCCGTGGTCATCGGCTCCAACGTAGCGGGCAGGCGGGAACGGGGGGGTCAGGGCTGCCCGGGGTCCGGCCCGTCGTCGTCGCCGCCCTCTGCGCTCAGCACCTCGTCGATCCAGCGCAGGGCGGCCACCGCGGTGGGGAAGCCGCAGGTGGTGATCGCGTGCAGCGCCACGGCCCGCAGCTCCTCGGGGGTCGCGCCGTGGGCCATCGCCTTGCGGACGTTGGAACGCACCGCGCCGTCGGCCTCGGCGCCGACCGCGAGGGCGAACGTCAGGAGCCGCTCGGTCTTCTCGTCGAACGGGCTCTGCTCCCGCACCGCACGGGCCAGCCGGCCCTGGGCCTCCGCCACGTCGGGGAAGCGCTCGGTGAAGTCCTGGTAGATGCGCGGCAGGTAGGTCACGGGTTCTCCTGGTCTCCGGCGACGACGGCTGACTCCCGACCCTAGTGAGAGCGGGAGGCAGCCGTCGTCGCGCCGGACGTCAGTGCACCGCCGGGCCGGTGCCCGCCAGCGCGGCGTCCCGGACCTCCTCCGGCCGCGGGGGTGCGGCGGGCACCGCCCGGCCGCGGCCCCGGTAGACGACGTAGGGCCGCCAGAGGTAGGCCATCGGGGCGGACCAGACGTGCACCAGGCGGGTGAAGGGCCACATCGCGAGGAACAGGAAGCCGCCGAGGGCGTGGAGCTGGTAGACCAGCGGCGCGCCGGCCATCAGCGAGGCGTCGGGGCTGCCCCAGAAGATGCCGCGGAACCAGACCGCGATGGTCTCCCGGTAGTCGTAGCCGCCGCCGAGCAGGTTCTCGCCGATGGTCGCGGTCATGCCGAGCACCACCATCGCGGCGAGCGCGACGTAGAGCGCCTTGTCCATGCGGGTCGTCACCCGCCGGACGCGCCCGTTGACGAGCCGGCGCGCGATCAGCAGCCCCAGCCCCACGACCAGCACCGTGCCGGTGAGCGCCCCGCCCCAGACCGCGACGGCGTGGTACAGGTGCTCGGGGATGCCGAGTGCGTGGGTGACCTCGGCCGGGATCAGCAGCCCGATGGCGTGCCCGGCGATGACCCCGAAGGCGCCGAGGTGGAACAGCGGCGAGCCCCACCGCAGGATGCGGCTCTCCAGCAGCTGGCTGGTGTGCGTGGTCCAGCCGAACTGGTCGTGCCGCCACCGCCACACGTGGCCGGCGACGAAGACGGCCAGGCAGAGGTAGGGGACGACCACCCAGAGCAGGACGTCGACGGTCATCGGTGGGCCTCCGGGTGGGAGCAGGGGGAGTGGGCCGTGGGCGCGGCCCCGTAGGGGGCCAGCCCGATGCCGGCGAGGTCGTCGTCGGTGTCCGGGTCGGCGGGGGACAGGCCGGCGGGGGTCAGGTCGCCGGGGCCGGCCAGTCCGACGGACTCGACCGGCGGGCCGTCGACGGCCAGGGCGGCGATCGCCGCCCGGTCGTCGTCGGTGATCGGGGGCAGCGCCCGGCACACCGCGTCGAGCAGGTGCCGGTACGGGCTGCCGGCGGCCTCCAGGGCCGCCCGCAGCAGCTCGATGCCCCGCCGGTGCTGGCGCAGCGGCGCCTCGCCGTCCCCGGGCCCCACCGCGGCGGCGAACTCGAGGACGACGGGCAGCAGGTCGGGCAGCTCGCCCTCCCGCAGCGTCAGCCCCTTGGCCCGGTAGCGCTGCTTGAGGGTCAGCAGGGCGATGCCGCGCTTCCGGGTGTCCCCGTGCAGGTAGTAGGTCAGGTAGAGCCCCGACTTCCGGCGCAGGTCGAAGGTCTGCACGTAGTGCTGGGCGATCGCGGTGCCCGGCGTCTCGTCGAACCAGGTGAGGAAGTGGTGCACCGCGTCGGCGACCTCGGGGGTCTCCAGCGCGGCCGCCGCGTCGGCCAGCTCGCCGCGAGCCGCGAGCAGCTCCGGGTCGGGGTAGGTGAGCAGCAGCGCGGCCAGCTCGAACAGCCGGGCCCGCTCCGGCGCCGGGACGTCGGTCTCCGGCCGGGTGACGGCGGCGGTCACGAGGGGGTCCCGGACGGCCGCACCGAGAGGTTGAGCCCGCGCCGGCCGTCGCTGCGCCGGGCGAACAGCCCCGGACGCCCCGGTCGCACCGTGTCGCCGTCCTTCACCAGGGAGAACCGCTCGACGGTGGCGCCCACCGGGTCACCGCCCATGCCGGGGCCGCCCTCGCAGTCCAGGCTGCAGCCGGTCTCCGTGGCCGCCGCGGCCTGGGCCTCCAGCGCCGCGGCGTCCTTGGAGTAGGCGGTGGGGATGACGTAGCGCTCGTCGTACTTGGCGACGGCGAGCAGCCGGTACATCGCCTCCACCTGCTCGGCGGTCATCCCGATGCCGTCGAGCAGCTCCTGGGCCACCGTCCCGTCGAGCGTGCGGGTGCGCATGTAGGCGCGCATCGCGGCGAGCTTCATCAGCACGCCCGCGGCGGCCTCGGCATCACCCGCCGTGAAGAGCTCGGCGAGGTACTCGACCGGGATCCGCAGGTCGCGGATGGTGTGGAAGACGTCGTCGGCGTCGGTGTCGTCGCGGCCGGCGGCGCCGACCGCGTCGAGCACCGGCGACAGCGGCGGGACGTACCAGACCATCGGCAGCGTCCGGTACTCCGGGTGCAGCGGCAGCGCGATGCGGTACTCGCTGATCAGCCGCCACACCGGCGAGAGCTTCGCCGCCTCCAGCCACTCCTCGGGCATGCCGGCCTCGCGGGCGAGGGCCTGCACGGCCGGGTCGTGCGGGTCGAGGAAGACGTTCCGCTGCGCCTCGAGCAGGTCGTGCTCGTCCTCGACGCTCGCCGCGGCCAGCACGGCGTCCTCGTCGTAGAACACGATGCCGAGGTAGCGCAGCCGGCCGACGCAGGTCTCCGAGCAGATGGTCGGCTGGCCGGCCTCGATGCGCGGGAAGCAGAAGGTGCACTTCTCGGCCTTGCCGGTGGCGTGGTTGACGTAGACCTTCTTGTACGGGCAGGCCGACACGCACATCCGCCAGCCGCGGCACTTGTCCTGGTCGACCAGGACGATGCCGTCCTCCTCGCGCTTGTACATCGCGCCCGAGGGGCAGGCGGAGACGCAGGCCGGGTTGAGGCAGTGCTCGCAGATGCGCGGCAGGTGGAACATGAAGGTCTTCTCGAACTCGAAGCGCACCCGCTCGGCGGCCTGCGGGTCCATGTTGGCGATGTTGGGGTCGCCCGCGGCGTGCTCGTGCGCCCCGCCGAGGCCGTCCTCCCAGTTGGCGCCCCACTCGATCGCCATGGGCTGCCCGGTGAGCATCGACCGCGGCTGCTTCACCGGGGTGTCGGTGAGCCCGGCCGGGGCGGCGACCAGCTGGTCCTTGTCGAACGTCGCCGGCTCGTAGTAGTCGTCGATCGAGGGGAGGTCGGGGTTGGCGAAGATGCCGGTGAGCCGCTTGATCCGGCCGCCCGAGCGCAGCGTCAGCCGCCCCTTGGCGTCGAGCACCCAGCCCCCCTTCCAGCGCTCCTGGTCCTCGTAGTGCTTCGGGTACCCGATGCCCGGCTTGGTCTCGACGTTGTTGAACCAGACGTACTCCGTGCCCTCGCGGTTGGTCCACGTCTGCTTGCACGTCACCGAGCACGTGTGGCACCCGATGCACTTGTCGAGGTTCATGACCATGGCGACCTGCGCGCGCATGCGCATCAGTACTGCACCTCCTGCGAGCGGCGACGGATCACGGTGATCTGGTCGCGCTGGCTGCCGATCGGGCCGTAGTAGTTGAAGGCGTAGGTCAGCTGCGCGTGCCCACCGGCGAGGTGGGTCGGCTTGACCAGCAGCCGGGTGAGCGAGTTGTGGTAGCCGCCGCGGCGGCCTTCCTTCTCCGTCTTCGGCACGTTCACCGTGCGCTCGGGGGAGTGGTACTGGTAGACGGTGCCCTCGGGCATCCGGTGGCTGACCACCGCGCGGGCGACGACGACGCCGTTGCGGTTCTGCGCCTCGATCCAGTCGTTGTCGGCGACGCCGATCTTCGCGGCGTCCTCGACGCTCATCCAGATCACCGGGCCGCCGCGCGACAGCGCGAGCATCAGCTCGTTGTCGTGGTACATCGAGTGGATCGACCACTTCGCGTGCGGGGTGAGGAAGCGGACGGTGAGCCCGCCGTCGACCAGCTCCCCGGGCTTGCCGAAGTGCCGGGCCATGTTCAGCGGCGGCCGGAACTCGGGCAGCTGCTCGCCGAGCTCGGCGACCCAGTCGTGCTCGACGAAGAAGTGCTGCCTGCCGGTGAGGGTGTGCCACGGCTTGGAGCGCTCGACGTTCAGGGTGAACGGCGAGTAGCGGCGGCCACCCTTCTCCGAACCCGACCACTCCGGGCTGGTGAGCACCGGCTGCGGGCCGCGCTGGGTGTCGGTGTAGCTGATCCGGTGCTGTTCGTGGCCCTCCACCAGGTCGGTGAACGGCTGGCCGGTGCGCTCCTCCAGCCGGGTGAAGCCCTCGGCGGCGACCCGGCCGTTCGTCGTCCCCGACAGGGCGAGGATCGCCTCGCACATCCGGTCGGCGGTGGCCACCGACGGGCGGCCGGCCAGCGGGCCGTCGGCGATGACGCCGTTCTGCGACTTCAGGTACTCCAGCTCGGGGGTGACGTCGACGGTGAGGCCCTTCGTCGTCGTCCCGAGGGTGTCCAGCAGCGGACCGACGGCGCGCATCTTGGCGCCGATGAGGGTGTAGTCGCGCTCGATCTCGACCAGCTTCGGCATGGTCGTGCCCGGCACCGGCGCGCACTCACCGCGCTTCCAGTCCCGCACCCGGCCGCCCGGCGTCGCGAGCTCGTCGGCGGTGTCGTGGAGCAGCGGGACGGCGAGGACGTCCCGGCGCGTGCCCAGGTGCGTGCCGGCCAGCTCGCTGAACCGGTCGGCGAGTGCCAGGAAGGCGTCGTAATCGGTGTGCGCGTCGCCGGCCGGAGCCACCGCGGGGCTGAACGCGTGCACGAACGGGTGCATGTCGGTGGTCGAGATGTCGTGCTTCTCGTACCAGGTGGCGGCGGGCAGGACGACGTCGGCGTGCAGGCCGGTGTTGGTCATCCGGAAGTCGATCGCCGTCAGCAGGTCGAGCTTGCCGACCGGCGCCTCGTCCCGCCACACCACGTCGCGCGGCCGCTCGCCGGGGCCGCACTCCTCGGCCGTGGCCAGCGAGTCCACGCCCAGCAGGTGGCGCATGAAGTACTCGTTGCCCTTGCCCGAGGACCCGAGCAGGTTGGCCCGCCACAGGGTGAGGCAGCGCGGGAAGTTCGCCGGGTCGTCGGGGTCGTCGGCGACGGCCCGCAGCCGGCCGGCGGTGAGCTCGGCGACGACGTGCTCCTGCACCGGGACGCCGGCGGCAGCCGCCTCGTCGGTGAGGTCCAGCGGGTTGCGGTCGAACGACGGATGGCCCGGGCTCCAGCCCATCCGCTGCGCGGCGGCGACGGTGTCGGCGAAGGACATCCCCGCCAGCCGGCCGGTGCCCAGCGGTGAGGCGAGCTCGTCGGCCGGCACCCGCTCGTAGCGCCACTGGTCGGTGTGCAGGTACCAGAACGGGGTGGCCGCCTGGTGCCGCATCGGGCGCTGCCAGTCGAAGGCGAAGGACATGTGCTGCTGGCCGGTGATGGGGCGGGCCTTCTCCTGGCCCACGTAGTGCGCCCAGCCGCCGCCGTTGACGCCCTGGCACCCGGTCAGGGTGACCAGCGTGATGATCGCGCGGTAGCTCATGTCCGAGTGGAACCACTGGTTGGTGCCGGCGCCCAGGGCGATCAGCGAGCGCCCCTTGCTCCGCTCGGCGTTGCGGGCGAACTCGCGGCCGATCTTCGCGGCCAGGGTGGCCGGCACACCGGTGATCTGCTCCTGCCAGGCGGGGGTGTTCGGCGAGGAGGCGTCGTCGTAGCCGGTCGGCCACACGCCGGGCAGGCCGTCGCGGGCCACGCCGTACTGGGCCATCACCAGGTCGAACACGGTGGTGACGAGGTGCTCGCCGATCCGGCGGACCGGCACGCCGCGGGTGATCGTGGTGCCGCCCTCGGTCTCGCCCTCGTCGAAGCGGGCCAGCGCGATCTCGACCGCCTCGTCGGTACGGCCGAGCAGCCCCAGCGCCGGCACGACACCCTGGAGGTCGAGGTTCCAGCGGCCGGCGCCGTCCTCGCTCCAGCGGTCGCCCAGCGTGCCGTTGGGGACCACGAGCCCGTCGGTCTCCGAGTCGACCAGCACGGTCCTGTGCTCGGCGTTCACGACGTCCCGGCCCAGGTCGGCGGCGGTGAGGAAGCGGTCGGCGGCGTAGCTGCCGTCGGCCGTCGTGCGCAGGGTGACCAGGAACGGGAGGTCGGTGTACTTCCGCACGTAGTCGGTGAAGTAGGGGACCTGCCGGTCGCGGAAGAACTCGGTGAGGACGACGTGGCCCATCGCCATGGCCAGCGCGCCGTCGGTGCCCGGGTGCGGGGCCAGCCAGTCGTCGGCGAACTTCACGTTGTCGGCGTAGTCGGGGCTGACCGCGACCACCTTGGTGCCCCGGTAGCGGGCCTCGGCGAGGAAGTGCGCGTCGGGGGTGCGGGTCACCGGGATGTTGGAGCCCCACATGACCAGGTAGGTCGAGTTCCACCAGTCGCCGGCCTCGGGCACGTCGGTCTGGTCGCCCCAGATCTGCGGGGAGGAGATCGGCAGGTCGGCGTACCAGTCGTAGAAGGACAGCAGCGTGCCGCCGATGAGGGCGTGGTACCGGGTGCCGGCCGCGAAGGACGCCATCGACATGGCCGGGATCGGGGAGAAGCCGACGACGCGGTCGGGGCCGTAGGTCTTCGTCGTGTGCACGTGGGCGGCGGCGACCATCGTGGTCACCTCGTCCCACTCCGACCGCACGAAGCCGCCGCGGCCGCGGGCGCTCTTGTACGCCCGCGCCTTCATCGGGTCGTCCACGACGTCGGCCCAGGCCAGCACCGGGTCGCCCAGGCGGGCCAGCGACTCGCGGTACATCTCCAGGAGCACGCCGCGCACGTAGGGGTGGCGCACCCGCGACGGCGAGTACTCGTACCAGGAGAACGACGCGCCGCGGGGGCAGCCGCGGGGCTCGTAGTCCGGGCTGTCCGGACCGGTGGTCGGGTAGTCGGTGGCCTGGTGCTCCCAGGTGATCAGCCCGTCCTTGACGAACACGTTCCAGGAGCAGGACCCGGTGCAGTTGACGCCGTGCGTGGAGCGGACGACGCGGTCGTAGCTCCACCGGTCGCGGTAGAAGGACTCCCAGGACGAGGTGTCGATCTGGTGCAGGGTGCGGCCGGAGTCACCGACGGTCTCGCGGGTGAGGAAGCGGCGGGCGGCCAGCAGGGGGCCGGTGCCGGGCACGGCGTCGGTGCGCGCGCCGCCGCCGGTGGCGGGGGTCTTGTCGGTGGGCACTGCGGTGCTCCTGGGAGTTCGTCGGGCACGTGGAGAGGCGTCCACCCCGCGGTCGGGGCGGGCGCCTCCGGTGTCGTGAACAGCCTCGGCGCCCGGGGGGCGCACCGGCCGGGGGAGGACGTCCGGAACCGTCGGGACCTTCGTCCCTGATCCGACGGGACCTGCGCGCGGACGGGGACCAGCGGCCACCCGGTTCGGGACCAAGGACCCCGGGTGCCGCCGTGCCGCCGGCGCCACAGTGGGAACCGGAGGGGCGGACCGCTCCCGTTTCCCGCTCGGCGCGTTCCCGCAGCCGGGACCCCGCACCGAGGAGTGACCGTGTTCAGTGCTGACCCCGACCGGACGCTCGAGGTCCTCGACGAGGACGAGTGCCGCCGGCTGCTGGGGACCGCCGTGATCGGCCGGCTGGCTCTCACCGAGGGCGCGCTGCCGACCATCCAGCCGGTGCACTTCGTGCTCGCCGGCGACCGGATCGTCATCCCGACGCGGGTCGGCAGCAAGGCCGCCGCCGCCAGCCGGGGCGCGGTGGTGGCCTTCGAGGCAGACGAGATCGACCCGGTCGCCCGGGTGGGCTGGAACGTCACCGCCATCGGACCGTCGCGGGTGGTCGTCGACCCGGCCGGGGTGCGGGCGCTGGACTCCCTGGGAGCCCGTGCCTGGGTGCCGGGGAAGCACCCGTGCTACATCACGGTGCAGCTGACGCTGCTCCGCGGCCGCCGGGTGACCGCCGGTGCCCGCGCGTCCGGTGCGGAGCCGGCCGCGCTCCTGGCGGGCGCGTCGGAATGACCCTGCTCCACGCGCCGGTGGCGGCGGAGGGTCGCCCGCGCCTGCCGTACGTCGAGGAGCGCTCCGGTCCGGCGCGCGGTGCCCGGTCCCGGCTCGTCGTCGGCGGGATCGCGGGCTACCTGCTGGCCGCCGCGGTCACCGTCCCGGTCGCGCACGTGGCGCCGGCGCACGGCTGGATCGCCCTCCACCTGCTGCTGCTCGGTGCCGCGACCAACGCGGTCGTCGTCTTCTCCCGGCACTTCGCCGGGGCCCTGCTGCACGCCCGGGACGGCGGGGAGCGTGCCGCCGGCGCCCGGCTCCTGCTGCTCAACGCGGGCGTGGTCCTCGTGCTGCTCGGGGTCGGCTGGCCGCAGCCGGTGCTGACCGCGCTCGGCGGGACGCTCGTCGTCGGGGCGGTCGCGTGGCACGTCGCCTCCCTCGTCGCGATGCTCCGCCGGTCGCCCGGCGGGGGCCGGCTGCGCCGGGTGGTGCACTACTACGTCGTCGCGGGGGCGGCGCTCGTCGTCGGCGGCGTCCTGGGCACGCTCATGGGCACCGGCCGGGCCGGGGCGTGGCTGACGCACACCGGGCTCTACCTGGCGCACGTGCACCTGAACCTGCTGGGCTGGATCGGCCTGACCGTCCTGGGCACCGGCTTCATGCTGTGGCCCGCCGTGCTGCGCACGCGGATGGCCGACGACGCCCCCGCGGTGGCCCGGCGGGTGCTGCTCCTGGCCGGGCCGGCACTGGCCGTCCTGACCACCGGCCTGCTGCTCGAGCTCCCGGCCCTCGCCGCCGCCGGGCTCGCCGGGTACGCGGGGGCGGTGGCGTGGTCACTGGCGCCGGTGGTGCGCATCGCCCGGACCAGCCCGCCGCGGACGGCCCCGGCGATCGGCCTGGCCGCCGCGACCGGCTGGCTGCTCGTCGCGCTCGCGGTCGACGCCGGCGCCGCGCTGCAGGGGCCGGCGGCGTCGGTGGCGGTGCTCGCACTCCTCGTGCCGGTCCTGGGCCTCGGCTTCGTGGCCCAGGTGCTCGTCGCCGCGCTCACCTTCCTGCTCCCGGCCACCCTCGGCCGCGGACCCTCCGGGCACCGGCTGCTGGCCGCCCGGCTCCAGGCGGCCGGGATGGCGCGGGCGATCGTGACCAACGCCGGCGTGGCGCTGCTCGCCCTGCCGCTGCCCGCGCCGGCCCGGGCGCTCGGCTGGGCGCTGGCCCTCACCGGGCTGGCCGCCTTCCTGCCGCTCCTGGTCAGCGGCGTCGTGGCCACCCGGCGGGTCCCGGCGGCGCCCGCACCGGCCGTACCCCCGTCGCCGGCCTCGCTCCCGGGGGCGCTGCCGGCCGCCGCCGTCCTGACCGTCGTCGCCGTCCTCGGCTGGGTGCTCACCGGTGGATCCCCGGTGACCGACCGGGCAGCGGCCGCCCCCGTGAGCGGGGCGGTGGTCGTCGAGCTCGGCGACAGCTGGATCAGCCCGGCCAGCATCTCCGTCCCCGCCGGGGAGCGGCTGGTCCTCGACGTGCGCAACGTCGGCTCCATGCGGCACGACCTGCGGCTCGAGGGCGGCCGGGGCACCGCCATGCTGGCCCCGGGCGCGTCGGCCGTCCTCGACGTCGGCGAGGTCACCGGGCCGCTGGTCGCCTGGTGCACGGTGCCCGGCCACCGGCAGGCGGGGATGCTGCTCGCCATCGAGGTGGACGACGGTGCGGCCGCCCCGGCGGGCACGGCGCCCGACCACGCTCCCGGGCACGGCGCCGTCGCGGCTGCCGCCCCGGGACCGGCGTGGGTGCCCTACGACCCGACGCTGCAGCCGGCTCCGGGCGGCACCGTCCACGACGTGGACCTGCCGGTGGTGGAGGGCGACGTCGAGGTCGCGCCGGGGGTGCGCCAGCGGATGTGGACCTTCGGCGGCACGGTGCCCGGCCCGGTGCTGCGCGGCCGCGTCGGCGACGTCTTCCACGTGCGGCTGGTCAACGACGGCTCGCTGCCGCACTCGGTGGACTTCCACGCCAGCCAGGTCGCCCCGGACCGGGCGATGCGGTCCATCGACCCCGGCGAGGAGCTCGTCTACTCGTTCCGCGCCGACCGGGCGGGCGCGTGGCTCTACCACTGCGGCACGGTGCCCGTCCTGCAGCACGTGGGCATGGGGATGTACGGGGCGGTGGTCATCGACCCACCCGGCCTCCCCCCGGTCGACCGCGAGCTCGTGTTCGTGCAGTCGGACATCTACCTCGGGCCGGACGGCGACCTCCCGGGCATGGCGGTCATGACCGACGCCGACTACGACGTCGTCGCCTTCAACGGCTACGCCGGGCAGTACGAGCACGCCCCGGTGACCGTGCGGGCCGGGGAACGCATCCGGGCGTGGGTGGTCGCCGCCGGCCCCAGCGCGGGCACGGCCTTCCACGTCGTCGGCGCGCAGTTCGACACGGTGTACCGGGAGGGCGCCTACGTGCTGCGGGCGGACGACGGGTCCTCGGGCGGCGCGCAGGTGCTGGACCTGGCGCCGGCGCAGGGCGGGTTCGTCGAGTTCGCGCTGCCCGAGCCGGGCCGCTACCCGTTCGTGTCGCACCGCCTGGCCGACGCCGCCCGCGGAGCCGGCGGCCTGTTCGTGGCGCGGTGACGCCGGTGCTCGACATCGGCACCGCCGACCTGCGGCTGTTCCTGCACCTGGCCGCCGCGGTGATCTGGGTCGGCGGTCAGCTCGTGCTCGCCGGGCTGGTGCCCGTGCTGCGCCGCATCTCGCCGGAGGCCGCGCCGGCCGCGGCGCACCGGTTCGCCGCCCTCGCGTGGCCGGCGTTCGCGGTGCTGGTGGTCACCGGGATCTGGAACATCGCGGCCGTCGGCGCCGCGGACGGGGCGTACCGGGCGACGCTGGTCGCCAAGCTGGTCGCCGTCCTGGTGTCCGGGGCCGCCGCCTGGGCGCACGCCCGGGCCGGGAACCGCCGCACCCTCGCACTGACCGGTGCCCTGACCGGCGTCGCGGCGCTCGTCGCCCTCTTCTTCGGCGTCGTCCTGCGCGGCTGACCGGCCGGGGCCGATCGGCCCTGCCGCCACCGGGCTCGAACGGGACCTTCGGCCCGGTCCCGATGACGTCCGGCACCGGGACCGGGGCCGCCGCCGTCCGTAGAACAGAAGGCAGGAACAACCCATCGCCCCGCCGCCGAACCGGTGCCGGGGCACAGAGGAGAAGGACACCGGCCATGACCTCGGCCCCCACACTCCGACCGGGCGCAGGCAGCGCGGTCCCCGCCCCCACCCCCTCGGCCGGACCGGCGCCGGCCGCCCCGCCCGTCCCGCGCCAGGCGTGGGTCATGCTCGCGGTGGCGACGGTCGGGTTCGTCATCAACTTCTGGGCGTGGGCGCTGGTCAGCCCGCTCGGTGCCTTCTTCACCGGCCGGCTCGACCTCGGCGCGCTGCAGACGTCGCTCCTGGTGGCGGTGCCCGTGGTGGTCGGCTCGCTGGGCCGCATCCCGGTGGGGGCGCTGACCGACCGGTTCGGCGCTCGGGTCATGTTCCCGCTGGTCAGTGCGCTGACGATCCTGCCGGTGCTGTTCATCGGCTACGTCGGCAACGACTCCTACGCGCTGATGCTGCTCGGCGGTTTCGTCCTCGGGCTGGGTGGCACCACGTTCGCCATCGGCGTCCCGCTGGTCAACGCGTGGTTCCCGCCGGCCAAGCGGGGCACGGCCCTCGGCATCTTCGGGGCCGGCATGGGCGGCACCGCGATCTCGGCGTTCACGACCGTGCAGCTCGCGGACGGCGTCGGCCTCGCGTTCCCGTTCACCCTCGTCGCGGCGCTGCTCGCGGTCTACGCGATCGTCTCGGCGCTCGTCCTGCGCGACGCCCCCGGCCGCACCCCGCTGCCCGGCAGCGCGGTCCGGCGGGCCTGGGACACCGCGCGGCTGCCGGTGACCATCCAGATGTCGTTCCTCTACGCCGTCGGCTTCGGTGGCTTCGTCGCCTTCAGCGTCTACCTGCCGACCTACCTGAGGACCGCGTTCGCCCTCGACCCCGGTGACGCCGCGCTGCGCACCGCCGGCTTCGTCGTCCTCGCGGTCGTCATGCGGCCGGTCGGTGGCTGGCTGTCCGACCGGTTCCACCCCGTGTCGGTGCTGATCGGCTGCTTCACGGTCGTCGCGGTCTTCGCCGCCGTCTCGGCGCTGGAGCCGCCGCTCGCCCCCGCCGGGACCATCGCCTTCCTCGCGATGGCCGCCGCACTGGGCGCCGCGTCGGGCGCGGTGTTCGCCCTCGTCGCCATCGCCGCTCCGGCCGGGACGGTCGGCTCGGTCACCGGCATCGTCGGCGCCGCCGGCGGCCTCGGCGGGTTCGTCCCCCCGCTGGTCATGGGCCTCATCTACGGGTGGCAGGGCAACTACCGCCCCGGTCTGTGGCTGCTCGCCGTCACCGCCGCCGTCGCCGCCCTCTACACCTGGCGGGGCATGCGCTCGGTCGGCCGCACCGGCACCACCGCCTGAGACACCCGGAACGGAGGACGACCGATGTGCGACCACTGCGGCTGCCGCGACCTGACCCCGGTTGCCCGGCTCATGGACGAGCACGACCGGCTGCGCGAACTCGGCGAGGAGATCCGGCGGGCGCTGTCGGCCGGTGCGCTCCCCGCCGCCCGGGCGGGCTTCCAGGCGCTGCTGGCGGTGCTCGGCCCGCACGTGGCCAAGGAGGAGAAGGCGCTCTTCCCGCGGCTGGCGCAGGTGGGCGAGCTGACCGACCACGTGGCGGTGCTCGAGGGGGAGCACGCCGACCTCTTCGACGCCGTGGACGAGCTCGACGACCTCGGCACCGGGGCGGCCGACCAGTGGGCGGACGGGGTGCTGCGCGCCCTCCACGACCTGGACGAGCACATGTTCAAGGAGGACTTCGGGCTCTTCCCGGCCGCGCTCGCCACCCTCGACGGCGCGGACTGGGACGCGGTGGACGCCTGGGAGCGCACCTCCGGCGTCCGACTCCTGGGCGGTGAGGACCGGGTGACTGCCGACGGCCCCGCCCAGGCACCGGCCTAGGTGTACCGAGCGATGAGGTGCGGTGCCAGGCGGCTGCTGTGGGCGACCAGGTGAGCGCGGTCGCCGGTCCTCGACCGCCGGCGCACGATGGGGCCGTGGACGACCGAGGATCCGTGGACCTGGAACGACTGGCCGCCGAGCTGCTCGCCGACGCCGCGGGGGAGAAGGCCCAGCGCGCCGCCCGCACGCTCCCGCACCCCGTCGACGGCCTGCGGCAGACCGTGATCGCCCTGGTACGGGGCCAGCAGCTCGCCGAGCACGAGAGCCCCGGCCCGGCCAGCCTGCTGGTCCTGCGCGGGAAGGTCCGGCTCATCGCGGGGGAGGACGCCGTGGAGCTGGGGGCGCTCGAGATCGGTCCCGTCCCCGACCGCCGGCACAGTCTGCACGCCGACGAGGACAGCGTCGTCCTCCTCAGCGTCGCCGTGCCCCAGCGGGCACCGACCGCCTCCTGAGCATCGCGGCGCGGGCCGGTCTGGACGATCCGGTCGCCGGGGTGGAAGGTGCGCCCATGACGGAGAACCGCTACGCCATCGGGCTGGACGAGCTGGAGGCCGGCGTCCGCGTCGGCCCCGCCGAGCAGGTGGCCGGGCAGCCGGTGCCGGTCGCGCCACCGGTGGAGCGGCGCACCGATCCGCAGCCGTACGCCGACGGGGCGGGCGGCGACGTCGACGGGGAGTGACCGACCCGGTCAGACCTTGCTGCTGCCCTTCAGCCAGCCGTAGGCGGCGGTGCCCAGGAAGAGCACGGCGCCCAGGAGCAGGAGCCAGAACAGCCCCTCGATCAGCGCCCCGATGACCGCCAGCGCCAGCCAGAGGACCAGCAGCAGACCGATGAGGCGCAGCAGCACGGGGCACTCCTGGGGTGAGGCGGAACCGGAACGCCCAGCCTAGCGGCGGCGACAGCACCGGACGGGCCTCCGGGCCCGGAGGCCGGCGGGCGGGGGAGCAGGCGGTCGGAGAGGATGCAGCGATGGCCTACTCCGCTGCCGGCGACCGCTACGACTCGATGACCTACCGCCGCACCGGGCGCAGCGGCCTGGACCTGCCGGTGATCAGCCTCGGCCTCTGGCACAACTTCGGCGACGACGTCCCGTTCGACCGGCAGCGCGACATCCTCCGCCGGGCCTTCGACCTGGGCATCACGCACATCGACCTGGCCAACAACTACGGCCCGCCCTACGGCAGCGCGGAGACCAACTTCGGCCGGCACCTCCGCGACGACTTCCGGCCCTACCGCGACGAGCTCGTCATCTCCACCAAGGCCGGCTACGACATGTGGCCCGGGCCGTACGGCCAGGGCGGCGGCTCGCGGAAGTACCTGCTCAGCAGCCTGGACCAGTCGCTGCGGCGGATGGGCCTGGAGTACGTCGACATCTTCTACAGCCACCGGCCCGACCCCACGACGCCGCTGGAGGAGACGATGGGGGCGCTGGACACCGCAGTCCGCTCCGGGAAGGCCCTCTACGCGGGCATCTCGTCGTACTCGCCCGAGCAGACCCGCCGGGCGGCGGCGATCCTCGCCGACCTGGGCACGCCGCTGCTGATCCACCAGCCCTCGTACTCGATGCTCAACCGCTGGATCGAGCGGGAGGACCTGCTCGACACCCTCTCCGACGTCGGCGCGGGGTGCATCGCCTTCTCGCCGCTGGCGCAGGGCATGCTCACCGACAAGTACCTCGGCGGCGTCCCGGAGGGATCGCGCGCCAGCCTGGGCAAGTCGCTCTCGCCGGACCTGCTCACCGAGCAGGCGCTCACCCACGTCCGCGCCCTCGACGGCCTGGCCCGCGAGCGCGGGCAGTCGCTGGCCCAGATGGCGCTGGCCTGGGCGCTGCGCGACCCCCGGATGACCACGGTCCTCATCGGGGCCAGCAGCGTGCGGCAGCTCGAGCAGAACGTCGGCGCCCTGGGGAACCTGGAGTTCAGCGACGAGGAGCTCGCCGCGATCGACCGGCACGCCGTGGACGCCGGCATCGACCTCTGGGAGGGGCCCCGCACCGCCTGACGGGCCTGTGGACGACGGATCCGGGCCCGGCCCGGATCCGCCTAGGGTCCGCGTCGTGAGTGACGGCCTCGAGGTGGCGACACTGGTCCTGCGCGACGCCGGCCGTGCCCTGCTGGTCGTGTACCGCGAGCTCGACGGCGCGCGGGACGCGGCGGACGTCGGCAGCGACGTCATCGCCCACGACCGGCTGCGTGACCGGCTGCGGGAGTTCGGCAGCAACTGGGACCGCCGGCGGACCGAGATGGCCGGGCTGGTCGAGGGGCTGGGCCAGGCCGCCCAGGACGCCGCCGAGGTCTACGAGCGGATCGAGACCGAGCTGGTCGCCGCCCTGGCCGGTGAGCGGTGAGCCGCCCGCGGGACTGGTCGCCGCTGCGCCCCTCCGACCCGGTCGGCGGCGACCCCGCGGCGATCGCCCGGCTCGCCCGGCGGTACGCCGACACGGCGGCGGCGATCACCACGGCGGCCAGGGCGCTCCGGACCATCCACGACAGCGCGACCACCTGGAACTCCGACGCCGGCCGGGCCTTCCGCGAGCGGACCGCCGAGGTGGCCGGGACGATCGAGCAGGCCCTCGACCGGTACGAGGGCACGGCGGAGGCGCTGGCCGCCTACGCGCGCACGCTCGACGACGTGCAGGCGGGCGCCGACACCGTGCTGGCGCGCGCCAAGCGGGCCGAGGACGCCCGGGACGCCGCCTGGCGGGCCCGGGAGCGCGCCGCGACGCAGCCGGAGCCCGACCCGGTCGCCGAACGGCGGGCGCACGACGACGCCGCGGCCGCCACCGCCGGCATCCGGGCGGCCGACGAGGAGCTCGCGGCGCTGGAGGCCGAGTGGCGCGCGGCGGGGGACGCCGCCGCCGACGCGATCGACGACGTCCTGGGCGCGAACGACCACCTCGCGGACGGCTTCTGGGACGACGTGCTGGACGTCGTCGCCGTCGTCACCGGCTGGGCCGGGAAGCTCTCTGCGGTCTTCGGGCTCGTCGCGTTCTTCCTGCTGACCATCCCGGGGCTGCAGCCGTTCGCCGCGGCGTTCGCGGGGCTGGCGTTCGTCACCGGGGCCGTCTCCCTGGTGGGGAACTCCGTGCTGCACGTGGCGGGTCGGGCGGAGCTGTCGGCCGTGCTGTGGGATGCGGTGGGCGTGCTCGCCTTCGGGGCCGGCCGTGCCTTCGCGCTGGCCGGCCGGGCGGTCGCGACCGGCACCCGTGGGCTGGCCTTCCCCTCGCTGGTGCGGCACCTCCGTGCCTCCGGGATGACCCGCCGGGAAGCCCAGCGGGCGGCACGGGACCAGGGTGTCCCGGCGCCCGGACCGGCGGCCGGCGCGCTCGCGTCCCGGGCCCGCGACCCGCGCGGCTGGCTGCCCACCCGCGCGGAGTGGGCCGAGGCCTACCGCCCCTCGGGTCTGCTGCGCGATCCGGTCGCCGGCCCGCCCCCGTTCATCCACCCGCAGACGACGGCGGCCCCCCAGGTGGCGACCGGGCTGGCCCGCGCCGCGCGGGCCGAGGGCGGCACCCTGCTCTCGAACGCCGTCGGCACCGTCCCGGCGGCCAACGCCTTCGCCGGCGCCGGTGGCGAGGCCGGCTCCCGCTCCCCGGTCCGGGCGGGCCGGTGACGGTCGTGGCGCCGGAGCCGGCCCTGACGCGTCCCCGCGACTTCACGTTCGCGGTACCCGGCGACTGGGCGCGCATCCGGGTGCTGGACGACGCGCAGCGGGACGCGGACGTCCGCCGGATCGCCCGGGCGGTCACCCGTGGCCGCCCCGACCGCGACCGGCTGATGCCGCAGGTGGCGCGCGTGCTGCACGGCGCGGCCGCCGCCCGGAGCGACAGCCACACCGTCGAGGTGCACCTCCCGGTCCACCAGGACGGCGCCCCGCCGTTCGCCTGCGCCCTGGCGGTGGGTGTCGTCCCCCCGGCCGGGGACCGACCGGGCGCCGAGGAGGCGGCCTTCCTCGCCGCGGGGGGAGCGGCGGCCTCCGCCGAGGTGGTGGAGCTCGCGGCCGGCCCCGTGGCCCGCCTGCGCCGCCGGACGCAGGCCCCGGCACCGGACGGGCGGCTGCTGGAGACAGCGGTGATGCAGTACCAGCACCCGATGCCCGGCGGCGGCTTCGTGCTGCTGAGCTTCTCGACGCCGCTGCTGGAGGTGCTCGAGCCGCTGACCGCGTTGTTCGACGCCGTCGCGGGCTCCTTCCGGTGGCTCCCGTGACCGCTGCCGTGCGGACCTGGACCTACCGGGTCGAGCCGTCCGACGCGGGCTGGATGTGGCTGCCCCGCTCCGGCACCGTCGCGGCCCTGGCGCAGGCGGTCTGCGACGACCTCGGCGCCGACGGGGCCGCCGCGGTGGCGCTCGGCGAGCAGGTGCGGTCGCTGGCCACCGCCCTGCGCGAGGGAGCCCCCGACCTCGCTGCGCTCTGGATCCCCGATCCCCGGTACGGCGTCCTCGCCACGCTCCGCGCGGACCGGTACCGGCTCACCACCGGGCTGCCGGAGCTCGCGGAGCAGGAGCGCGCCACGGCCGGGCGCGGGCTGGCCCGTCCCGAGGTCGACGTGGTGGCGCTGCCGGCCGGCCGGGCGTTGCGCGTCCGGCGGGTGGAGCGGCAGTCCGGCGGCCCCGGTGACGGGCTGCTCGTCGAGAGCGTCCGGCACCTCGTGGCGCCGCCGGGGGTCGTCGACGTGTCCGGCGAACCCTCGGCGGTGGAACTGGTCATGGCGTGGACGCTGCTGCACGAAGGAGAGGAGTTCGCGGACATGGCCGACCGGACGGCTGCCCGGCTCCGCGTCACGACCGGCTGAGCACGCGGCCCGATCTCACCCCTCGGGGGGATGTGCACGCACGGGGTGCGTGTCGATTCCTCCCGGGTGAGCATCGAGCGGGCGGCGTTGGGCCGCCCCAGCGGGGCCCGGGACGCCGTCCCGGCGCCGGAGAGCGCCCTGCGGCTCCTCGTGGTGCGCGCCGTGGCCGTCGCCGCCGTCCTGGCGACCGCCGGCTACCTCACCTGGCGGCTGGTGGCCACGCTCCCCGAGGGGCCGGCGCTCTGGCTCGGCGTGCCGTTCCTGGCGCTCGAGGTCTACGGCGGCCTCGCCCTGGTGCTGTTCGTGATGACCACCTGGACCGTCGCCCCGGCGACCGTGCCGGCGCCCCGCCCCGGGCCGCCGCCGTCGGTCACCGTGCTCATCGCCACCTACAACGAGCACCTGGACGTGCTCCTGCCGACGGTCGCCGCCTGCCTGGCCATGGTGGGCGAGCACGAGACCTGGGTGCTCGACGACGGCGACCGGCTCGAGGTCGAGGAGATGGTGACGGCGCTCGGCGCGCGGTACGTCACCCGACCCGAGCACGACCACGCCAAGGCGGGCAACCTCAACCACGCGCTGGCGCTGGTGCCGACCGACCTCGTCGCGGTGTTCGACGCCGACCACGTCCCCGACCCGGACTTCCTCACCCGCACGCTGCCCTACTTCGCCGACGAGCGGCTGGCGCTGGTGCAGACGCCGCAGCACTTCTACAACACGAGCTCCTTCGAGCACCTGCGCCCGGGCGCCGACCTGCACGAGGAGTCGCTGTTCTACCGGGTGATCCAGGCCGGCAAGCACCACGCGGGGGCCGCCTTCTGGTGCGGCACCAACGCGGTGCTGCGCGCCGAGGCGCTGCGCGAGATCGGGGGAGTGGCGACGGAGTCGCTCACCGAGGACTTCCACACGACGATGAAGCTGCACCGCGCCGGCTGGCGGAGCGCCTACCACAACGAGGTGCTGGCCCGCGGGCTCGCAGCCGGCAGCCCGGACGCGTTCTACGCGCAGCGTCGGCGGTGGGGCCGGGGCGCGATGCAGGTGCTGCGGCACGACAACCCGCTCACCGCCACGGGGCTGACGCTGCGGCAGCGGCTGGGCTACCTCTACTCGCTGTCGGCGTGGTTCGACTCGTGGCGGACGCTGGGCCTGGCGCTGGTCCCGGTCACCGTGCTCGTCACCGGGCTGTTCCCGGTGGATGCACCGCCCGCGCTGTTCGCGGTGATGGCCGGCGTGCCCTTCCTGCTCCAGCAGGCGGCCCTGACGCTGCTGTCGCGCGGGTTCGCCCCGGCGCGCTTCTCGTTGCTGTTCGAGGTCGTCCGGCTGCCCTCCAACCTCGCCGCGACGCTGTCGCTGGTGCTGCGCGGCACGGGCCGCTTCGCGGTCACCGCGAAGGGGCGCACGGGGGAGGAGCGCACCCGTGCCCGGGTGCCCGCGCTGCTGCTCGCGCTCGCGGCCGTGCTCGTCGGCAGCCTGCTCCACGCTGCCGCGAGCCTGGCCGGCTGGACGCCGATCGAGCACCGCTGGGGCGGCACCACGCTGGTGCCGGTGCTCTGGGTGAGCGTCACCCTCGGCTTCGTGCTGGCCGGCATCCGGCGGATCCGTGACCCGCGCTTCTCCGCCGAGCGCCGGGACGGTCACCGCTTCCCGGCCGCGTTGCCGGCCGTGGTCGACGGGGCGCCGGCGCGGCTGGTCGACGTCTCGCTCGGTGGCGCGCAGGTGCGCGTCCGCGGCGTCGGCGCCTCCGTCGGCACCGAGGTGGAACTGGCCATCCGCGTGCCCGATCGTGCCGAGCACGTCGTCTTCCGCGCGGTGGTCAGGTCCCGGACGGAGGACGTCCACCGGGTGCAGTTCGTCGGGCGGCAGTGGCGCGGGCTGGCCGCGCTGTCGGCGACGGCGTTCGGCGCCGGTGCGGCCCGCTGGGCGGCCGTCGAGGTCACCCCCGTCGGGCTCGACACCCCCGTCGACACGGGCGGCCGGGTGCTCGCCGCCCGCGCCAACCCGGACGCGGTGGCCGCGGCGGTGCGCAGCCCGTTCGTCTCACCGGCCGCGCGGCGCCCGGTGGACGACGACACCCGGCCGATCCCGCGGCTGACGCCGGAGCTCGAGCGCGCCCTGGCCGGCGCCGACGGCCCGTGAGCAGCGGTCCCGGGGACCGCGCGCCCGGCTCTGGGACCATGCCCACCGTGGACCGGACCGGGGACCGTCCCGCGCGGACGCGGGTGGACGCGGCCACGGTGATCGCGCTGGCGGCCCGGTGGATCCACGCCGGGCGCCGTATCGACATGGGTGCGCTGGGCGAGGAGATCGGGGTCTCCCGGATGACCCTGCACCGGCACGTCGGCAGCCGGGAGCGACTGGTCGGGGAGGCGGTCTGGTACCTGGCCGAGCGCGGCTGGCGGGCCTGCACCGAGGCGGAGGACGCGCGGCGCGGCCCGGACGACCCGGAGCTGCGCAGCGCGCGGGTGATCCGGGCCTTCAACGCCGGGGTCGTCGGCAGCACCGGCATCCGGACCCTCATCGACAACGAGCCCGATCTGGCCCTGCGCGTGCTGACCGACCCGGCCGGACCGGTGGAACCCCGCGCGGTGCGGGTGGCGGTGGAGCTGATCGAGAGCGACGAGCGGGCCGGCCGGCTGCGACCGATCATCGACCGGGAGAGCCTGGCCTACGCGTTGGTCAAGCTGGCGGAGGCGTTCCTCTACGCCGATCTGGTCGCCGGCCGTCCGGTCGCCGTCGAGGCGGCCGACCGCGTGCAGACGGCGCTGCTGGAGGCCGGCTGGGTGCGGCCCGGCCGCTGAGCGCCACCGGGCCGCACCCGGCAGGTCAGCGACGCCCGAAGGCGTAGTCGTCCTGCGTCGAGTCGCGCAGCTGCACCGAGATGCGGTCGTTCACCGAGGGGAAACCGGGAACGGTGATCACCTCGGGCTCCCCGCCGCCGCGCGGCCGGACCTCGATGCGGATCGGGCGCAGCCCGCGCGGGCTCGCCGGCAGGTAGGCGTCGACCGCGTTGAGGAACGTGAGCGTGTTGAACGGGAACAGGTCGCCCTTGGCCAGGTCGGTCTCCTGGTCGGGCGCGGTGTACCCGGTCGGCGTCCGCGTGCCGACGTCGGTGAGGAACAGGGCGTTGACCTCGCCGACCCGGCCGAACGTGCCCTCGGTGCTCGTCCGCGGCGTCGTGACCGGGGTCGTCACCTCCAGCGGGCCGGTGCGGTCGCCGATCACGTCGACGGTGATCTCGTCGGAGTCCGCACCCTGGTCGCCCCAGATCTCCCGCGCCCGGATGAGGGCGAGGTTGGTGTGCTCCTCGGACTTGGGCACGAACGCCTCCAGCCCTTCGCCGGCGACGCCGCTGTTGAGGCGGACGAAGTGGTCGGAGCGGGGGAACGGCGACTGGTAGAAGTGGTGGACCGAGCCGTCGGGCCGGTGGAGCGCGAACTCGTAGCTGTGCCGGCCGTAGAGGTCCAGCGGGCCGAAGGAGCCGTCGCCGGTGATCGGGATCGTCGCCACCGGGGAGGCTGAGGTGTGCCGGCCGGTCCGCGTGCTCACCCGCCAGACCTCGAGGGTGGCGCCCTCGAAGCCGAGGTTCTGCGGGAACAGCACGGCGCGTCCGGCGACGGTGACCTGGGCGGGCGCCTCCGGCACGACGTCGGTGGTCGACGGCTCCGAACCGGTGAAGAACTCGTAGACGGCGGCGAAGGTCCGCGCCGACGAGGCGGCCTCGGTGTGGCCCTGGTCGGGGTTGTAGAGGTTCGCCACCGCGCCCTCGATCTCGCCGACGCTGCCGCGGCGGGGGTCGGGCGGGGAGTTCCACTCGCCCCAGACCGCCAGCGTCGGGACGCCGCCGGGCGGGGTCTCGGCGCTGCGCCCGTCGAGGTTCACGTACTTGGCGACCTTCGCCGCCCGGGCGGGCTCGGCCAGGTAGGCGTGGCTCACCGTGGTACCGCGGGAGTGCGCGGCGAGCAGCACCTGCTCGGCGCCGGTGCTCGCCAGCACGGCGTCCAGGAAGGGGCCGAGCTCCGCGATCGCCTGGGTGTTGTCGCTGCCGCTGGTGTCGTACTCGTAGGCGAACAGCAGGTCCTGGGGGTAGCCGTTGCTGGTGAACCGCTGGAACTGCGTCTGCCACTGGGCGGCCGAGCCGCTGTTGCCGTGCACGAACACGACCGGCAGGGGTTCGGCCGAGGTCTCGTCGGGGTCGGCGGCCGCCGTTCCGGGGACGGCGGTGATCAGCAGAGCGCCCAGCAGGACGGCGGCCCAGCGGCTGCGCCGTGGATGTCTCGGTGTGGTCCTCACGCGTGCTCCTCCCGGCGCCGGCGGCGCCCCGGCGCGGACGTTACACATGGGTGATCCGTATCACTAGGGCGTCGGAGCGGCGGCCCGTCTCGACGCCGGCGGGGGAGCGCGGCACGCTGGCGGGCGACCGACCGGACCGAACGAGAGGACGGACGACCCATGGGCGCAGCGCGCTACGAGTACAAGGTCGAGGAGATCCGCGAGGGGATGATCGGCGGCAAGATGTCCGGCGGGAAGCTGGAGAAGGTGCTCAACCAGCACGCCCGCGAGGGGTGGCAGCTGAAGGCGATCACCTCGGTGGAGGTCAAGGGCCGCATCGGCCCCGGCGGGGTCGACGGCGTGCTGGTCACCTTCGAGCGCCCGCTCGGGTGACGCTGCGGTTCACCAGCCCGGACGCGTGGGTCCGCGATGCCCAGCGGGACGGTGTCTCCCGGGCCGAAGCGCAGTCGTCCTTCGACTTCTTCGAGCCGCAGCCGGTGGAGGAGATGCTCGGCCGGTGGGGCGGCAGCGGGCTGCCCACCGGCTCACCGCTGGACGGGCTGCTGGAGGCCTACGGCTGGTGCGGCAAGGAGTTCCTCGGCACCGAGACGGTGCACCCTCTGCTGTTCGGGACGGCGGCCGGGCCGCGGCCGGTCGACCCGGCCCTGCTCCCGGTGGGTGTGCTGCGCCGCGCGCCTCGGCTGGCCCACTCGCGGGCGGCCCGCACGGCCTTCACCGCCGTCCGGCCGCTGCTGACGACCTCCCGCCCGAAGGCCCGGTTGCGGGCGGTCGAGCACCGCGGCGTCGTCACCGCCGCGATGGTCTACGACCGGCTGCCGATCATCGACGTCTTCAAGCGGGTGAGCAGCCGCACGGTCCTCGGGATGATGGACCTGCGCGGCCTGCCCGACCCGTTCTTCTTCGTGCTCAGGCGCGAGGGGTGACCGCGAGCTCGGCGAGCAGCCCGCGGATGCGTCGCTCGATCTCGTCGCGGATCGGCCGCACCGACTCCACACCCTTGCCCGCCGGGTCCTCCAGCGCCCAGTCCAGGTAGCGCTTGCCCGGGAAGATCGGGCAGGCGTCGCCGCACCCCATCGTGATGACCACGTCGGAGGCCTCGACGGCGTCGGTGGTGAGCACCTTCGGCCGCTGGTCGGAGATGTCGATGCCGACCTCCGCCATGGCCTCGACCGCGGCCGGGTTGACCTGCTCGCCGGGAACCGAGCCGGCCGAGCGGACCTCGACGGCGTCGCCGGCCAGGTGGCGCAGCCAGCCGGCGGCCATCTGCGAGCGGCCGGCGTTGTGCACGCAGACGAACAGGACGCTGGGGGTGCTCACGCGGCGCTCCTCGCGGTGGCAGGGACGGTGGGGTCGCCGGGGAACCAGCGGCGGGCGGCCCACAGGGACACGTAGACGAGGCCGACGAGCACCGGCACCTCGATGAGCGGGCCGACGACGCCGGCGAGCGCCTGCCCGCTGGTGACGCCGAAGGTGCCGATCGCGACGGCGATGGCCAGCTCGAAGTTGTTGCCCGCGGCGGTGAACGCCAGCGTCGCCGTCTTCGCGTAGCCGAGCCCGAGCCGCATGCCGAGCAGGAACGAGCCGCCGAACATCAGGAAGAAGTAGGCGAGCAGCGGCAACGCGATGCGGGCGACGTCCCACGGCTGGGAGGTGATCGCGTCACCCTGCAGCGCGAAGAGCATGACGATCGTGAACAGCAGGCCGTACAGGGCGATCGGGCCGATCCTCGGCAGGAAGCGCTCCTCGTACCAGGCGCGGCCACGGCGGCGCTCGCCCAGCGTGCGGGTGAGGAAGCCGGCGACCAGCGGGATGCCGAGGAACACCAGCACCGAGACGACGATGGCCCAGAAGCTGAACTCCGCGGAGGTGGTGGTCAGCCCGAGCCAGCCGGGCAGCACCTGCAGGTAGAACCAGCCCAGGACGGCGAAGGCGAGGATCTGGAAGACCGAGTTGATCGCGACCAGCACCGCGCCGGCTTCCCGGTCACCGCAGGAGAGGTCGTTCCAGATCAGGACCATCGCGATGCAGCGGGCCAGGCCGACGATGATCAGCCCGGTCCGGTACTCGGGCAGGTCGGGCAGCAGCAACCAGGCGAGGGCGAACATCAGCGCCGGGCCGACCAGCCAGTTGAGCACCAGGCTCGCGCCCAGCAGCTTCCGGTCGCCGGTCACCCGGTCCAGCTCGGAGTACCGGACCTTGGCCAGCACCGGGTACATCATCAGCAGCAGCCCGATCGCGATCGGCAGGCTCACGTCGCCGACCTCGACCGCGCTCAGCGCATCGTCGAGGCCGGGGACCCAGCGGCCCAGCGCCAGCCCGAGCGCCATCGCGGCGATGATCCAGACGGGCAGGAACCGGTCCAGCGTCGACAGCTTCTGCAGGACGGGGGCGTCGGCCGGGACGTCGGTGCGCGCGGTCTCGCGGACGGCGTCGCTCATGCCGGCACCCCCGTGCGGAACAGGCTGGCGACCGCGTCGAGCGCAGCCGGTCGGACGGCGTAGTACACCCACACCCCGCGCTTCTCCCGGTCGAGCAGCCCGGCCGAGTGCAGCACCTTGAGGTGGTGGCTGATCGTCGCCTGGGTGAGCTCGAAGGCGTCGTTGAGGTCGCAGACGCAGGCCTCCCCGCTCGCGCTGGAGGCGATCAGGCTGACCAGGCGCAGGCGCACCGGGTCGGCCAGCGCCTTGAGCAGCGGGGCGACCTGCTCGGCCTGCTCGGCGGACATCGCCGTACCGGACAGCGGCGTGCAGCACGCCAGGCCGGGCTCGCTCATCGAATCTCCTCGCATCGGACGTCGACCGTCATCGTAACGATGTCCATCGTATTGACAAGCATCGATACCTGCTGTTCATTCTGCGGTCAGACATCGATGTCCGTCGATGTCCCCGCTCCTGAGGAGGAACCATGTCCCGCGTGCAGCTCGCTCTCCGCGTCGCCGACCTCGACGCCGCGGTCGACTTCTACTCCCGGCTCTTCGACACCGCCCCGGCCAAGCGGCGGCCCGGTTACGCGAACTTCGCCGTCGCCGAGCCGCCGCTGAAGCTGGTGCTGCTCGAGGGCAGGCCGGGGGAGCCCACCCGCATGGACCACCTGGGTGTGGAGGTCGCCTCCACCGACGAGGTCACCGCGGCCACGGACCGGCTGGCCGACGCCGGCCTGGCGACCCGGCCGGAGGAGGACACCACCTGCTGCTACGCCGTCCAGGACAAGGTCTGGGTGACCGGGCCCGGCGGCGAGCCGTGCGAGGTCTACACCGTCAAGGCGGACGCGCGCCCCGACCTGGAGGGGCAGACGGCCGCCGAGCTCTCCGCCGTCAGCGGGGACGGCACCTGCTGCCGGACGGAGGGCTCCGGCACCGACGCCCGGCCCGCCGCGGCCTGCTGCTGACGTCACCCGGCTGCGAGTGCTACGAACTCGTGGTGATCAGGCGCTGATCACCACGAGTTCGTAGCACCGGGGGAGAGGCGTGGATCTCGACGAGATCGCCGACGAGCTGTACGAGACCGCCCCCGAGGAGTTCGTCGCGCTGCGCAAGGAGCGCCAGGAGGAGGCCCGGGCCGCCGGGGAGAAGGCGCTGGCCAAGGAGATCGGGGCGCTGCCCAAGCCGTCGACCGCCGCCTGGGTCTGCAACCTGCTCGTCCGCGCCCACCGCGGGGAGATCGAGGGGCTGGTCGAGCTGGGCGACCTGCTCCGCGGCGCCCAGGAGAACCTGGCCGGGGACGAGCTCCGAGCGCTCAACGCGCAGCGCGGCCAGCTGCTGAACGCGCTCACCCGGCAGGCCGCCGCCCTCGCCCGCGAGCGTGGCCACCCGGTGAGCGCGTCGGTGTCCGGCCAGGTGGAGGAGACCCTGCGGGCGGCCATGGCCGATCCGGAGGCCGGGGCGGCGCTGCTCACCGGCCGGCTGACCGGGGCGATGTCGTACAGCGGCCTGGGTACCGTCGCGCCGCGTCCGGCGCTGCGGCTGGTCTCCCCGCCCGGGTCGCCGGCCGGTCCGGCGCGGAGAGCGACGGCGGGGACGGCGAGGAAAGCGACGGCGGGGGAGGGAAGGCCGGCCGGCCCCACCGCCGCCGAGCGCCGGGAGCGGGAGCGGGAGGAGCGCCGCCGGGCCGAGGAGGAGAGGCGCCGTCGGGAGCTGGCCCGTGCCCGTGCCGCCGCGGAGGAGGCCACCGCAGCAGCAGAGGAGGCCGCCGCCGCTGCCGCGGAGCAGCGTCGCGAGGTGGAGCAGCTCGAGCAGCGACGGGGCGACCTGCAGGCGCGCGTCGAGGAGCTGGCCGACGAGCTCGCCGAGGCGGAACGGGCCGTCGGCGAGGCCGCCGCCGCGCTCAAGCGGGCGCAGCGCCGGCAGGGCGCAGCCCAGCGCGAAGCCGAGGACGCAGCCGATCTGCGCGACCGCGCGATCGCCCACGCCGAGGAGCTGGCGGGCGACGGGCCGGGCTGAACCGGTCGTCGGCGCCCGTGGGTGCGGCCGGGGTCGAGGCGCCGGCGGACGCGCCCGACCACGGGGCCTCAGCCCATCGTCTTCTGCCCGTCCAGGGACTCCCGCAGGATGTCGGCGTGGCCGGCGTGCTGGGCGGTCTCGGCCACGATGTGCAGGAAGACGCGGCGGGCCGAGCGGTGCGCCCCCGGCTCGAACCACGGGGCCTCGGGCAGCGGGTGGGACGCGTCGAGGTCCGGCAGCGTGCGCACCAGCTCGTCGGTGCGCCGGGCGACCTCCTCGTACCGCGCCAGCACGCCGTCGAGGGTCTCCTCCGGGAGCAGGCGGAACTCCTGCGCCCACGCCTCGCGGCCCCCTGCGTCGGTCGGGGCCGCCATCGCCTCGGTCCCCTCGACCACGAACCGCGCCCACGCCGCCTCCGTGGCGGCGACGTGCTTGATCAGGCCGCCCAGGGTCAGCTCGCTGGCCGTGGGCCGCTGCCGCGCCTGCTCGTCGGTGAGCCCGTGGACGGTGAAACGGAGGAAGTGCCGGTGGGTGGAGAGCGTCTCGAGCAGATCGGCCCGTTCGGCCGGGAGGGCCGCCGTGCCGCTGGGGGTGTGGGTGCCGCTGGTCATGGCCGTACGCCTTCCGCCGGGCCGGTGGGGTCACCCGGGACGCTAGGCCGGGGGTACGACGGTTCCGCGGCGCCGAGAAGGCGAGGCGGCCCTCACCGCCGCGCCGGCTCCCGGTCGCCGCTCCCGGCCCCGACTGTGGCACGGGAACCGGCTCGGTCCATGGCTCGGTCCCCGGCGCGCTCCGGCCCCGGGCTTCGCGGACGGCGGGCGTGCACCCGGCGGGCCATGACCCGGTACCCGGCGATCAGCGCGGCGTTGCCGAGCAGCAGCCACAGGCCGAGCAGCACCGCCGTCGCCAGCGCCGTCGCTCCGTAGCGCGCGGTGAAGTCGGCGTACTCGAGGTAGACGAGGTAGCCGCCGGTGGTGGCGGCGACCAGGCCGGTCGCGGTCGCGGCGCCGACGACGACGTCGCTGATCCGCGTCTCCCACAGGCGGAACAGCGCGTAGACGAGCCCGATGAGCACGCCGAGCAGCGCCAGCGACCCCAGCCCCATCACGATGCGCACCGCCGTCCCCTCCCCGAGCAGCCGCGGCACCAGGTACAGCGCCGCGAGCCCCGAGAACACCGCCACCGGCAGCACGGCGATGATCGCGAGCGCCAGCAGCCGGCCCTTCCAGCCGCGCATCCGCTGCTCCGACCGCGGCGCCACGTCGCTGAACGCCCGGGCGAGGGCGGCGCCGTAGGTGGTCGCCGGCCAGACCGCCGCCACCGCCGCCACCGGCCCGGTCTGGGCGGCGACGTCGATCAGCGCGCGCAGCACGTCGGCGACCGGCAGCTGGTCGGGCGCCTGGGCGTCCACCTCGGTGCCGAGGTCCTGCAGCGAGGACTGGTCGACCACCAGGCCCGCTCCCCAGAAGCCCAGCAGCACCATCGGCGGCAGCGAGACCATCGCGTAGAAGGCGAGGCTGGAGCTGGTGGTGAGGAACTCCGGGCTGCGCAGCCAGGCGAGGAAGCGCCGGGCCGGCTCGGGCACCCGCCGGTAGCCCTCGCCCAGCCGCCGCCGCAGCCGGCGGACCCGCTCCCGCGCCTCAACCACAGCTGGGGCCGTCCTCCTCGGGCCGGGCGATCGGCTCCTCCGGCGGCGTCTCCCGGCTGACCTCGGGGCGGTCGGAGCCGACCGTGCGCCCGAACTGCTGGGTCCCCCAGACCGAGCCGTCGGGGGCGCAGTGGAAGCCGATGCCGATGCGGTCCCAGCCCGGGTTGAGCACGTTGACCCGGTGGCCGTCGGAGCGCATCCATCCGACGTGCGCCGTCCCGGCCGGCACCGGCGCCGATGCGGTGAACACGTTCTCCCCGATCCCGGCGTAGCCGTCCAGCTCCTCCAGATCGAGCACCTCGCGCATGTCCTGGTGCTCGATCTGGTCGTTCTCGGCCATCTGCTCGCTCCACTCGCGCGCGACGGTCGCCAGCTCCTCGTCCCACTCCAGCGGCGGCAGGTCCCGCGCCGCCCGCTCGTCGTTCACCCGGTCCAGGACGTCCCGGGCCATCCGGTCCTCCACGTCGCCGTCCTCGGCCGACGGCGGCTCGTCGGGTTCGGGCGCGGACCCGGTGCCGGTGCCGGGCGAGGTCGTGTCCACTGCCACGCAGCCGGTGGTGGTGAGCAGGACGGCGGCGAGCGCGAGCAGGAGCCGGGCGAGCAGGGATCGGGTGGCGGCCATGCTCCGCCTCTACCCCGTGCGGGACCCCAACCCATCGTGCTGCGTGCCTGTCACGGGATCGTTAGCGTCGCTGCCATGACCGGAGGCAGCGGGCGGGTCGCGCTCGTCACGGGATCGGAGTCCGGCATCGGGCGCGCCGTCGCGGTGGCCCTGGCCGAGCAGGGCTGCGACGTCGGCATCACCTGGTACCGCGACCGGGAGGCCGGCGAGGCGACCGCCGAGCAGGTGCGCGCACGGGGCCGGCGGGCCGAGGTCCGCCACCTCGACCTGACCCGGCTGCCCGGCGCCGCCGACGTCGTCGACGAGCTGGCCGATGCGCTCGGCGGCGTCGACGTGCTGGTCAACGATGCGGGCACCGGTCACATGACGCCGCTGCTGGACCTGGAGTTCGACACCTGGCGCGAGGTGCTGGCCACCGACCTCGACGGCGCGTTCCTCTGCCTCCAGCGCGCCGCGCGCCGGATGGTCGCGGCCGGGAGCGGCGGGCGGATCGTGAACGTCACCAGCGTGCACGAGCACGCCCCCAGGGTCGGCGCGGCCGGCTACTGCGCGGCCAAGGGCGGGCTCGGGCTGCTCACGAAGGTGGCCGCCCTCGAGCTGGCCGAGCACGGCATCACCGTGAACTCCGTCGCGCCCGGCGAGATCGCCACCCCCATGACCGGCCAGGAGGACGAGGACCCCACCGCTCCCGGCCACGAGCGGCCCGGCGTGCCGCTGCGCCGCCCGGGGGACGCCCGCGAGGTGGCGGCCGTCATCGCCTTCCTCGCCTCGCCGGCCGCCGGCTACGTCACCGGGGCGTCCTGGCCCGTCGACGGCGGGATGCTGCAGATGGGCCCGATGGCGGGGTCGCACCTCGAGGCCGACGACTGGCGTCGCGGGTGACCGTCGCCCCGGAGCCGGGTCACGCCAGCCGGTCGCGCTTGCGCCGGTAGAGCTGGGCGTCGGCGCGGGAGAGCACGCCCGCCAGCTCGTCGCCGGGCCTCGCACTGGCGACGCCGGCGGTCCAGGTGAAGGGGTGGGTCGCCCGCAGCGCGGCCATCAGCTCCCATGCGGCGTCCTCGTCGGTCGCCGGCAGGCACAGCACGAACTCGTCGCCCCCGTACCGGCCGAGCACGTCGGCCCGGCGCAGCCGGCGACGCCAGCTCGCGGTCAGCGCGCGGAGGAGGTCGTCGCCGGCGCGGTGCCCGTCGCGGTCGTTGACCTCCTTGAAGTCGTCGAGGTCGAGGATGGCGAAGCTCAGGGGCTCGCCGGTGCGCGCCGCCCGCGACAGGTGCCCCTCGGCCTGCTCCTCCCAGGCACGGCGGTTGGCCACGCCGGTGAGCGGGTCGGTGCCCGCGGCCCGGCGCAGCTGCCGCGCCAGCCGACCCTGCACCTCGGTCAGGACGACCACCGAGACGACGACGGCGAGCCAGGCCGAGAGGAAACCCGACGGCGCGGCGGCCCAGGCGCCGATGCTGCCCGAGAGCACGGCGAGGGCGGCATGCAACCGGGCGGCGGGCAGCGGCAGGAAGTGCGCGGCGTACAGGCTCACCGCGATCAGCGCCGGCCCGAGGCCCACCACGCCCACGGCGGTCGCGGAGCGCCAGGCGAGCACGCCGATGAGCACCGAGAGCAGGGCCACGCCGGCGTGCAGCACCCACCGGGGCACCCGTTCGGCGGCCGCCCGCAGAGCGGCGCCGGCCGACAGGCCGACCGCACCGAGCGCCCACAGCAACCCGACGGGCGTGTCGTCGTCCATCGGCCGTGCGGCACCGAGCCAGCAGAGCGCGGCGCTGGTCGCGTAGAGGACCGCCAGGAGGGTCGCGGCCGTCCGTGGTCCGGTGTGCACCGAGCTCCCCCTGTCGTCCTCCCCCTGGTCGTCGCCGTCCATCCTGCTGGCCGGCGGCGAGGTCGCGCCGCCGGGGCGCGGAGAGTCGACCCGTCCGGGTGGTGCGCCGACCTGGCTCGGCGGGCCCCGGCGGGGTGCGCGGCCGCCGTCGGGGTCGTACCGTGCCGGGAGGGGCGCTGCCCCGGACGGGAGGGCGTGTGCAGTCCAGCGCGGGTCGCCCGGCCGCCGCGGGCGCCACCGTCGGGGTGGAGGAGGAGTTCCACCTCGTCGACCCCGAGACCTTCGCGCTGGCCCCGCGCCCGGAGCTCGCCGTCGCCGCGGCGCGGCATGAGCTCGGCGAGCGGTTGCAGGCCGAGATCACCACCACCCAGCTGGAGACGGCCACCGGGATCTGCCGCACGCTGGGCGAGCTCCGGGCCGCCCTGGCGGGTACGCGGGCGGAGGCGCGCACCGCGGCGGCCGATGCCGGCGTCGCGCTCCTGATGGCCTCGACGCACCCGTCGGCCGGCTGGCGCGAGCAGGCCATCACCCCGGAGCCGCGGTACGAGGCCATGGTGCGGCGGTGGGCCGGGCTCGCCCAGCGGCAGGACATCTGCGGCTGCCACGTGCACGTCGGCGTGCCCGACCTGGAGACGGCGGTCGCCGTCCTCGACCGGGCGCGGCCCTACCTCCCCGTGCTGCTGGCGATGACCGGCAGCTCGCCCTTCCACGACGGGGCCGACACCGGCTACGAGAGCTACCGCACCCTGTGGTGGGGGCGCTGGCCGCATGCGGGGCTCCCGGAACGGCTGGGGTCGGCCGCCCGGTTCCGCGAGGTGGTCGAGGGGCTGGTGACCGCCGAGGTGATCGCGGACGCCTCCCACCTGTACTGGGACGTGCGGCCGTCGGCCGCCCACCCGACGCTGGAGTTCCGGCTGGCCGACGTCTGCACCGACCTCGACGACGCCGTACTGCACGCCGCCCTGGTCGCCTCGCTGGTGCGGGTGCTGGCCGGCCGGGTCGCGCGCGACGAGCCGGTGCCCGAGGTGCGCCCCGAACTGCTGCGGGCGGCCCGCTGGCGGGCCGCCCGCGACGGCGTCGCCGGGCAGCTCTTCGACCCGGTCGCCGGGGCCCTGGTCGGTGCGCGCGACGCCGTGGCGGCGCTGCTGGGTGAGCTCGCCGACGACCTGGCCGACCGGGGCGAGGAGGACGAGGTGCGCGCACTTGTGCAGCGGCTGCTCGCCCGGGGTACCTCCGCTGCTCGGCAACGGTCCGTCTGGCGGCGCGCCGGTGACCTGCGCGAGGTCGCCGCCGCCGTCGTGCGCGAAGGGAGACCCGATGGCTGACCGACTCGGCGAGCAGATCCGCGACCTGGCCCGGCCGCTGCGCACCGCGGCCGACCTCGACCCGCTCCTCGACCGCGTCGGCGACGCGCGGATCGTGGCGATCGGCGAGGCCAGCCACGGCACCCACGAGTACTACGCCTGGCGGGCGGCGCTCACCCGGCGGTTGGTCGAGGAGCACGGCTTCGGCCTGGTCGCCGTCGAGGGGGACTGGCCCGACTCCTACCGCGTCAACCGCAGCGTCCGGCTCCGGGAGGACGCCGACGCCGATCCGCACGACGCGCTCGACGCCTTCTCCCGGTGGCCCACGTGGATGTGGGCCAACGACGACGTCGTCGACTTCTGCCGCTGGCTGCGCGAGCACAACGCGGGCCTGCCGGAGGACGCACGCGTCGGCTTCTACGGCATCGACGTCTACAGCCTGTGGGACTCCATGCACTCGCTGCTCGGCTGGCTGGCCGAGCACGAGCCCCAGCACGTCGACCAGGCCAAGCAGGCGCTGGCCTGCTTCGAACCCTTCGGCGAGGACGGGGCCGAGTACGCCTTCGCCAGCCGGTTCGCCCCGGCCTCGTGCGAGCAGGCCGCGGTCGACCTCCTGCGGTCGCTGTGCGAGGAGCGCGGTCGCGCGGAGCCCGGGGCCGACGCCGAGGCGCGCTTCTCCGCCGAGCAGAACGCCGCCGTGGTCGTCGATGCCGAGCGCTACTACCGGGCCATGATCCGCGGTTCGGCGGAGTCGTGGAACGTCCGCGACGTGCACATGGTCGACACCCTGGACCGGCTGCTCGCGCACACCGGCCGCAAGGCGGTCGTCTGGGAGCACAACACCCACATCGGGGACGCCCGGGCGACCGACATGGCCGCCGCCGGGATGACCAACGTGGGGCAGCTGCTGCGGGAGCGGCACGGCGCCGACGACGTCGTGCTCGTCGGCTTCGGCGGCTACCGCGGCGGGGTGATCGCCGGCCGGGAGTGGGGCGCGCAGATGGAGCGGATGGAGGTCCCGCCGGCGCGGTCGGGCAGCCTGGAGGCGCGGTTGCACGAGGCGCTGGGCGAGGACGCGCTGTTCGTCTTCCCGCGCGAGAACCAGCCCGAGTGGCTGCGCCGGCGCCTGGACCACCGCGCCATCGGCGTCGTCTACCGGCCCTCGCGCGAGAAGTGGGGCAACTACGTGGGCACCGTGCTCGGTGAGCGCTACGACGCCTTCCTCTACCTCGACGACACCGCGCCGCTGCAGCCGCTGCACCTGGAGCGGGCCGAGGAGCACGTCCCCGTCGCCGGGTTCGACGCGTGACCGGGGCGGGGCACGCCGCGGGCCGCCTCGGCAGCCGACCGGTCGTCGCGCCGCCGGGGGAGCCGTGGCCGGCCGGGGTGCACGCGCTCGACCTGGGAGGCGGCGCGGAGGTGCTGCTGGCCGTCCCGGCGGGCGAGCCGGCCCCGCGCCCGCTGCTGGTCTTCTTCCACGGCGCCGGTGGCGAGCCCGCGCAGAGCTTGGCGGCGGTCGGTGCCGCAGCCGCCGCGCACGGAGTGCTGGTGCTGGCGCCGCGGTCCGGCGGCCCCACCTGGGACCTCATCGCCGGCCGCCTGGGCCGGGACGTCGCGGTGCTGGACGCCGCGCTCGGGCAGGTGGCCGACCGGCTGCCGGTCACCCGGTGCGCGGTCGGCGGGTTCTCCGACGGCGCCTCCTACGCGCTGTCGATCGGGCCGGCCAACGGGGACCTGTTCGACGCGGTCCTCGCGTTCTCGCCGGGCTTCGCGCACCCGCCGGCCCGCGTCGGCCGCCCACGGCTGTGGATCACCCACGGCACCGAGGACCGCGTGCTGCCGGTCGCGCGGTGCGGCCGGCGCCTGGCGGCGGGTTTCCGCGACGCGGGGGAGGACCCCACCTACGTGGAGTTCGACGGCGGGCACGTGGTCCGGCCCGAGGGCGTGGCCGCGGCGCTGGAGTGGTGGCTGGGCCGGGTCTGACCCCGGCGGCTCACATCGAGCGGGTCTCGCCGGCGCGGTCGGCGAAGGCGTCGACGGTCCGCCCCTCGAGCGCCGCGGTGACCTGGTCGCGGTGGAGCTCGACGGTCGCGGTGTCCGTCGGGCTCCAGTCCGGCGAGAGCTCCCCGGCGACCAGGTCGGCGGCCCGGGCGACCTCGGCCCGCTGCTCGTCGTCCCGGCAGGCGACGGCCACGTCGCGGAGCATCCGCAGCAGGGCGGTGACCAGCGTGGGCTCGTTGCCGCCGAAGCGGGCGACCTGGCCGCAGGCGAGGCCCAGGTAGTACCGCAGGTCGCGGTCGGGGACGATCGCCCGGCCGGTGCCGTCCTCGTCGTCGTGCAGCGTGGGCCCGAGGTGCCGGCCGGTGAGCCGGACCAGCAGATCGCCCATGTGGCCGATGGCCGTCGCGGCGGTGACCGGGTCGTTGGTGCTCGGGGACATCGCCTTCACGGCGATGTCCTCCAGTTGGCGGAACCCGAAGGCGGCGTCCTGGTCGATGGTGCGCTCGTTGTTGAGCACCACGGCGGCCCGGACGGCGTCGTCGAGCTCCTCGGACGCGCCCCACACCGTGCCCAGGGGCGTGCCCATGGTGACCTGGTCGCCCGGCCGGACCTCGATGCGGACGACGGTGTCGTGCGCTCGTGCGGCATCGATCAGCGTCCCGGTGTCGACCACCCCGACGAACCCGCTGCGGGACGCGTGCACCAGCCGTCCCGCGCGCGTCTCCAGGTCCAGCTCGTCCGGGGACCGCTGCCCGTGGCCGGTGTAGGGGCCGTAGAACGTCTCGATCGCCCGCCGGGCGTCGTCGTGGACCCGCGTCATCATCGTGTCGACGCGGAGCATGCGGACCATGTGGCTGATGAAGGCCAGCAGAGCGCCGACGCAGCCGATCCCCAGCAGCGCGGCGGCCAGGCAGACGAGCGTGGGCACCGGCTGGTCCTGGCTGATCCCCCGCAGCCCGGCGATCGCGAAGACGAACGTCGCGGCCAGGACCGACAGGACCCGCTTGGTGACCGGGTCGCGGGTGAAGTCGCGCAGCAGCCGGGGCGAGAACTGCTGGGACGCCAGCTGCAGCGCCACGATCGTGATGCTGAAGGTCAGGGTGGTGATGGTGACCGCGGCGGTGGCCACCAGCTGCAGGAGCGTGCCGGCGGCGCTGGTGTCGGCCGGCCACAGCGCCGCGAGGAACCCGCCGCGGGGCTCCACCATGCCGAGGGCCCATCCGGCGGCGGCAGCCACCACGGCGCTGGCTGCGGGCCAGAGCCAGAGAGGTGCCTGCGACCGCGCTGCGCTTGCCTGACCTCGTCGTCCCGTCACGGGGGGCGGCTACCCGCCCCGACGCGGACATGCACCGGCCGGGGGAGGGATCACCCGGCCGGTGGACCGGTCAGGCGGAGTCGCGCTGCGCGACGTCCTCGCCGGCCGGGTCGATGTCCTTGGGCCCGCCGGTCTTGGAGACCTCCCACCTCGGGCCCAGGTGCTCCAGCGCGAGCCGGCCGTAGACCTGCTGCTGGGTGGCCACCCGCTCGGAGCGGCCGCGGCCGAGGAAGCTGACCATCCAGTGCAGCACCGTCGTGACGCGGCTCTTGAAGCCGACGATGTACATCAGGTGCACGACCAGCCACAGCACCCAGGCGATGAAGCCGCTGAACTTGAACTTCCCGATGTCGGCGACCGCCGAGAACCGGGAGATCGTGGCCATCGAGCCCTTGTCGAAGTACTTGAACGGGTCCTGCGGCTTCTTGCCGGTGGCCCGCCGCTCGATCGCCTCGGCGGCGTAGCGGCCACCCTGGATGGCGACCTGGGCGACGCCGGGGAGCTTGCCCAGCGCCATCATGTCGCCGACGACGTGGATCTCCGGGTGGCCCGGCAGCGTGAGGTCGGGCTGCACCGAGATCCGGCCGGCCCGGTCGACCTCGGCACCGGTCTGCTCACCGAGGATGCGGCCCAGCTCGCTGGCCTGCACGCCCGCGGCCCAGATCTTCGTCGCCGCCTGGATGCGGCGGACCTGGCCGTCGGTGTCCTTCACCTCGAGGCCGTCGGCGTCGACGCCGGTGACCATCGCGCCGAGCTGGACCTCCACGCCGATCTCGTTGAGCTGCCGACGGGCGCGCTCACCGAGCTTCTTGCCGAAGGAGGGCAGCACCGCCGGGGCGGCGTCGAGCAGGATGACCCGCGCGCCGGTGGGGTTGATGTTGCGGAAGTCCCGGCGCAGGGTGCGGCGGGCCAGCTCGGCGATCTGGCCGGCCATCTCCACCCCGGTGGGGCCGGCGCCGACCACGACGAAGGTGAGCAGCCGGTCGACCTCGGCCGGGTCCTTGGCGATCTCGGCCAGCTCGAAGGCGCCGAAGATCCGGCCGCGGAGCTCGAGGGCGTCGTCGATGCTCTTCATGCCGGGTGCGAACTCGGCGAACTGGTCGTTGCCGAAGTACGACTGCCCGGCGCCCGCCGCGACGATCAGCTCGTCGTACGGGTGGACGAGCTTCCGGCCGAGGATCTCGGAGGTCACCGTGCGGGCGGCCACGTCGATGTCGGTGACCTCGCCGAGGACGACGCGCGCGTTCTTCTGCCGGCGCAGGATCTCGCGGGTCGCGGGCGCGATCTCGCCCTCGGAGAGGATGCCGGTGGCCACCTGGTAGAGCAGCGGCTGGAACAGGTGCTGGGCGGTCTTGCCGATCAGCGTGACGTCGACCGGTGCCTTCTTCAGCGCTTGCGCGGCGAAGAGCCCGCCGAAGCCCGAGCCGATGATGACGACGCGCGGCCGGCCTCCGGAGGAGTCGGTCGGGGCGTGCGCCTGCGCTGGTGATGTCGTCATGATGTTTCATCCTTCCACCTCGGCCCACGCCGGTCGTGAGCACCCCGGGAGATGCGTGTCACGCCGCGGACCCCCGGTCGGCTCGCGGGCCGGACGCGGGGCCGGTAGACCATCCGGGTGCCACGATCGGTGTCGGTCCTTCTCGTTCCCGGTCTCGGGCTGGATGAACGTTCTGCCCGCAGGTTGCGGGCAGAACTTCCCGTCGACGTCGTCGTCCTACCGGGCATGGGCCGCGCCGCGCGGGTGCCGTCGGTCGACGACCTGGCGCGGCACCTGGCGGGGGAGCTGCCGGCGGGGCCCGTGGTCCTCGTCGGGCACTCGCAGGGCTGCCAGGTGGTGGCCGCGGCCGCGGGCGATCCCCGGGTCGCGGGGGTCGTGCTGTGCGGGCCCACCACCGATCCGCGGATGCGCCGGCTCCGGGTGCTCGCCGCGCGCTGGGTGCGCACCGCCCTCGCCGAGCCCTGGTGGCAGGTGCCGCTGATCCTGCGCCAGTGGCTGCGCACCGGGCCCCGGGCCATGAGCGCCCTGTGGCGGGCGGCGTCACCCGACGGCATCGAGGAGCGGCTGGCCCGGGTCACGGCGCCGGTCGTCGTCGTGCGCGGCGACCGGGACGCGCTCTGCCCCGCGGACTGGGCGGCGCGGGTGGCGGCGGCCGCGCCGCGCGGCCGGCTGGTGGAGCTGCCGGGTGCGGCGCACATGACGGTGCAGACGCACCCGGCCGAGCTCGCCGCCCTGCTCCGCTCGTTCTGAGCGGCCCGCCTCGTCCGCGCCGTACGGCAACCGGACGCGCCGCGCACCACGTGGACCGCTGCCGCAACGCGTGGCCGACCCCGGCGGCAGGCGGGAACGGCCTGGCTCCCGGGGCCCGCC
The DNA here is from genome assembly GCF_054050795.1 of Blastococcus sp. SYSU DS1024. Classification (NCBI taxonomy): domain Bacteria; kingdom Bacillati; phylum Actinomycetota; class Actinomycetes; order Geodermatophilales; family Geodermatophilaceae; genus Blastococcus; species Blastococcus sp. SYSU DS1024. The sequence continues at coordinate 106,169 of NZ_JBJHAA010000014.1, forward strand.
ACGAGCGGGCGGGTGGTGGGGAGGAGCCAGGTCCTCCTACTGGCCGTCGGTGCGGCCCCGCACCTCGGCGTAGCGCTCGCGGACGTGCGTGGCCGCCGGCGCGTCGAACTCCTGGAGCCCCGGCTGCGCCCACTCCGGTGGGGCGCCGGCGCCGGAGAGCACCCAGGCGGCCTGCCGCGCGGCGCCGTCGGCGACGTACTCACCGGGAGCCGGGACGAGGACGGGCCGGCCGAAGATGCCCGGGGCCAGCTGCTGCACGGCGGGTGAGCGGGCGGCCCCGCCGATCAGCAGCACCCGTTCGACCGCCACCCCCTGGGCCACGACCGCCTCGATGCCGTCGGCCAGACCGCACAGCAGGCCCTCGATCGCGGCGCGGGCCCAGTGCGCCGGGGTGGAGGTGCGCAGGGTGAGGCCGTGCACCGAGCCGGTGGCGTCCGGCAGGTTCGGCGTCCGCTCGCCCTCCAGGTAGGGCACGAGCACGAGGCCGTCGGCGCCCGAGGGGGCCGAGAGGGCGAGCTCCGACAAGGTGGCGTGGTCGACGCCGAGCAGGGCGGCGGCGGCGTCGAGCACGCGGGCGGCGTTGAGCGTCGCCACGAGCGGGAGGTGGTTGCCGGTGGCGTCGGCGAACCCGGCCACGGTGCCGGTCACGTCGGCGACGGCGGTGGGGGTGACCGCCGAGACCACCCCGGAGGTGCCGATCGAGACGACGACGTCGCCCGGTCGCGCCGCCAGGCCCAGGGCGGCCGCGGCGTTGTCGCCGGTGCCGGGGCCGAGGACGGCGTGGCCGCCGGCGAGGCTGCCCACCCGTTCGGCCGGCCCGGCCACGCGCGGGACCGCGGGGCGCCGCCCGCGCATGGCGCGTTCGAGCAGGTCGAGGCGGTACTCGCCGGTGCGGGCCGACCAGTAGGCGGTGCCGCTCGCGTCGCCGCGGTCGGTGACCAGGGTGCCGAGGTCGCGGTCGCCCTGCAGCCGCCAGGTCAGCCAGTCGTGGGGGAGGCAGACGGCGGCGGTGCGGTCGGCGTTGCCGGGTTCGGCGTCGGCCAGCCAGCGCAGCTTCGTCGCGGTGAACGACGCGACCGGCACCAGCCCCACGGCATCGGCCCACGCCTGGCGGCCGGCCTGGTCGTCGCCGTCGCCGAGCTCGCGGATCAGCTCCGCCGCGGCCGGGGCCGAGCGCACGTCGTTCCACAGCAGCGCGTCGCGGATCACCTCGCCCTGCTCGTCGAGGCAGACCATGCCGTGCTGCTGGCCGCCGACGGCGAGCGCGGCGACGTCGTCGAGGCCCCCCGCCTCCGCGGCCGCGGCCCGGAAGGCCTCCTCCCAGGCGCGGGGGTCCACCTCGGTACCGGGCGGGTGCGGCGCCCGCCCGGAGCGGACCAGCTCGCCGGTCTCCGCGTCCCGGACGACGACCTTGCACGCCTGCGTCGAGGTGTCGACGCCCGCCACGAGCGTCATCGGACGTGCTCCCGTCCCGGGGTCGCGCGGACGGGCAGGTGGGCGGGTGGCGGAGCGCACGCGGCGGTCATGGGAACGGAACCTTAGGCCGCCCCCGCCCGTAGCGCCCGGTGGAGGGTTCCCGCGGGCGGCGCGGACCACGGCGGCGGTCCGCCTTGACCGACTGACCGGCGGCCCCTAATTTGTTTGTGCAACCGACGAATTTCCGGAGCGACCCTCAGGAGGTGGGGATGGGCGAGGTCCCACCGCTGTACGACGGGTCGTCCGAACGGCGTACTCCGGCCGACCAGGCGACGGTGCGCCGCACCAACCTGGGGCTGGTCCTGCGGCACCTCCGCGACCACGGCCCGCGCTCCCGCGCCCGCATCGCCCAGGAGACCGGCCTGAACAAGGCGACGGTGTCCAGCCTCGTGGCCGAGCTCGCCGACCGTCGCCTGGTCACCACCGGGGAGGTCGACCGCGCCGGCTCGGTGGGGCGGCCGGGGCTCACCGTGCACCTGGACGGCGCCTGCGTGTGCGGCATCGGCGTCGAGCTGAACGTCGACTACGCCGCAGCCCTGGTGCTCGACCTGCGTGGCGAGGTGCTCTTCGAGCAGCGGCTCGCGCTCGACCTCCCCGCGCTCGGCGCCGAGCGCACCCTGGACGCGGTCGCCGGCCTGGTGTCCGACGCGGTCGCCGCGGCGGCGGCGACCGGCGCCCGCCCGGCCGGCCTGACCGTGGCGGTCGCCGGCCTCGTCCGCAGCCTCGACGGCGTCGTGACGCTGGCGCCGAACATCGGCTGGCGCGACGTCGCCGTCCTGGACGGGCTGCGAGCCCGGCTGGGCACGGACTTCCCGATCCGCGTCGAGAACGACGCCAACCTCTCGGCCATCGCCGAGTGGGCCATGGGCTCGGAAGCGCGGACCTCCGACCTGGTCTACCTGACCGGTGAAGTCGGTGTCGGTGGCGGCGTGATCGTCGGCGGCCGGCTGCTGCGCGGAGCCGGTGGGCTCTCCGGGGAGGTCGGGCACACCTCGCTCGGCGATCCGGACGCCGTCTGCGGGTGCGGGCGGCGCGGCTGCTGGGAGACCGTCGTCGGCCTGGCCGCCCTGCTGCGCGCGGCCGCCGACCCCGGCGACCCGGTGGCCGACCCGGCCCGTGACCTGGAGGCGCGGCTGGCGGAGGTGGCCGCCCGCGCCGCGGCCGGCGACGCCCGCACGCTCGCCGCGCTCCGGCAGGTGGGCACCTCCCTCGGGACCGGCGCCGCGGTGCTCATCAACCTGTTCAACCCCCGGGTGGTCATCCTCGGCGGTTACTTCGCGGTGCTCGGGGAGTACCTCATGGAGCCGCTGCTCACCGAGCTGGAGGCCCGCGTGCTCGGGCCCGGGGTGGCCGGCGCACGCGTCGTCCTCTCCACCCTGGGGTTCACCGCCGCCGTGCGCGGGGGCGCGCACGTCGCCCTGGAGTCGGTCCTCGAGGACCCGACGCTGGTGCCGGTGCCCTCGCTCACGCCGACCGGCGCCGGGGCCCGATGACAGCCACCGGCCCCTCCTCCGCGGCCCGCCCCGCCACCGGCGACCAGCCGACCCCCTCGTCCGCCCCGGGCCTCGCGATCCAGCGTCCGCCCGAGGCCTCCGCGCGCAGTGCAGCCCACCGATCGACCCGGATGGAGATCCCCGCATGACCGACTACACCCCGACCAAGGACGACAAGTTCAGCTTCGGCCTCTGGACCGTGGGCTGGCAGGGCGTCGACGTCTTCGGCGGCGCCGTCCGGCCCCCGCTGGACCCGGTGGAGTCGGTGCACCGGCTCGCCGAGCTCGGCGCCGCCGCCGTCACCTTCCACGACGACGACCTGGTGCCCGACGACGCCACCCGTGACGCCACCCTCGAGCGGTTCAAGAAGGCGCTGGCCGAGACCGGCATGGGGGTGGAGATGGCGACCACCAACCTCTTCGGCGCCCCGGTGTTCAAGGACGGCGGCTTCACCGCCAACGACCGCGCCGTCCGCCGGTACGCGATCGCCAAGGTGCTGCGCAACGTCGACCTGGCCGCGGAGCTGGGCGCGAAGACCTACGTGCTGTGGGGCGGCCGCGAGGGCGCGGAGTCCGGCGGCACCAAGGACGTCGCGGCCGCGCTCGACCGGTACAAGGAGGGCCTGGACCTGCTCTGCTCCTACGTGCGGGAGAAGGGCTACGACATCCGGTTCGCCCTCGAGCCCAAGCCGAACGAGCCGCGCGGCGACATCCTGCTGCCGACCATCGGGCACGCCATCGCCTTCATCAACGAGCTCGAGGAGCCCGACCGCGTGGGCCTCAACCCCGAGGTCGGGCACGAGGAGATGGCCGGGCTGAACTTCGCCATGGGCATCGCCCAGGCGCTGTGGCACGACAAGCTCTTCCACGTCGACCTCAACGGCCAGCACGGCCCGCGCTTCGACCAGGACCTGCGCTTCGGCGCCGGCAACCTGCGCGGTGCCTTCTGGACCGTGGACACCCTGCTGGGTGCCGGCACCGGCAAGGCCTACGACGGCTACCTGCACTTCGACTACAAGCCGCCGCGGACCGAGGACATCGACGGTGTCTGGGAGACCGCTCGCGCCTGCATGCGCAACTACCTGATCCTCAAGGAGAAGGCTCAGGCGTTCCGCGCCGACCCCGAGGTCGCCGAGGCGCTGGAGGCCGCGCGCGTGGCCGAGCTCGCCGTCCCGACCCTGGCCGAGGGCGAGAGCCTCGACGCCCTGCGGAACGAGGCCCACGACCCGGAGACCCTCGGTGCCCGCGGCCTGCAGTTCGAGCGGCTCGACCAGCTGGCGATGGAGCACCTGCTCGGCGTCCGCTGAGCAGTCCGGCCCAGGACGGGCGGGCACCCGGGAGTCCTCCCGGGTGCCCGC
>NZ_JBJHAA010000015.1:0-107567 GCF_054050795.1 Blastococcus sp. SYSU DS1024
TAGTGGATTGTAGACTTTGTGGGCCGCGAGCTGTGGCACCCCCCCGCCCCCCCCCCCCCCCCCCCCCGGGGCGCCCCGCCCCCCCCCCCCCCCCCCCCCCCCCCTGCGGCGGTGCACGAACATGGCGCCCGAGCAGTTCGCCCGGGAGCACTGGGCGCGGCACCCGCTCCTGACCCGCGCCGAGGACACCGGCAACTCCTTCACCGACCTGCTCGACCTGCCGGCGGTCGACGAGCTGCTCTCCCGGCGCGGCCTGCGCACACCGTTCCTGCGGATCGCCAAGGACGGCGCGGTCGTCGACGCCAAGCGGTTCACCACCTCGGGCGGTGCGGGCGCGGAGATCGCCGACCAGGTCTCCTCCGACGCGGTGCTGCGGCTGTTCGCCGACGGGAGCACCGTCGTCCTCCAGGGGCTGCACCGGCTGTGGCCGCCCCTCATCGAGTTCGCCGACCAGCTGGCCGCCGACCTGGGCCACCCGACGCAGGTCAACGCCTACGTCACCCCGCCGTCCTCGCAGGGCTTCAGCCCGCACTACGACGTGCACGACGTGTTCGTGCTGCAGGTGGCCGGCGAGAAGCACTGGACCATCCACGAGCCGGTGCTGCCCGACCCGCTGCGCACCCAGCCGTGGAACGACCGCGCTGCCGAGGTGGCCGCGGCCGCCGAGCGTGCACCGGTGATCGACGCGGTGCTGCGGCCCGGCGACGCCCTCTACCTGCCGCGCGGGTTCCTGCACTCGGCGAAGGCCCTCGGCGAGATCAGCGCGCACCTGACCGTCGGCATCCACTCGGTGACCCGCTGGGCGGCGGCCGAGTCGGTGCTGGACCTGGTGCGCACGCTGGCGGCCGAGGACCGCACGCTGCGGCGCTCGTTGCCCCTCGGCATCGACCTGGCCGATCCCGACGCCCTGGCCGACGACGTCACCGCCGTCGTCGAGGGGCTGCGGGAGTGGCTGGGCCGGGTCGACCCGGCCGAGGTCGCCGACCGGCTGCGGAGCCGCACCTGGGCGCAGGTGCGGCCCGAACCGGTCGCACCGCTGGCGCAGTCCGCCGCCGCGGCCTCGCTGGACCCGGAGACGGTGCTGCGGCTGCGCCGCCACCTGCGCTGCGCCCTGCGCGACGCCGACGACGGCCGGGTGACCCTCGTGGCGGGCCGGCGCACCCACTCCTTCCCGGGGGACGCCCGGGCGGCGCTGACCGAGCTGCTGGCCGCCGGCGAGCTGAAGGTGGGCGACCTGCCCGGCCTCGACCCGGCGGACCGCCTGACGCTGGCCCGCCGGCTGGTGACCGAGTCGATCGCCACCGTGCCCGACGCGACCCTGCCCGCCACCGGGCACGACGGGCGGAGGGCCGCGTCCGGGGAACCCCGGTGATCCGGTGGGGGGCGTGAGCGCACCGGGCCCGGCGGGGGACGACGACTTCTGCCGCACGGAGGTCCCGGCCCGCCCGCCGGGCCGGCTCGACGCCGGCCGCTGCTCGGTGCAGGCGCTCGAGCGCGGCGACTCGGGGGTGGCGACGGCCTCGCCGGTGTCCCGCTGGCTGCTGATCGAGCAGCCGGGGCCGTGGGGACGGCAGGCGTTGCTGCAGTCGAGGTTCGACCCGCGGGTGGCCCGGTTGCTCGCCGAGCGGGCCGAGCGGGAGGGGGTGCGGGTCCTGCTGGTCCGCCGGCCCGGCGACCGGCTGGCCGACTCCGGCCGGCGCTGGGCCTACGCCGACAGCCGGCTCGGCCGGGAGGGGCTGTGGTGGTCGGTGCGGTCGACCGACGCCGACCTGCTCACCGCGCCGTGGGACGGATCGGTCGGCGAGCCGGCGTCCGGGCCGGCCTACCTGGTGTGCACGCACGGCGGCCACGACGCCTGCTGCGCGCTGCGCGGCCGCCCGCTGGCCCGCGCCCTGCCCGCGCCCGGCCCGACCGACGTGTGGGAGTGCAGCCACCTCGGGGGTGACCGGTTCGCGGCGAACGTGCTGGTGCTGCCGCACGGCTTCTACTACGGGCAGGTACCCGGGGACGGCGGGCTGGTCGTCGCCGCGCACGACCGGGGGCAGGTGGCCCTGCCGTGGCTGCGTGGACGGGCAGGGCTGCCCGCGCCGGTGCAGGCCGCCCAGCACTACGCGCGCGAGGAGCTCGGCGTCCTCGGCGTCGACGAGCTGCCGCCGGTCCGCACGACCCGGCGGGAAGCGGCCGACGCGGGGGTGGAGCGGTGGGAGGTCACCCTGACCGGCCCGGCGGGGCCGGTGACCGTGACCGTGGAGAGCCGGCCGTCAGCGGAGACGGTGCACCTCACCTGCTCCGCCACCACGGCCGGTCGCGTGCGCACCTGGCACCACCTGTCGCTGTCGGCGCCGCCGGGCTGACCCGGCCCGGCTCAGCGGAGCGCGCGTCCCCGGGCGGCGAGGAGCGGGATCGCGAGCTCCGTCGCGGTCAGCGACCCGTGGTAGGCGGCCAGCCGGCTCGGCCCCGGCTCCAGCCGGGGGCTGACCAGCGCCCAGCTGCCGCGGGCCAGCGCCACGACGTCGCCGATGCGGGCGGCCAGCGCGTTGTCCACCGGCCCGAAGACCCCGCTGGCGACGGCCTCGTCGCGCCCCACCACCCACGCCCGGTCGCCGAGGACCCCCCGCCAGCGGGCCAGCACGTCGGCCTCCGCGCCGGGCTCGGTGTGCACGTACCGGGCACGGGGTTCGCCGGCGAGCAACCGCACCCCGTCGGCGAGGTCGGGTTCGTCGTCGAGGTCCAGCCGCGTCGCGGCGGGGACGTCGAGCATCCCGTGGTCGGCGGTGACCAGCAGGGCGGCGTCGTCGGGCAGGCCGTCGACCAGCTGCGCGACGATGCGGTCGACCAGGGCGAGCTGCGCGCGCCAGCTGGGCGAGTCGACACCGCGGACGTGGCCGGTGAGGTCGAGCTCGGCCAGGTAGCCGTAGACCAGGGACCGCGGGCCCGCCTCCAGGCCCGAGCGCATGAGCGCGGTGAGGTCCCCGGGTCCCACCGCCCCGGTGTACTCGGCGCCGCGGTAGGCGGCCATGGTGAGGCCCGAGCCCGCGTACGCCCAGGGCCCGACGGCGGTGACCGCCACCCCGTCGGCGGCGGCGCGTTCGAAGACGGTGGGCTGCGCCTGCCAGTCGGCGGGGTCGGGGTCGTCGGCCCACTGGGTGTGGTTGAGGGTGCGCCCCTCCCCCGGCACCTCGGTGACGAAGCCCAGGATCCCGTGGCTGCCCGGGGGCAGGCCGGTGCCGATCGTGGTGAGGCTGACCGGGGTGGTGCTGGGACAGGGCGCCTGCAGGGTCCCGGCGGGGCTGCTCATGCCGGCCAGGGTGGGCGCCAGGTCGGCGTGCGCCCGGACGAGGTCGGCGCCCAGGCCGTCCACGAGCAGGACCGCCACGCGGCGGGCCCCGTGCAGGGCGTCGGCCAGGCCCAGCGGGTCGGCGGGCAGGTCCCCGCGGGGCACCGGGGTGCCCAGGGCCGCCGCGACACCGGGCAGCACGTCGGCGAGGGTGGCGACGCCGTAGGCCGGCCGGTGCAGGTCGGGCGGCAGCTCGCCGTCGCCCTCCCCGGTCACGCGCGGGTCGCCAGCAGGTGGAGGCCCGCGGCGACCTCGCGGTAGGGCGAGGTCTCGGCGAGCGCGAGTTCGAGGTCCCGGACGGCGGCCGGGTCGGCCCCGGAGGCGGAGTCGAGCAGGTCGGCGACGACGGAGACCCCGCGCCAGGCGCCGGGCGCCAGACCGGCGCCGCCGACGAGCGCCAGGAGCTCGTCGGGGCTGAACCGGCGGCGGAGCGGCCGGCCGGGGAGGGCGTCCTGCTCCCGGAGCTGGGCCAGCGCCTCCGCGGTGTGACCGGTGACGGCTCGGGCGAGCACCGCGCCGGCCCGGTTGGCGACGGCGAGGCTCACCCGGCCGCCGGGACGCAGTGCCCCGGCGATCTCGGCCAGCGTGACGCCGGGGTCGTCGACCACCTCGAGCACCGAGTGGCAGAGCGCGAGGTCGTACCCGCCCTCGTCGTCCGCGAGGACCTCGTGCAGCAGGTCACCGTCGCCCTGGACGCCGCGCACCCGCCCGCCGACCCCTGCCGTCTCGGCACGCCGGCGCAGGGTGGCCAGGGCGTCGGCGCTGGGATCGACGACGGTGACGGTGTGCCCCAGGAGTGCCAGCGGGACGGCGAACATCCCGCTGCCCCCGCCGACGTCGAGCACGCGCAGCGCGTCACCGGCGTTGACCAGCGGGTCGAGCGCGGCCCACACGGCGGCGGTGCGGGCGGGCAGCTGCTCCGCGGTCGGCGGAGCGGGAACGGTCGACACCCATCGGAGCCTAGTGGCGCGGGCAGGTGCCGGCCGGGCGCCGGTTCAGGCGGGCACGCTGTCGGCCGCGCGCCGGATCTCGGCGACGTCGATGCGGCGCATCTGGAGCATCGCCTGGGTGGCGCGCTGGGCGCGGCCGGGCTCGGGGTCGTTGGTCAGCTCGATCAGCTCCTCGGGGAAGACCTGCCAGGAGACGCCGAAGCGGTCCTTGAGCCAGCCGCACATGCTCTCCTCGCCGCCTTCGGTGAGCCGGTTCCAGTAGTGGTCGGCCTCCTCCTGGTCCTTGCACACGATCTGGAAGGAGATGGCCTCGCTGAACCGGAACTGCGGTCCGCCGTTGAGCGCGGTGTAGGGCTGACCGTCGAGCTCGAAGTCGACGGTCACGACGTCGCCCTCCTTCATCGGGGGCGGCATGCCGGGCCCGTAGCGGGTGACCGTGCCGATCGAGCTGTTCGGGAAGATCGAGGTGTAGTGCTGCGCGGCCTGCTCGGCGGTGCCGTCGAACCACAGGCACGGGATCTGGCGGGGCATCGGGAGTCTCCCTTCGAGCGCGCCGGCCGGACGCCGGCGTCGGTGGTTGGACCGTCGTCGGCGCCCTGGCTCATCGGTCGTCGTCTTTGCCGGCGAGGCGCGCGGGGGCACAGAGCCGTCGTCAGCGCTGTCGATCCCTCGCGAGGAGTTCCCATGGTCAGGGCCCCCCGTCCGCGTCTGCTCCGCCGGACCGCGGCCGCGTTCGCCATCACCGCCGCGTCCCTCACGACGGTCGCCTGCGGGGACGACGTGGTCGACGACGACGTGGAGCAGAACATCGAGCAGGGCGTCGACGACCTCGAGCAGGAGCTCGACGACGCCACCGACGGGGAGGGCTGACCCGGCCGTCAGTGACCGGAGCTGCCCGGGCTGGAGTGCCAGAGCTTCCGCGGCGGCCCGGCCGCCGCCCGGCGGGCAGCCGCCTTGGTCTCCTCGCCGGCGGGCTTGATGTCGGCGTAGGGCGACATCCGGAACCCGGTCGGGTGGACCAGGACCGGCCGCACGACCACCGGGCGGGAACCGTGCGAGGCCGCGGCCCCCGCGATCGCCTGCTCGGTGAACTCTCCCGGCGCCGCCATGAGGTCGCGGACGCCGTCGAGCCCGTCGGCCTCCCACGCCTCGTGCAGCGCCGGCAGTTCCCACGCCCCGGTGGCCCGCAGCGACACCCCGCGCGGCCCCGTCCGGCGCAGCACCCCGCGGATGACCAGCAGCCACGAGTGGAAGACCGTCGCGGCGTAGGTGCCCTGCGCGTCCTCGAAGAAGGTCGAGTCGGTGCAGCCGGTGCCGTCGTCGAGGGTCACGAACACCACCCGGCGCCCGGACCGGATCGGCGGGGTCTGGGTGGCCACCTTGACGCCGGCCACCAGCACCTCGCTGCCGCTGCGGCAGCCGAGGAGCTCGCCGGCCGGCACCGCGCCGAGCGCCGAGAGGAACGGCCGGTAGAAGTCGACCACGTGCCGGCTGGCGTCCAGCCCGAGCACCTCCAGCTCCGCCCGCACCAGCTCGGCATCGGTGAACTCGGGCAACCCGCTGCCCTCGGCCCACTCCGGGCCGGCCGGCTCCCCGGCGGACTCCTCCTCGGACAGCCCCAGCCCCATCAGGTCCAGGCTCAGCTGCCCGTCGGACGTCGCCCGCGCACCGCTGCGGCTCCACCGGTCGAGCTCGCCGATCTGCAGCAGCAGGTCGCGCCGGGTCACCTGCCGGCGCCGGCGGGTCGGCCGGCCGGCCTCCCGGTCCCGCACGCCGAAGCCGTAGAGCGAGTCGAAACCACCGGCCAGCACCAGCCGCTCGACCACCGGACGGGACACCGACGCCCGCGCCCAGAAATCCGTCAGTGACCGATAGGGCCGACCGGCGACGATCCGCGCGACCTCGTCGTCGGAGATGCCCTTCACGTCGGCCAGCGACAGCCGGATGCCGTACCGCGTCGGGTCGGGCATCGCCGCGGGCATCCACTCCGGACGTCGCCAGCCCCGGATCTCACCCTCCACCTCACGGTCAGGTTCGTCATCGTCCCCGGCGGTCAGCCGTTCGACGCGGTAGCTGCCGGTGGAGACGTTGACGTCGAGCCCGAGCACCCGGACGCCGAAGTTGCGGGCGTCGTCGAGGATCAGCCGCTTCGGGTACATGCCGGGGTCGTGGGTGAGGACCCCGGCCAGGAAGGCCGCCGGATGGTGGGTCTTCAGCCAGGCCGACTGGTAGGTGGGCAGCGCGAACGCCGCGGCGTGTGCCTTGCAGAAGCCGAACGACCCGAAGGACGCCAGCACCTCCCACACCCGCTCGGCCACCTCCACCGGGTAGCCGGCGGCCAGCGCCCGGGGCACGAACCACGCCCGCACCTCCGGGTGGGCGTCCTTCTCCCCCAGGGCGCGGCGCACCTCGTCGGCCTCGGCCAGCGTGCAGCCGGCCATCCGGGCCACCACCTGCAGCACCTGCTCGTGGAAGACCACCACCCCGGCGGTCTCGGCGAGCGCGAACTCCAGGTCCGGATGGGGGTACTCCACCTCGCGCCAGCCGTTCCGGGCCATGAGGAAAGGGGTGACCATGTCGCTCTTCACCGGCCCGGGCCGGAACAGCGAGATGTCGATGATGATGTCCTCGAACGTCCGCGGCCCGAACTTGCCGACCAGCTCGCGCTGCCCCGGCGACTCGATCTGGAACATGCCGAGCGTGCGGGTGCTGCGGATCAGCTCGAAGGTCGTCGGGTCGTCCCGGGGGACGGCATCGATGTCGACCGTCTCCTCGTCGACCCGCTCGATCTCGTCGAGGGCGTGCGCGATCGCCGACTGCATCCGGATGCCGAGCAGATCCAGCTTGAGCAGCCCCAGCTCCTCGACGTCGTCCTTGTCGAACTGGCTCATCGGGTAGCCGAGGTAGCTGCTCTCGACCGGGGTGCGGTCCAGCAGTGTGGCGTCGGAGAGCAGCACCCCGCACGGGTGCAGGGCGATGTGCCGGGGCAGCCCGTCCAGCCGGGACACGAGGTCGAACAGCAGGTCGAGATCACCGGTGCCGCCGGCGCGGCGCGAGCCGTACCGGCTGGCCCGCAGCTCGGGGAGGTCGCGCAGCGCCGCGTGCACCTGGTTGGCCCGGATGTGCGGGAACGCCTTGGCGACGGCGTCGACCTCCGCCTGCGGCAGGCCCAGCGCGGCACCGACGTCGCGGATGGCGTGGCGTACCCGGTAGGTGTCCATCATCGAGATGCAGCTGACCCGGTCGGCGCCGAAGCGGTCGATCACCGCGTCGTAGACCTCCATCCGGCGCGCGGACTCCACGTCGATGTCGATGTCGGGCAGCTGGTGGCGCAGCGGGGAGAGGAACCGCTCCATCAGCAGCCCGTAGCGCAGCGGGTCGACGTCGGAGATGCCCAGCAGGTAGGTGACCAGGCTGCCGGCACCCGAGCCGCGGGCCGCGGCCCGAACCCTCAAGCTCTTGATGAGGTCGACCACGTCGGCGACGGTCAGGAAGTAGGACGGGTAGCCGAGGCGCTCGATGACCCCGAGCTCGTCGGCCAACCGCTGGCGGACCCGGGCCGTCGGGGAGATGCCCCGGCGCCCCAGCCCCGCCTCGCACCGGCCGCGCAGCACCTGCGCCGGGCTCATCCCCCGCTCGGCCGGTGTGGTGACCACGCCCAGTTCGGGGTACCGGACGCTGCCGATGCCCAGGTCGCCGGCGGGGTCGACGGCGCACTGCTCGGCCAGCCGGGCGGTGCGCTCGAGCAGCCGCAGTGCGGCGTCCCGGTCGGGGCCGACGACGTCCTCGGCGACCTCGGCCATCTCCTTGCCCGACTTCAGGTACCCCTCGGCCGTGGTGCAGTCGACGTGCCGGGCGCCGAGCGGGACCAGCCGCCGGGCCGCGTCCAGCACGTCGGCGGTCGGGGCATCGAGGGCGTCGACGTACCGGACCGCGTTGCTCAGGATTACCGGCACCTGCTGCTCGGCGGCGAACCGGAGCAGCGCCTGGGCGCGCTGCCGGTCACCCCGGCCGCGGTGGTGCACCACCTCCAGCGCCAGCCCCGGGCCGAAGACCGCGCGCCAGGCGTCCAGCTGCTGACCGGCCAGGTCGGCCCGGCCGGCCAGCAGCGCCCGGCCCACCGGGGAGTCGGGACCGAGCAGGGGGACCAGCCCGGAGGCGTGCTCGGCGGCGATCGCCAGCGAGCTCACCGGCTCGCCACGGGTGCCGCGCAGGTGGGTGGCGCTGGTCAGCCGGCACAGCGACCGCCAGCCGGCCCCGTCCCGCGCGAGGAAGGTGACCCGGGGCAGCCGCGGGTCGACGCTCACCCCGCCCCGGGCCGGGGTCCGGCGCGGGGGCGTCGCGGCCCGCGACCGGGAGGACCGGGCCGCGGGGGGCTCCTCCCCCAGCACGTGCGCGAGCGCCGGCGGCACGCTGGTGCCCAGCGCCGGCGCCACCGCCAGGTCGATCCCGAAGATCGGCCGCACCCCGGCCGACCGGCAGGCCAGCGCGAACTTCACCGCGCCGTAGAGCCCGTCCCGGTCGGTCAGGGCCAGGGCCGGCATGCCGTGCTCGGCGGCCCGGGCCACCAGGTCGGCGGGGTGGTTGGCCCCGTACCGCATGGAGTAGCCGGAAGCGACGTGCAGGTGGACGAAGGGGTCGCTCACCTCCGGGATCCGGTGGACCGGGACCCCGACCGGGACGGCGCCCCGCCGACCACGTGCGGCCGCGGGTAGCGGGGCGGCTCGGGCAGCGCGTCGACGCCGAGCCCGGCCTCGACCACGGCGAGGAAGCCCCGCACATCGCGGACCAGGTCGTCGGCCTCCCGCTCGGTGACCGCCCGGGACAGCCCCGCCTCCGCCGCGGCGCGCTTGGCCGCACCGGCGGCGAAGAAGGTGGCCCACTCCCCCAGTTCGGGGGCGACCTGCCCCAGCAGGACCCAGGCGCTGCGCGGCCGCCGGCGGCCGCCCTCGGGACGGGTGCGGGCGGCGAGCACCGCGGCGGCGGCCCGGAGCGCCGCCAGGTGCGCGGTGGCGTACCGCTCCCGCGGATCGGTGGCCGCGGCCGCCTCGGCCAGGCCGCGGTGCGCCTGGCCGAGCAGCCCGGCGGCCGCGGCGGGCAACGCGGGCGGCAGCGGCAGCTGGCCGGCCGGCACGGCTCGTGCGGCGCCCATCAGTCGTGCACCCGGACGAGCCACCAGCGGTTGCCGGCGGCGTCCCACGTCAGGTCGTAGACGCCGGCGAAGCTCATCCGGGACCGCCCGGCCCGCACCGCCTCCACCCGCCAGACCTCGCGGGGCGCCACCAGGTCGTCGGACGCCCCGCCCGCCTCCGCGTCCCGCAGCCACCACGGCGCGGTCTCCAGCCAGGAGTCGAGCAGCTCGCCCACGACGTACCGGGACTGCCCGCGCCAGAACTGCACCGGCCCCGACGGGCCGCGTTCGACCTGCACCTCTTCGCCGGCCCGACCGACGACCTCACCGAGCACCCGGCTCATGACAGCCTCCCCACGCCTCACCCCGCGCACCCGCCCGCCACCCCACCGGCGGGGAAGAGAGCCGGGAAGGAGGGGTCGGACGTCGTTCGAACACCCGTTCGAACGACGTCCAGTAGACCGGAGCACTCCCCCGTCGTCAAGCCGGACCGCGGCGTGTCCGTCGACCCGCCCCGCACCCCCACCGCCGGGCAGGGCACGCCGGGCGCGCCACCCCCAGGCGGTGGCAGGATCGACGCATGAGCCCACCCCCGCACCCCCGGGTGGCCGCCGTCGCCCGGGCCCTCGCCGCGGCCGGCGCCGAGGGTGAGGTGAGAGTCCTCCCCGCCGAGGTCCGCACCGCGGCCGCAGCCGCCGCCGCGCTGGGCGTCCCGGTCGGCGCGATCGTCAACAGCCTGGTCTTCCTCGCCGACGACGCGCCCCTGCTCGTCCTCACCAGCGGCGCGCACCGCGTCGACGTCGTCCAGGTCGCGGCGCTGCTCGGCGTCGGCTCCCTGGCCCCCGCCCCCGCGGACGTCGTCCGCGAGCACACCGGCCAGCCCATCGGCGGGGTCGCCCCGGTGGGGCACCCGGCCCCCCTCGGCACCCTGGTCGACGTGGAGCTCGCCCGGTACGACCGGCTGTGGGCCGCGGCGGGGCACCCGACGGCGGTCTTCCCGACCAGCTACGACGAGCTGCTCCGCATCACCGCCGGCACCGCGGCCGAGGTGGGTGGCGGTCCGCTCGACGGGACCGCCACCACGGTGGGCGGCGCCGACCGGCCGGACACCGCCGGGCCGGACACCGCCCGGCCGGACGCCGCCGGGGTCGCGCCGTGACGGGCACCCGCCCGGCCACCCGGATCCTCGAGCTGCCGGTCCCCTGGATGCGGGAGCACATGCACGAGGTGCTGGCCATCTACGGGCTGGCCATGGGCTACGACTCGGGCATCGTCGCCGGCCGGTACGGCTACGCGATCCAGCACACCGAACGGCCCGGCTTCCGCGCCGTGGGGGCCTTCGCGCAGACCCCGGAGGGCGAGCGGCTGGTCGGCTTCGGTTACGGCTACCTCATCGCCCCCGGGCAGTGGTGGCACGACCAGGTGCGCGCGGCGCTGGACCGCCGGACGGCGAAGAAGTGGCTGCCCGGCGCCTTCGAGATCTGCGAGCTGCACGTCCACCCCGACGCGCAGAGCCAGGGGCTGGGCCGGCAGCTGCTGCACGCGCTGGTCGAGGGCCTGCCGCACCCGGTCGCCCTGCTCTCCACGCCGGACGCCGACACCAAGGCGTTCCGGCTGTACCGCGCCGACGGGTTCGTCGACCTGGCCCGCGGCTACCACTTCCCCGGCGACTCCCGGCCCTTCGCGATCCTGGGCGCGCGGCTGCCGCTGCATCCACGCGACCCCTCCGCGACGAACCCACGGTCGTGACCGCCGCCCCCGAACCCGTCGCACCCGTGGACGTCGTCGTCGTCGGCTCCGGCCACAACGGCCTCGTGGCCGCCTGCTACCTCGCCCGGGAGGGCCTGTCCGTCGAGGTCGTCGAGTCCGACGACGTCCTCGGCGGGGCGGTCTCCACCGTCGAGCGCTGGCCCGGCGTCCGCGTGGACCGCGGGTCCAGCGCGCACGTCATCGTCCGGCACAGCGGGATCATCGAGGAGCTCGACCTCGCCGCCCACGGGCTCCGCTACGTCGACTGCGACCCGTGGGGCTTCGCGCCGGCCCCCGCACCCGGCGATCCCGGCCCCGCCGGCCGGCCGCTGGTCTTCTCCGTGGACCTCGACGCCACCTGCGCCTCGATCGAGGCCGCCTGCGGACCGGCCGACGCCGCGGCCTACCGCCGCTTCGTCGAGGTCTGGGGCCCGCGCAGCCGCGCCGTGGTCGCCTCCTTCGGCCGCGCGCCGTCCCCCGGCGGCCTGGTGCGCTCCTTCTGGCCGCTGGGTGCGCCCGCCGACGGCCGGCCGCGCACCCCGGGCGGTGAGCTGGCGGTCGACTTCCTCGGCTCCGGCGATGCCCTGCTGGACAGGTGGTTCGGCAGCGAGCGGCTCAAGGCGGCGCTGGCGTGGTTCGGCGCCCAGTCGGGGCCCCCGATGTCCGAGCCCGGCACCGCGGCGATGATCGGCTGGGTGGCGCTGCTGCACGACGTCCCACCCGGGCACCCCGTGGGCGGCTCCGGCGGGCTGACGCAGGCGCTGCGCCGGCGGCTGGAGTCCGACGGCGGCCGGGTCGTCCTCGGGGACGGCGCCGCGCGGCTGCTGGTCGAGGACGGCCGGGTGGCCGGGGTGGCGACCCGCTCCGGGCGGGTGGTCCGGGCGCCGGCGGTGGTGGCCGCCTGCCACATCGGGGTGACCCGGGAGCTGGCCGGCGACGCGGCCCCGCCGGTCCTGGCCGACGTCGCCCCCCCGGTCGGCAACGGTTTCGGCCTGGTCGTGCGCGCGCTGACCGACGCCCCGCCGGCCTACCCCGGCGCCGGGCCGGAGGCGCTGCAGGGGCTCCAGCTGCTCTGCACCGACCGGGCGCAGCTGGCCGCCGCGCACGGCGACTGGGGTGCCGGGCAGCTGCCCCGCGAGCCGGTCCCGCTGGCCATGTCGTTCTCCGCGAGCGACGACACCCTGGCCCCGCCGGGGCAGCACGTGGTCACGATCTGGGGCCAGTGGTACCCGTACGCGCTGGCCGACGGCGGCGACTGGGACGCCCTGGCCGACGCCGAGGCCCGGCGGCTGATCGAGGCCGTCGACCGCCACGCCCCCGGGTTCGCCGCCTCGGTCCGGGAGACGTACGTGCAGACCCCGCTGGCCCTGGAGCGGGAGCTGTCCCTCCCCCGCGGCAACGTCATGCACGTGGAGATGGGCCTGGCCAGCATGTTCGCCTTCCGCCCGGCCCCCGGCCTGTCGGGCTACCGGGTGCCCGGGTTGCCCGGGCTGTACCTGTCCGGCGCCTCCACCCACCCCGGCGGTGGGGTCTCGGGCAACTCCGGGCGGACGGCGGCCCGCACGGTCCTCGCCGACCGCCGGGCGCTGCCCCGCGCGCGGGCGGCGGCCGGCCGCGCGGTGCAGCGCGTGCGCGGTCGGGCGGGGCGCGGGTGACGACGACCGCACCGGCCACCGCACCCGCCGCCGTCCGCGTGGTGCCCTGGGCCCTGGCGGCGGCGCTGGTCGCGACGGCGATCGCCTACCCGCTGGCGTCGGGCTCGTCCCGGGACGCCGTCTCCTGGGGCATCGTGCTGCTGGGCTCGGCGCTGTCGGTCGCGCACGCGGGCCTCAGCCGCGGCGCCCGCACCGGCGTGGGGGTGCTGGCGCTGGTCGCCCTCGTCTCCATCGCCTTCGAGTCCTTGGGGGTGGCCACCGGGTTCCCCTACGGCAGCTACTCCTACAGCGACGTCCTCGGCCCCACCCTGCTCGGCGTGCCGTTCCTGGTGCCGCTGGCGTGGCTGATGATGGCCTGGCCCAGCTGGTTGCTCGGCGAGGTGCTGGCCCGACCGGTGCGCGCGAGCCGCCGCCGGCCGGCGCGCATCGCCTGGGCGGCGGCGGTCTTCGCGGCGTGGGACGTCGTCCTCGACCCGCAGCTGGTGCAGGCCGGCTACTGGACGTGGGAGCACCCCTCCCCCGGCCTGCCGGGCATCGACACCGTGCCGCTGACCAACCTCGCCGGCTGGCTGCTGGCCGGGCTGGTGCTGATGACGCTGCTGGACCTGCTGGTCGAGCGCACCGCCCGGCCACCGCGCACCGGCCCGGGCGCCCCGTTGCTCGCCCTGGCGTGGATGACCCTGGGCGGCGCCCTCGCGCACGCCGGCTGGCTGGGCCTGCCCGGCTCGGCGGCCTGGGGGGCGGCGCTGGGCGCCTGCGTCCTCGCCGTCCTGGCGCTGCAGCGTCGACGCGCGGGGCGGCCGTGAGCGGTCGCCTGGTGCGCACGCTGGCCGGCGTCTCGGTCGCCGGCGCCGTGCACGCGGCCGTGAACGCCGCGCTGCTGCGCCGCCCACCGGTGGATCCGCCGGCGGTGGAGCGGCAGGTCACCGTGGTGCTGCCGGTGCGCGACGAGGCCGACCAGGTCGCCGGCTGCCTGGCGGCGCTGCTCGACCAGCGCGGCGCGGAGCGGCTCCGGGTCGTCGTGGTCGACGACGGCTCCACCGACGGCACCGCCGACGTCGTCCGGGCCGTCCCCGACCCACGGGTGCGGCTGGTGACCGCACCGCCCCTGCCGGCCGGGTGGTTGGGCAAACCGCACGCCTGCGCCGTGGGGGCGGCCGAGGCCGGGGACGCCGAGGTGCTGGTGTTCGTCGACGCCGACGTCCGCCTCTTCCCCGACGCCGTCGCCGCAGCCGTGGCGGTGCTGGACGCGCACCGCCTGGACCTGGTCTCGCCGTGGCCGCGGCCGCTGGCGGTGGGCCCCGCCGAGCGCCTCGTGCAGCCGTTGGCGCCCTGGCTGTGGATCACCACGCTGCCGCTGCGGCTGGCCGAGCGCTCGCCACGGCCCTCGCTGGCCGCCGCCAACGGTCAGTTCCTCGTGGTGCGGCGGGCGGCGTACGAGCGCGCGGGCGGCCACGCGGCCGTGCGCGGTGAGGTGCTCGAGGACATCGCGCTGCTGCGGGCGGTCAAGCGCGCCGGTGGGCGGGGCGTGCCGATCGACGGTTCGTGCCTCGCCGCCTGCCGGATGTACGACGGCTGGGCTGCGGTCCGCGACGGCTACGCGAAGTCGCTGTGGGCCTCCGTGGGCGGGACGCCGGTGGCCGGGCTGGCGGCCGCGGCCGCACTGACCGCCGTCTACGTCGTCCCGCCGCTGGCCGCCCTCGGCGGGTCGCGCGCCGGGCTGGTGGGCTACCTGGCCGGGGTGGCCGGCCGCCTCGCCGGCGCCCGGGCCAGCGGAGCGCGCGCCTGGCCGGATGCCCTCGCGCACCCGGTGTCGGTGCTGGCCCTGGACCTCCTGATGGTCCGGTCGGTCCGGGGACGGCGGCGGGGCACCCTGCGCTGGCGCGGCCGACCCGTCGACGCGACCCCGCCGGCGGTGTCGGCGACGATGAGCCGGTGACCTCCGCCGAGCAGCAGCGCCCGCGCACCTCCTTCGACCCGGCCGAGATGGACGCCGGCGCCTTCTACCGGGTGCTGAACTCCGTCGTCGTGCCCCGTCCGATCGCGTGGGTGTGCAGCCGCTCCGCCGCGGGCGTGCACAACCTCGCCCCGCACTCCTTCTACACCGTCGCGTGCGTCGACCCGCCGGTCGTGCAGTTCACCTCCGTCGGCCGCAAGGACTCGCTGCGCAACGTCGAGGCCACCGGTGAGTTCACCGTGAACCTGACGCCCGAGGCACTCTTCGAGCAGGTCAACGCCACGGCGACCGACTTCCCGCCGGACACCAGCGAGGCCGAGCAGGCCGGGGTGCGGCTGGAGCCCGCCGACACGGTCGCGGCGATGCGCGTGGCGGAGTCCCCCGTGTCGATCGAGTGCGTCCTGCACTCCACGCTGCGACTGGGGGACAGCACCGTCGTCCTCGGCCGGGTCCGGCACATCAGCGTGTGGGCCGACGCCGTGCGGGACGGGCGGCCGCGGATCGAGCACCTCAAGCCGTTGGCCCGGCTCGGCGGCAACGAGTGGACGACGGTGGGCGAGGTGCGCGAGATCGCCCGCATCCCCTACCGCCGGTGGGCCGAGGACCCCGCGATCGGGGAAGCCCTCCGCGGGGAGTGACCGCGGTCAGCCCGGCAGGTGGACGGCGACCTCGTCGGCGGCCTCGGCCCCGAACGCCTCGGCGAAACGCTGCAGGAAGCTCTGCCGCGGCAGGTCGTACTCCTGCGTGCCGATGACCTCCACCGCGGCGGTGGCGACGGCGGAGCCCAGCTGGGTCGCGCGCTCCAGGCCCAGGCCCCACGTCCGGCCGGCGATGAACCCGGCGCGCAGCGCGTCGCCGCCCCCGGTGGGCTCCACCGGCTTGGTCTCGGGCACCGCGATCACCGACAGCGGCTCCTCGCCGGCCCGCCGCACCAGGACGCCGTCCGCGGCGCGGGTGGTCACCCAGGTGCCCACGCGGGCGAGCACCTCGTCGGCCGTCCACCCGGTCTTCTGCAGCAGCAGCGCCGCCTCGTACTCGTTGGTGAACAACACCTCCGCGCCGTGCACCAGCTCGCGGATCATCTCGCCGTCGGCCCAGGCCAGCTGCTGGCTCGGGTCGGCGGCGAAGGCGTAGCCCCGCTGCCGGCACTCCTGCGTGTGGCGCACCATCGCGGTGGGGTCGTTCGGTCCGACGACGACGAGGTCGGGGGCGCCCACCCGGTCGACGACCGGCGCCAGCTCGATCTGCGCCGCCTCGGCCATCGCGCCCGAGTAGAACGACGCGATCTGGTTGTTGACCTCGTCGGTGGTGCAGACGAAGCGGGCGGTGTGCTTGAGCTCCGACCAGTGCACGCTGCCGGTGTCGACGCCGTGGCGCGACAACCAGGCCTCGTAGTCCGCGAAGTCGTTGCCGACCGCCCCCACCAGCACGGGTGCGAGCCCCAGCAGGCCGAGCCCGTAGGCCATGTTCGCCCCCGCGCCACCGCGGTGCTGCACCAGGTCGTCGACGAGGAAGGAGAGGGAGACGTTCTCCATCTGCCCCTCGACGAACTGCTCGGTGAACCGACCGGGGAAGGTCATCAGGTGGTCGGTGGCGATGGATCCGGTGACGACGACGGGCACGAGAGGCGCTCCTCCGGGTCGGGCTGCCTCCGGCCGCTGTACGCCGCGGGGAACCGGGCGGGGAACGGGAGAGGAACGGCGGGGATCGGGCACCGCACACCCTAGGGGCAGCGTGCCGGCGCCGCCGTCGGAGCGGCGGGTCAGCCCGACGGCGGGAGGTCGCCCTGGCCGGGCCCGGCCAGCTCGGCCCCCAGCCACCGGGCCAGCTGCGCGGTGCCGACGACGCCGAGCAGGAGCCCCGCGGCGGCGCCCGCGGTGACGGCCACGGTGGCGCCGTCGACCCCCGCGACCTCCAGTCCGCTGACCACCCCGGCGCCGCCGAGCGTGAGGCCCGCCATGGCCACCCGGGTGGGCCGCTCCCACAGCGAGATGGGGCCGGTCCGGTCCACGCCGGCCTGCCCGGCCCGGGCCCGCAGGTAGTCGGGCAGCCAGCACAGCGCGCCGAAGGCGACGGCGAGCCAGCCCGGCGCCCCGGCGACCCACAGCGCCGCCGCGTAGGCGGCCTCGGTGAGCCGGTCCACCACGGAGTCGAGCACGAAGCCGCGCTGCGAGGCGCGCCCGGTGCCGATCGCCAGCGCGCCGTCGAGGCTGTCCAGCAACCCGGAGAGCCCCACCAGCACCCCCGCCAGCACCAGCCAGGCGCCGCCCGCGGCCGCCGGCGGCACGGCCGCGGCCGCGACGACCACGCCGGCGGCGGTGGCGACGACCGGGGGCAGCGCGGCGAGCGGGCGGGCGAGCGCGTGCGCGAGGGTCAGCCACCCGCGCACCAGCGGCGTCCCGGTGTCGGCCCCGCCGTGCCAGCGGGACCAGGCCTCCAGGTACTCGTCACGGCTCAGCACGGCGCCCCCTCCCGCGACCGGGCGCCCACCGCTGACGGCCGCCCCTCCACCAGGGACAGTAGGTGAGTGCTCGCCGGTCTCTCCCCCGCCCGCCGCCGTCTGCTCGTCGCGGTGCTCGCCCTCGTCACCGCCGCGGTCGTGGGCCTCGGCGTGCTGCTGGCCACCCGTGGCACGGACGTCGAGGGCCCCGGTTCGCAAGCGCGGCCGGGGCCGGTGCTGCTGGTGCCCGGGTACGGCGGGGGTACCGCGTCCCTGCGGACCCTGGCCGACCGGCTGGAGTCCGAGGGCCGCGACGCCACCGTGGTCTCGCTCCCCGGTGACGGCACCGGCGACCTGGGCGAGGCGGCCGTCGCGCTCGACGAGGCCGCCCGCGCGGCCCTGGAACGCACCGGTGAGGAAAGCGTGGACGTCGTCGGGTACTCGGCCGGCGGAGTGATCGCCCGCCTGTGGGTGGCCGACGGCGGCGCGGAGGTGGCCCGCCGGGTGGTGACGCTGGGTTCGCCGCACCACGGCACCGGGCTCGCGGACCTGGCCGGGCAGATCGCGCCGGCATCGTGCCCGGAGGGGTGCCGCCAGCTGGCCACCGACAGCCCGGTCCTCGCCCGGCTCAACGCGGGCGACGAGACGCCGGACGGGATCGGCTGGGTCTCGGTCTGGACCACTCTCGACCGCACGGTCACCCCGCCGGACTCGGCCCGGCTCGACGGGGCGCTGAACCTGATCGTCCAGTCGGTGTGCGCGGACAGCCGGGTGGGGCACGGCCAGCTGCCCGGTGACCCGCTGGTGCAGGCGATCGTGCTCGAGCAGCTGACCGCCGGGGAGCCGGTCGCGCTGGACACCGCCGACTGCGCCCGGCTCAGCGGCTGACGGCGGGACCGTCGCTCAGCTGGTGACGTCCTTGGTGGTGAAGTTCGCCCAGGCGGCGGCGAGCAGCACGCCGACGTAGACCGCCTGCAGCGCGAGCCCGCGGGTGATGTCCCGCCACAGGATCGGGTCGCGGAAGAGGTCGACGAAGGCCAGCCAGTAGCGCGTCGGCAGGTAGGGCGCGATCGGCGAGGCGGCGTCGAGGGTGAACAGCAGCGAGGAGGTGACCAGCACCGCCAGCGCGCCCATCGTCGCGCCGAGCGGTGAGTCGGTGACGGTCGAGAAGAACAGCGCGAAGGCCGCCACGCTGAGCATCGACACCCCGACGTAACCGACCGCCAGCACGGTGCGCACGGCCAGCTGCTCGGCAGTCAGCGACGTCCCGGACACCGACGTTCCCGTCCCCGGCTGCGCCTCGAAGAGCGTCGTCCCCACGAGGTAGCCGACGGCTGCCACCACGACGACGGTGACCAGCACGAAGGCCAGCACGGCCGCGAGCTTGGCCACCAGCAGCCGGGTCCGCCCCGCCGGCCGGGCCAGGAGGTAGCGCAGCGTGCCCGCCTGCGCCTCGCCGGCGATCGAGTCGCCGGCGACCACCGCCACCGCGATGGGCAGGAACAGCGGCAGCACGATCGCCAACGCGGCCAGCGGGTAGAGGGCGCCGTTGGTGAGGACCGCGGAGAGGAACGGCGGCCCCTCGCCCGGCCGGGGCGCCAGGTCGGTGAGCACCAGCAGGACCGCCACGAGCACGGGCAGCGCGTTCAGCACGGCGATGATCGCCCAGGTGCGGGGCCGCCGGAACAGCTTGCGCAGCTCGACGGCGATCACCGTGCGCGCTCCACCCGGTCGGCGCTGGTGGCCGCGGCCGCCAGCACCACCTCCTCGAGCGTCGGGCGGTCGGCCGCCAGGCCGGTGACCGGCACGCCGGCGCGCACCAGCAGCGCGTTGACCTCGGCGGGGTCGCCGCCGCGCACCACCACCCGCTCGCCGTCCACCTCGGCGACGCGGCCGTCGAGCACCGCGCGCACCCGCTCGGGCGCGGGCGTGCGCACGACGGTGGCGCCGGTGGGGGCGGTGAGGGTGGCGAGGTCGTCCTGCAGCACGAGGCGACCGCGGTCGAGCACGCCGACGCGGGTGCAGAGCTGCTCGACCTCGGCCAGCAGGTGGCTGGAGAGGAAGACCGTCGTCCCGCTGCGGTGCAGCTCCAGCAGCAGCTCGCGGATCTCGGTGATGCCCTGCGGGTCGAGCCCGTTGGTCGGCTCGTCCAGCACCAGGAGGTCGGGACGACGGAGCAGCGCGCCGGCCAGGCCGAGGCGCTGCCGCATGCCGAGCGAGTAGGCCTTCACCGGCCGGCGTCCCACGCCACCCAGCCCGACCTGGTCCAGCACCTCGGCGACGCGCCGACGCCGGTCGCGGCGCGATCCCCCGGGGCCGGCTGCGTCCAGCAGCGCGAGGTTCTCCCTGCCGGAGAGGTGGCCGTAGGCGGCGGGCGACTCGATCAGCGCTCCCACCCGGGGCAGCACCCGGCGGCCGGCGCGCGGCATCCGCTCGCCGAGCAGGTCGATCTCCCCGCGGGTCGGCAGGACGAGGCCGAGCAGCATCCGGACGGTGGTCGTCTTTCCCGAGCCGTTGGCGCCGAGGAAGCCGTAGACGTCGCCGGCGCGCACGTCCAGGTCGATGCCGTCGACGGCGTGCACCCGCCCGTACTGCTTGGCCAGGCCGCGGGTCGCGATGACCGTGCTCACCGCTGCCGCCCGAGCACCGGCAGCTCCGCGGCGGCCTCGGCCAGAGCGTCGAGGGTGACCGTCCCGGTGAGCAGGTACGGTTCCGCGTCCTGCGGGTCCACGAGCATGAGCCCGACGGGCCCGGCCGCGATGCGGGTGCTCGTCTCGTCGGTGACGGCGTCCGGGCTCTGCGCCAGCGTGCGGCGCAGCCCCTCCGCCACCCGGCGCGGCACGGGGGCGACGGCGAGCAGCGTGACGCCGCGCCCGTAGAGCCCGATGCCGGGCGGAGCGCCGTCGAGCGTCCGGAGCGGTAGGCCGGCCAGCGTGGGGGTGAGGCGGAACGGCCCGAGCCGCTGCCCCGCCTCGAGCACGATCTCGGCCTGGTCGGCGGTGCGCACCCGCGCGCCCGGCGGCGGGGCGAAGGACGTGGTCGCGGCATCCGGGGCCGCCAGCTCCAGGTCCAGGAAGCGGGTGTCCAGCGCCGGCACCTCGGAGGTCTCGCCGAGGACCACCACCTGCAACGGCAGGCCGCTGGCCCGGTCCACCCACACGTCGACCCGCCGCACCGACGAGGCGGGGTCCGCCGGGGTCGAGCGCAGCCCGAGGGCGTCACGTCCGGCGATCCGCCGGGCCCCGATGCGGGTCAGCTCCTCGTCGGCGGCCTCGGACAGCAACCGGCGGCCCAGGGTGGCAGGCAGCAGGTCCGGCGGTGCGGGGAGGGCGAACGGAGTGGCGACCGCGCGCGTCGCGGTGGCGCGCTCGTACTCCCAGGTCCACGTGCCCCGGGCATCGCGGTGGATGCCCGTCTCACCGGCCGTGGTGATGACGGCGACCCGGTGGTCGTCGGGACTCCGCCACCACACGCGCATCTCGGTGCGGTCGCTGAGCAGGTCGGCGACGGAGTCCAGCTGGCCGGTCACCGGCAGGGCCAGCCCCCCGGCCGATTCGGCGTACCCGGAGTACTGCAGGTCCGCCGAGGCCAGGACCGCCGCGCGCAGCTCGGCCGCGGGCACCGCCGGGTCGGCGACCGGGAGCGCGCCCACCAGCGCCGGGAGCGCGACGAGGACCGCGACGACCACCCCCACGACGGCCCAGCGCGGAGCCGCCGCCCGCGGTCCGGACGCCATGGCGGTCACCGTAGCCCCGGCCGGCCCGGTGGGTCCCGCGGCGAGCCTCACCGGGAACTCACGGGACACCTTCCCCCAGACCTGCCTGCGGGAGGACCGGGCCTCGCTGCTGGAGCAGGACGGCCTCGACGAGGAGGCGGCGATGGCCAACGAGTTCCGCCACGGCATGGTGTCCCTCGCCGTCGATGCGCTGCCGGGGGCCGCACGCTTCGCGGCCAAGGGAGGGCAAGCACGGCCGAGGCGTCTGACCCAGGGCACGCTGGCCACCTCTGCCCGGGGTCACAGCGCACCGCCTCCGGGCTGGCACCCTGCTGACCAGCACGTTCCTACGGATTCCGTCTTGCGCTGCGGCACGATCGAACGTATGTTCGACACATGGCGGATGCCGGGGCGGTGAACGACTGGTACGCCACCGCCCGCGCCCGGGCGGTGGCCGCGGGCCGGCGTCGGCGAGCCACCGAGGCATCCACGGAGTGGCCCGAGTTCGCGCCGCCCGTGGGTGTGGCCGAAGGTCCGCTCGGCGAGGTGCAGGCCGCGGACCGCGAGATCGCCCGGCAGACCGCACTGCGCGCCCGCGCGATCGCCAGGTTCGCAGCGGACCGGCCGGCCGACGGCGACCGCGCCCAGGGCGACCCGGGCGCGATGAGCCCGGAGCGGTGGGCCGCGCGCCCCGAGGTGCTGCGCGGGGTGAGCGAGTGGGCGACGCAGGAGGTGTCGGTCGCCATGTCCCTCACCGCCCAGTCGGCGGAGACGCTGCTGGTCCGCTCGCTGACCCTCGTGGAGCGGCTGCCCGGCACGCTGGCCGCGCTGGAGGCGGGGGCGCTGCACCCCGGGCACCTCTGGACCATGCTCGAGAAGGTCGCTCCCATCGCCGACGACCGGGTGCGTGCCGAGGTCGAGGCCGAACTGCTCCGCTGGGCCGCGGGGCGGGTAGTGACGCCCGCGCAGCTGAACGACAAGGCGCGCCGCGAGGTGGCCAGGCGGGACGCTCGCGCCGCGGCCCGCAGGCTGCAGGAGGCGCTGAAGAGGCGAGGGGTCCACATCCGCCCGGACGCCGTCGACGGCATGGCGACCGTGAGCGTGTACGCCACCATGCCGGAGGCGCAGGCGCTGTACCGGGCGCTGACCGCCTGCGCAGAGGCGCTCGACGACGACGATCAACGCACGCGGGGCCAGAAGATGGTCGACTGCCTGCTCGATCTGGTGCTGCGTCCGGGAGAGACCGATCTGCCGCCGGTGCAGGTGCTGCTCACCGTCGTCGCCTCGCTGGCCACGCTCTCCGGCGGAGACGGTCCCGGTGAGATCGACGGGCAGGTCGTGCCGGCCGAGATGATCCGCCAGTTCCTGACCGCGCTCACCGGCCGACCGCGGGGAGCCGGCGACGCGGAGCCGGCCCCGCGGCAGCCGCCCGGCTCGATGTCGTGGCAGGCGCGGGAGCAGGCCGAGCTGGAGTGGTGGCTGGCCGAGACGGAGCGCCGGCTGCTCAGTGGTGAGCTGGTCGACCCTGATCCCGACGGCAACGGCGACCTCGCCCCTCCCCTGGACGTCGACGGCGACCTGTTCGACGACGGGGCCCCACCTGCGACCCGCCCGGTGGCAACGACCCGGACGGCGGCATCGAGGACGCGCCCCATGCCGACACCGGTACCGACGCCGCCGTGGCCCGGGAGCGCGATGGGTGCTCCGCACCGCCACCGACGTCGCGGGGGCCGCGCGAACGGCACGGTGATCCTCCGGTGACAGCACCGGACGGCACCTCGCCGGACTCCGGGCACCTCCCGGAGGAAGCGAGGACTCCGATCGGGTCGGCACCACCGGGATGCGCGACGACGTCAGGAAGCGCCGGCTGCTGGGCGCTGGCCGACGAGGCGGTCAGGACCGCCGGTGTCGCCGTGCTCCGAGCGGAGCAGGAGCTCGCACACGCCGGTCGACTGGTCCGCACCGCAGTCAGGGCCGACGCCGACGACGAAGCCGCCTGGCGGACCGGCCCCGGAGGCCGGCTCACCGCGGCGCCGGACGCCCTGGCCGCGCTGCGGTCGTCCTCCGACACCCAACGGGCGTGGCTCGCCGACCTGCTGGGGAGCACGGGTGGGGGTGGGCTGGCCGATCGGCCGCGGATCGCGCTGACCGACGCGTTGTCCGGCACGCTGCTGGCCCTGACCGATCTGCCCGGCTTGCGTCGTGCGGGCAGCTGCGGCCGGCCGAGCTGCCGTCGTGGCACCGGCCGGTGCGCCCACGACCTCTCGGACCGGCCCGGCCCCGGCGCCCCGGGGCCGAGCGCCGGCTACCGCCCCGCGGCGGAGCTGGATCGGTGGGTGCGGGCGCGGGATCGACGCTGCCGGTTCCCCGGCTGCCGCCGACGGGTGCCCCGCGGCGGTGAGCTCGACCACCACCGCCCCTACCCGGACGGTCCCACCTCCGCCGGCAACCTCGCCGGCTACTGCACCACCGACCACCGCGGCAAGCACCAGGCCCCGGGGTGGCGGCACGACCTCGGCAGCGACGGGACCCTCACGGTCACCACACCCAGCGGTCTGGTCGCCACCACCTCGCCGCCGCCGTACTGAGCGCCGGCCGACGCCCGCGCATCGAGAAGCCGCGGACGGGGCACCCCGTGCCCATGGCTGCTCAGATCAGCGACGCCGTCGTCGTCGACGTCCTCCGCCGGCTCGACCGGCTGCTGACCCCGCTGGCGGACCGGCTGGGCCGGCCTCCGCAGCTGCCGCCCGAGGAGCGCGACCGCTGGTGGGCCGACCGGGTGTCCCGGGTGGCCGCGGGCGTCTCGGCGGTCCCCCGCTTCGCGGGCAAGCTCGCCGATCTGCTGCCGCTGCAGAACACCGTCGGCACCGCGGTGCAGTCGTTGGTGGTGCTCGGTGTCGCCGGGGAGCACGGTGTGGCGGCCCCCGCCGACCGGGTGTCGCTGCTGGCGCGGGTGCTGCTGCGCCGGGAGCTCACGGCCGCCCAGGTCGAGCCGCTGCTCTCCCGGAGCAAGGGCACCTACGTCGAGGGCGCGTTCGGCCCCCGGGACGAGCGCCGCGGGGCGAAGGGCGCCGTCCGCACGCTGTGGCGGGCGGCGCGGCTGCTCAGCCGGATCGACGACGCACTGGACGCCCGGCCGAAGGGGAAGCTCGTCGCCCGGGCCCTCTCGAACCTGCCGGTCGTCGGCGTGGCCGGCGGGTACGCGTCCGAGCGCGAGGGCCTGCGCCGGGCCGCCGCGCGCGCCGCCGACCTGCTGGAGGGAGCCCGGCAGGGCTGACGGCCGGGCCCAGCCGCCCCGGCCGTCAGCCCTACCCGGTGCGGGTGCTCGCCGGCTCCGCGGCGGCCTCGCCCCGGTTCCCGTCCCGGTCCTCGCCCCGGTCGTCGTCCCGGTCGTCGTCCCGGTCGTCGTCCTGCGCGTCGTCCTGCCGCGGGTCGCGCCAGCCCGGCCCGGCAGCCGGCTCCCGGCCGCGCAGGTAGTCCACGACCCGGGCCACGCAGGCGGCGATCGGGACGGCCAGGAAAGCGCCGAGCACGCCGTAGGTCACACCCCCGACCGTGACCGCGAGGATGATCGTGAACGGGTGCAGCCGCAGCACCGGGCTCAGGATCAGCGGTTCGAGCAGGTTCCCCTCGGCCTGCTGCACCACCACGACGAGGGCCAGCACCAGCAGCGCCGTCGTCACCCCCTGGTCGGCCAGCGCGACGAGGACCGCCAGCAGCCCCGAGACGAAGGCCCCCACGATGGGGAAGAACCCGCCGAGGAAGACCAGCACCGCCAGCGGCATGGCCAGCGGCACGCCGAGGACGACCAGCCCGATGCCGATCGCCACGGCGTCCACGAGGGCGACGACCAGCTGGCCGCGGAAGTACGCGCCGAGGGTCCAGAACAGCTGCCCGGAGACCCGGTCGGCGTGCTGCCGGGTGCGCTCGGGCAGCACGCTGACGATGCCGGCCCAGATGCGCCCCCCGTCGCGCAGGTAGAAGAACAGGGCCACCAGGAACAGGACGACGGCGGTGGCGACGTCGCCGAGCGTCCGCGCCACCTGCAGCCCGCGGTCGACGACGTCGCTGCCGCCGCCGCCGAGCGCACCGGCCGCCTGCTGGGCCATGTCGGCGAGCCCGCCCTCCCCGACGTCGAAGGGCAGCGAGAAGGGCGTGCCCGCGACCAGCTCCGCCAGGTCGCTGAGCGCCTCCTCGACGCTCTCGGCCAGCGCGGGGATCTCGGCGGCGAAGCGCGGCACCACGAACCAGACCGCCAGCCCCAGCAGCCCGAGGAGGGAGATGACGAGCAGCAGGGCTACGACGGTGGAGGGCACCCCCTTGCGCTTGAGCCAGGCCGCGACCGGCCACAGCACGGCGGCCGGGAACAGGGCGATCGCCAGCGGGGTGGCGACGACGCTGACCTCGCGCAGCAGCAGGTAGGCCAGCACCAGCAGGGCGAGCACGCCGAGCGCGGCCCAGGCCCGCCGCCCGGCGCGCACCAGCAAGGAGTACCGATCCGCCTGCTGCTCGTCCGCGACCATGAGGCCTCCATGCCCCGTCACCCGCCCGGGCAGACCCAGGTCAGCGGACGGCCGGCACGCTCCCGGCCAGGTTGGCGAAGACCTCGCGCGTGGCGGTGGAGCGGTTCATGGTGATGAAGTGGATCCCCGGCACGCCCTCGTCGAGCAGCCGCCGGCACAAGGCGGTCGCCACCTCCACGCCGAGCGCCCGCACCGCGGCCTTGTCCTCCGGCCGGTCGCCGGCCAGCGCGGCGAACCGGTCGGCGAGCTCCGCGGGGAACGCCTGACCGGACAGCTGGACGATCCGGGTGATCTGCCGGATGTCGGTGACCGGCATGACCCCGGCGATGACCGGGACGTCGCAGCCACGGGCGACGACCCGGTCCCGCATCCGCAGGTAGTCCTCGGCCCGGAAGAACATCTGGGTGATCGCGAAATCGGCACCGGCCCGGCACTTCGCCACGAACATCTCGACGTCGGTCTCGAAGTCCGGCGAGCGCGGGTGGCGCTCGGGGAAGGCGGCGACGCCCACCGAGAAGTCGCCGATCGAACGGATCAGCTCCACCAGCTCGGCGGCGTACCGCAGCCCCTCCGGGTGGGCCACCCACTCCGCCTGCGGATCGGCGCCGGGCGGGTCACCCCGCAGGGCCATGATGTTGCGGACCCCTGCCGCGGCCAGGCGGCTGATCACGTGCCGCAGCTCCGCGACGCTGTGGTCCACCGCGGTCAGGTGCGCCAGCGGCGTCATCGTCGTGTCCGCCGCGATCCGCTCGGTCATCGCCACGGTGCCCTCGCGGGTCGAGCCGCCGGCGCCGTAGGTGACCGACACGAACGAGGGGTGCAACCGCTCGAGCTCGCGCAGCGCCGTCCAGAGCAGCTCCTCCCCCGCCGGGGCCTTCGGCGGGAAGAACTCGAACGACCACGTCGGGCGCGCGGTGGCGAGGAGCTCGCGGACGGTGGGTGTCACGGCACCCGAGGGTACGGGCGGTGCGGCAGCGCGCCTGCGACCGTCCCGTCGAAGACCCCCCGGCAGGTGCATCCAGGGCGCGCCCCCGCCCGGAAGAGGGCGTGTCCCGACCACCGAGCGACGGAGGAACGATGCAGCGGAGCACCCCGGCCGCCCTGCTGGTGCGGCGGCACCCCACCGGATCGGGCGATACTGACGAGATGATCGTCGGGGCGCAGCAGCGCGAATCCGCCGGCCCCGCTCCTGCGCTGTCGGTGGCCGACCTGGACCGGGTCCGCGCCGCGGTCGCCGAGGCGCTCACCGGCTTCCTCGACCAGCAGCGCGCCACGCTCGCCGCGATGGACGCCAGCCTCGTCCCGGTGGTCGACGAGGTGTGCGCCGTCGCCGCGGGCGGCAAGAAGCTGCGCCCCTCGTTCGCCTACTGGGGGTGGCGGGGCGCGCGCGGACAGGGCCCGGGCGTCGACGAGGACGAGGACGCCGTCCTGCGCGCGGTCGCGGCCCTGGAGTTCGTGCACGCCAGCGCCCTGGTCCACGACGACGTCATGGACGCCGCCGGCACCCGGCGCGGCCGCCCCACCACCCACATCGGCTTCGCCGACCGGCACACCACCCACGGGTTCTCCGGCGACCAGGACCTCTTCGGCGTCGGCGCGGCGATCCTCGTCGGCGACCTGGCGCTGGTCTGGTCCGACGAGATGCTGCGCTGCTCGGGCATCTCCGAGGGGGCCCTCGGCCGGGCGCGCGCCGTCTGGGACGCCATGCGCACCGAGGTCACCGCCGGCCAGTACCTGGACCTGCTGCGCGCCGCCGGTGGGCTGCCCGGGCCCGACGGCGCGCTCACCGTGGCCCGCTACAAGAGCGCGGGGTACACGGTGCAGCGCCCGCTGCAGCTGGGCGCCGCCATCGCCGGGGCCGGCCCGGCCGTGGTCGAGGCCTGCTCGGCGATCGGGCTGCCCCTGGGCGAGGCGTTCCAGCTCCGCGACGACCTGCTCGGGGTGTTCGGCGATCCCGAGGTCACGGGGAAGTCCGTCGACGACGACCTGCGCGAGGGCAAGCAGACCCTGCTCGTCGCGCTGGCCGAGGAGGCGGCCGACGACGCCGGGCGCCGCCTGCTCGGCGACCTGCTCGGCAACCCGGGCGCCGGTCCCGAGGAGTTCGAGGCGCTGCGCGCGCTGCTGGTCACCACCGGCGCCCGCGACCGGGTGGAGGAGCGCATCGCCGCCAGCACCGCCCGGGCCCGCCAGGCCATCGCCGAGGCCCCCCTCGCAGACGACGCCCGCGCGGCGCTGGACTCGCTGGCGGTCGCCGCGACCTCCCGCACCGCCTGATGGTGCGCACCGTTCCGGGTCGCACCGACCGCGTCGTCGTCGTCGGGGCCGGGCTGGCGGGGCTGGCCACGGCGCTGCGCCTGCGCGGTGCCGGCCGCGAGGTCACCGTCGTCGAGCGCGCCGCCGGCCCCGGCGGGCGGGCCGGGCGCCTGGAGCGCGACGGCTACGCGCTGGACACCGGGCCCTCGGTGTTCACCGCACCGGAGATCGTGGCCGAGACGCTGGCCGCCGTCGGCGAACGGCTGGAGGACCGGCTCGAGCTGCGCCGCCTGGAGACCAGCTACCGGGCGCAGTTCGCCGACGGCACGCACCTGGACGTGCACGCCGACCCCGCGGCGTTCGCCGCCGAGGTGGCCGCCCTGTGCGGGCCGGCGGAGGCCGACGCGCTGCGGCGGTACCTCGCCGCCCTCGCCGAGCTGTACCGGCTGCAGCTCACCACGTTCATCGACCGCAACCTGGACTCCCCGCTGGACCTGCTGGGCCCCGAGCTGATCACGCTGGCCCGCCGCGGCGGCTTCGGCCGGCTGTCGACGCACGTGGCGAGGTACTTCGCCGACGACCGGCTGCGCCGGCTGTTCAGCTTCCAGGCGCTCTACGCCGGGGTCTCCCCTTTCCGCGCCATCGCCGCCTACGCGGTGATCGCCCAGCTCGACATCGGCGCCGGCGTCTGGCACCCGGTCGGCGGCATCGGCGCGGTGCCGCGGGCGCTGGCCGGGGCCGCCGCCGACGCCGGGGTGGTCCTCCGGTACGACACCGCCGTCGGCGACCTGGAGACGCTCGGCAACCGGGTGACCGGCGTCGTCCTGGCCGACGGCGAGCGGCTGCCCGCCGACGCCGTCGTCGTCACCACCGACGCGCCGCACACGCTGGTGCCGGGGCTGCGCGGTCCACGCCGCCCGGTCTACTCCCCCTCCTGCGTCGCGCTGCACCTCGGCGTGCGGGCCGAGCTGCCGGGGCAGGCGCACCACACGATCAGCTTCGGGCACTCCTGGCGCGGGGTGTTCGACGAGCTCACCCGCGACGGCCGGCTTCTCGGCGGGGGTCCCGGGGCTCGGCGGGGAAGCATCATGAGCGACCCGAGCCTGCTGATCAGCATGCCCTCGGTCTCCGACCGGTCCCTGGCCCCCGAGGGCGGGCAGGTGCTCAGCGTCGTCGCGCCCACCCCGAACCTGGACCCGCGCAGCGGCGGCAACCCGGACCTGGACTGGGCGGCCCTCGGGCCCCGCTACCGGGACGAGCTCCTGGCCACCCTGGAGGCACGCGGGTTCACCGGCGTCACCGGCGCGATCGAGGTCGAGCACATGGACACCCCGGCCACCTGGGCCGCCCAGGGCATGGCGGCCGGGACGCCGTTCGCGCTGGCGCACATCTTCGGTCAGACCGGCCCGTTCCGCACCCCCACGCTGCCCCGCCGCGGCCCCGAGAACGTGGTGCTCGCCGGGTCCTCGGTGCAGCCGGGCGTCGGCGTGCCGATGGTGCTGATCAGCGGCCGGCTGGCCGCCGAGCGGATCACCGGGCCGGTGGACCGGTGAGCCTCCTCCAGCCGCCCGGCACCCAGGCCGCCCGGCAGGCCCAGCTGGCGGCCGCCTACCGGCACTGCGCCGCGATCGCCGCCGAGCACGGCAAGAGCTACCACCTGGCCACCCGCCTGCTCACCCCGGAGCGGCGGCCGGCGGTGCACGCCCTCTACGCGGCCGCGCGGGTGGCCGACGACTTCGTCGACCACCCCGGCGCCGACCCGGCCGGCGACCTGCTGTCCTGGTCGAAGGCGTTGCTCACCGAACTGGAGACGGGCTGGTCCGACGACCCGGTGCGGCTGGCGCTGGTGCACACCTACCGCCGCTACGGGATCGCCGTCGAGCACCTGGTCGACTTCCTCGCCGCCATGACCAGCGATCTCGACGTCACCGGTTACGCCGACCTCGACGCGCTGGACCGCTACATGTGGGGCTCGGCGTCGGTCATCGGCCTGCAGGTGCTCCCCGTCCTGGGGACCGCGCCCGGCGTCGCCCGCGAGGAGGCGGCGCCGCACGCCATCGCCCTCGGCGAGGCGTTCCAGCTGACGAACTTCCTGCGCGACGTCGGCGAGGACGTCGACCGCGGCCGGGTCTACCTGCCCGCCGACCTGATGGCCGCGCACGGGGTGACCCGCGAGCAGCTGGCGGCCAAGCGGTTCGACGACCGGTTCCGGGAGCTGATGCGCGAGATGGTGGCGATCGTGCGCCGCCGGTACGACGACGCCGCGCCCGGCACGCCGATGCTGGCGCCGGAGTCGCGCGACTGCGTGCGCGCGGCCACCGCCCTCTACGGCGGGATCCTCACCGAGATCGAGCGCGCCGACTACCGGGTGCTCGACCGCCGGGTGTCGGTGTCCAAGCCGCGCCGCCTGGCCGTGTTCGCCCGGCGGTTGACCGCCGCCCAGGTGGCGAGGGTGAGGGTGACCATGGCGAAGCCGAAGAGCAGGTCCTCCACCGGCGCGTAGACGATCCGCGGCCCCCAGATCGTGGCCGGGTCGTACGTCACCACGTCCAGCCCCGTGAGCACGCCGTTCATCAGCAGCTGGAAGAACACGATGATCGCGTAGGCGACCCAGAACACCCGCCGGGTGACCATGCGGGTGCGGAGGAGCGCCAGGTCCACCACGAGGACGGCGACGACCGCGGTCACCGCCAGGGCGCTGTAGCTCACTTCTCCGCCTCCCGCGCCGGGTAGCCCGCGTCCCAGCCGGTGACCTTCCGCACCGCCTCCAGCGCGAGCACCGAGCACAGCGGGACGACGAGGAAGAACAGGATCTCCTCCAGCGGGATCCCGCCGGGCAGCCGGACGCCGACGGTGCGCACCGCCGAGTAGTCCCAGTGGCCCTGCGCGATGGCGTAGAGGACCCAGCTGACGAAGACGACGAACTCCGGGAGGACGGCGATCAGCAGCCGCCGCCAGCGCGCGTAGACCCGCACGCCCAGCAGCAGCTCCAGCGGGGCGGTCACCACCAGGCAGCCGACCAGCAGGCCCAGGTACGTCAGCCGCTCCACGGAACCCGTTTCCGTCCCCGGCCCGCCCCCGGATGCACCCCGCTCAGAGAGCCAGCGCCTGCGCCCGCCGGGTGACCTCGGTGTGCCGGTCGTCCCGCAGCGCCTGTACCGGGGTGCCGGGGAGCGACTCGTCCTCGCGGAACAGCCACTCGAAGGCCTCCTCGTCGCTGAAACCGCCGTCCCGGAGAACCGTCAGCAGTCCGGGCAGGTGCTTGAGGACCACCCCGTCCTGCACGAAGTCGGCGGGGATCTTCCCGTTCCCGCTGCCGGGGACGGCCATCAGCTTCCCGTCGCGCAGCAGCTGCCGGACCCGGTTCGGCGAGGTGCCCAGCAGCTGGGCGACCTCCGCGGGGGTGAGCGTCTCCATAGAGTGTCAGCCTATGGCGAGCAGCGGACCGACGAGCAGCCCGGTACCGGGACCGACCGGCCGGCACGACGCGAGCGAGGCCGCCGAGGATCCCCGCCCGGAGCCGCCGTTCGTCGATCTGGTGGAGCTGGAGGCCCGGTCCCGGGAGCTGCTGCCCCAGCCGGTCTACGACTACTACGCGGGCGGCGCCGAGACCGAGACGACGATGGGCGAGGCGACGGCGGCCTGGCGCACCTGGCGGCTCCGGCCCCGGGTGCTGCGCGGCACCACCACCGCCTCGCTGGCCACCGAGCTGCTGGGCACGCCGGTGCGCACCCCGATCGGCATCGCCCCGTGGGCCTACCAGGCCATGGCGCACCCCGACGGCGAGCTGGCCACCGCCCGGGCCGCCGCAGCCACCGGCGCCCTGATGACCGTCTCCACCAGCGCGACCCACAGCCTGGAGGAGGTCGCCGCCGTCGAGCCCGGCAGCCCGAAGTGGTTCCAGCTGTACCGGCTGCACTCCGAGCGGCACACCGACGACCTCGCCCGCCGCGCCGGGGACGCCGGCTACCGGGCGCTGGTCATGACCGTCGACGTCCCGCTGCTGGGGCGCCGCCGCCGCGACCTGCGCCACGACTTCGTGCACCGCGCCGGCGTCCGGATGGCCAACCGGCCCCCGGAGGGCGAGGAGCCGACCCTGGACGGCCTGGCCACCGGCACCTGGACCTTCGACGAGATCGCCCGGTTCGGCGAGCTCTCCGGGTTGCCCGTGGTGGTCAAGGGGGTCCTGCGGGGCGACGACGCCGTCCGCTGCGTGCAGGCCGGCGCCGCCGCGGTGTGGGTCACCACGCACGGTGGCCGGCAGGTCGACCCCGCGGTGAGCAGCGCCCAGGCGCTCCCCGAGGTGGTCGACGCCGTGGGCGAGGACGTGGAGGTCTACGCCGACGGCGGCATCCGGTCGGGCTCGGACGTGCTCACCGCGCTCGCCCTGGGTGCGTCGGCGGTCTTCCTCGGCCGGCCGATCGTCTGGGGGCTCGCCGCCGGGGGCGAGCAGGGCGTGGCCCGGGTCCTCGGCGGCCTCGCCGAGGAGCTCGAGCACACGATGGTCCTGTGCGGTCTGGACGACGTGCGATCGGTGCCCGCCGACACCGTGGTGGCGGCGCGATAACCTCTCGGAGGGCCGTGACTGGCGCGTCGAGGTGGGCCACCACCGGGGAGCGGCTCGCACCACCGTCGCCGTGCGCCTGGGCACCTATCCGTCGTTCAGCGCAGGAGCCCTCATGACCACCGCCCCCCGCACCACCCACTCCTTCGACGGCGCGGCCGCCTCGGCCGCCTACCGCAACGCCCTGGCCGTGATCGGCGCCGTCGAGCCCCGGGTCGCCGACGCGATCAGCCAGGAGCTGGCCGACCAGCGCGGCTCGCTCAAGCTCATCGCCAGCGAGAACTACGCCAGCCCCGCCGTGCTGCTCACCATGGGCAACTGGTTCAGCGACAAGTACGCCGAGGGCACCGCCGGGCACCGGTTCTACGCCGGCTGCCAGAACGTCGACACCGTCGAGGCCCTCGCCGCCGAGCACGCCCGCGAGCTGTTCGGCGCCTCGCACGCCTACGTCCAGCCGCACTCGGGCATCGACGCCAACCTCGTGGCGTTCTGGGCCGTGCTCGCCCAGCGGGTCGAGCTGCCCGCCCTGCAGGAGGCCGGCGCGCGGCACGTCAACGACCTCACCGACGCCGACTGGGCGACGCTGCGCCGCGCCCTGGGCGACCAGCGGATGCTCGGGATGTCGCTGGACGCCGGCGGTCACCTCACCCACGGCTTCCGCCCCAACATCAGCGGCAAGATGTTCGAGCAGTCCTCCTACGGCACCGACCCGTCGACCGGGCTGCTGGACTACGCCGCCGTCCGCGCCCGGGCCCGCGAGTTCCGGCCGCTGATCCTCATGGCCGGCTACTCCGCCTACCCGCGGCGGGTGGACTTCGCGGCGATGCGCGAGATCGCCGACGAGGTCGGCGCCACCCTGGTCGTCGACATGGCGCACTTCGCCGGCCTGGTCGCGGGCAAGGTGCTCACCGGTGACTTCGACCCGGTGCCGCACGCCCACGTCGTGACCAGCACCAGCCACAAGTCGCTGCGCGGCCCTCGAGGCGGGTTCGTGCTGGCGCAGCCGGAGTTCGCCGACGCCGTCGACCGCGGCTGCCCGATGGTGCTCGGTGGCCCGCTCCCCCACGTCATGGCCGCCAAGGCGGTGGCGTTCGCCGAGGCCCGGCGCCCGGAGTTCGCCGGCTACGCCCAGCAGGTGGCCGACAACGCGCAGAGCCTGGCCGAGGGGCTGACGAAGCGCGGCGCCCAGCTGGTCACCGGCGGCACCGACAACCACCTGGTGCTCATCGACGTCACCGGCTTCGGGCTGACCGGCCGGCAGGCGGAGTCCGCGCTGCTGGACGCCGGCATCGTCACGAACCGCAACTCGGTCCCGGCCGACCCGAACGGCGCCTGGTACACCTCCGGCATCCGGCTCGGCACCCCCGCGCTCACCAGCCGCGGCTTCGGCTCGGGGGAGTTCGACCGGACGGCGGAGCTCATCGTCGACGCGCTCTCCGCCACGACCCCGACGGCGACCCGCGACGGTGGCGCCTCGCAGGCGAAGTACGTGGTGGCCGACGGCGTCGCCGAGCGCACCCGGGCGGCGGCGGCCGAGCTGCTGGCGGCGCACCCGCTCTACCCGGGCCTCGACCTCGCCTGATGTGGTGTCCCGTGGCCCGCACGTCCGCGGCGGGCCACGGGAGGGCGCACGGGGTGACGTGGCGCACCCCGACCACGCGTCACAGGCGCCCCGGTGTTCCCCTCCGCCGCGTCGCAGGGCCACCGGCACGGTCGGCGCTCCTACACTCGGCCGTGTGGACACCGCCGTGACCGACCCCGTGGTCGGCCTCGTTCTCGAGGGGCGCTACCGCCTCGAGGAGCGGGTGGCGCGAGGCGGCATGTCCACCGTCTACGCGGCCACCGACCTCCGGCTGCACAAGACCGTCGCGGTCAAGGTCATGGCCGAGCACCTGGCCCACGACCCCACGTTCGTCGACCGGTTCACCCGCGAGGCGCGCGCGGCGGCGATGCTCAGCCACGTCAACGTCGTCGGCGTCAGCGACCAGGGCAGCGACCAGGGCCTGGTCTTCCTCGTCATGGAGCTCGTGCGCGGGCGGACGCTGCGCGACCTGCTCAGCGCCCGCGGCCGGCTCACCGTCGCCGAGGCCTTCGCCGTCCTGGAGCCGGTGCTCGCCGGGCTCACCGCCGCGCACCGGGCCGGGATCGTGCACCGCGACATCAAGCCGGAGAACGTGCTCATCGGCGTCGACGGCGTGGTCAAGGTGGCCGACTTCGGGCTGGCGCGCGCCGTCGTCGGCACCGGGCAGACCAGCCAGACCGGCGGGGTGCTCATCGGCACCGTCGCCTACCTCTCCCCCGAGCAGCTCGAGCGCGGTCGCGCCGATGCCCGCAGCGACATCTACGCCGCCGGCATCGTGCTCTACGAGATGCTCACCGGGCACCCGCCGTTCGGCGGTGACACCCCGCTCGCGGTGGCCTACCAGCACGTCCACCACGACGTGCCCGCACCGTCGGCCGAGGTCCCTGGCCTGCCCTGGCAGGTCGACGAGCTGGTGGCCCGCACCACCCGCCGCGACCCCGCCGGGCGTCCCCTGGACGCCGGGGCGTTCCTCGCGGAGCTGCACGACGTCCGCACCGACCTCGGCATCGACCCGGTCCCCGTGCCGACCGGGCAGAGCACGGCCGGCCCCGGCACGCTGCGGCCCACCAACCGCCCGACCCGGCCCCGGCCCGGCCACCCCAGCGATCCCGGCACCGAGGTGCTCGGCGGCCGCGGCTCGCGCACCGGGCGCACCAGCATGCTGCCGGGGATGGGCGCCGGTCCCACGACCGACGTGCAGGGCCGTCGCCCCGGGCCGGCGCGGCCGCGTCCCGGCGTCCCCGACCACATCCGGCGTCGCCGCGCCCGGCTGCTGATCGCCGTCGTCCTGCTCATGGCGATCACGGTCGGCGCCGTCGGCTGGTGGCTGGGCTCCGGCCGCTGGACCGACGTCCCCGCGGTGACCGGCAAGCAGGAGGGCACGGCCATCGACCTGCTGCAGGACGCCGGCCTCGACCCCGACCCGGTGGTCCGGGAGTGGAGCGAGTCGGTGCCGGAGGGCGTGGTGATCTCCACCGACCCGGCGTCGGGCGAGCTGATCCGCGGAACCGACGTCCGCGTCGTCGTCTCCAAGGGGCCCGAGCGCTACACCGTGTCGCCGGAGCTCGTGGGCCAGCCCGTCGACGACGTCGAGGCGCGCCTGCAGGCCGACCTGCCGATCCAGATCACCCGGGGCCAGGCCTACGACGACACCGTGCCCCCGGGCAACGTGGTCGGCTTCGACCCGCCCGCGGGCACCGCCCTCAAGCGCGACCAGGTCGTGACGGTCGTGGTCAGCCAGGGCCGCGCACCGGTCACCGTCCCCGACGTGACCGGGCAGACCCCGGAGCAGGCGCGGGCCAACCTCGAGGCGCAGGGCTTCACCGTGGAGCGCAGCGAGGACGGGCGCAGCGACCAGGTCGACAAGGGTGAGGTCATGGCCGTCGAGCCGGGTCCGGGCGCGGGCCCTGTCCCCTACGGCAGCACCGTGCGCATCCAGGTCTCGGCGGGCGTCCCGCTCGTCACGGTGCCCGACGTCGTCGGCAGGAGCGGCGACGAGGCCGCCGAGATCCTGCGGGCCGCCGGCCTGCAGGTGGAGGCCACCCGGTTCTTCGGCAACCGGGTGCTGCGGCAGAGCCCCGCGGCCGGCGAGACCGTCGAGCGCGGCACCCCCGTCACCATCCTGCTCACCTTCGGATAGGTCCTTGTCGAACACCTCCCCCGGTGTGCCCGCCATCGGCGCGCACATCCAGATCAAGGGCGGCCTGGCCACGGGTGGGCTCGCCTACACCGACGCCGTCGCCGCCCGCGCCGTCCAGGTCTTCGTGGGCAATCCCCGCGGCTGGAAGCTCACCGACGGTGACCCGGCGCAGGACGCGCGGTTCACCGCCGGGTGCGCCGAGCGCGGCGTGCCCTCGTTCATCCACACCCCGTTCCTGGTGAACGTCGGCTCGCCGACCGAGACGACCGTGACGCAGTCGGTCGCCTCGATCGCGCACAACCTGCGGCGCGGCGCGCAGCTGGGCTGCCAGGGCGTGGTGGTGCACGCCGGGTCCGCCGTCGGCGAGGACCGGTACGAGCCGGCGCTGCGCCAGCTCCACGAGCAGCTGCTGCCCGTGCTGGAGGCCGCCGACCCCGACGGGCCACGGCTGCTGATCGAGCCGACGGCCGGCGGCGGCAAGGCGCTGGCCGCCACGGTGGAGGAGCTCGGCCCCTACTTCGCGGCGCTGGAGCACCACCCGCTGCTGGGCGTCTGCTTCGACACCTGCCACGCCTGGGCCGCCGGTCACGACCTCGCCGCCCCCGGCGGGATGTCGGCCACCCTCGAGGCGCTGGAGGCCACCGTGGGCCCGGGTCGGCTGGGCCTGGTGCACGTGAACGACTCGCTCGACCCCTGCGGCTCCAAGCGCGACCGGCACACGACCATCGGCGAGGGCCTGATCGGGTCGGGCGAGTACGGCACCGGCCCGTTCGCCGAGCTGCTGCGGCACCGCACCACCGCCGGGGTGCCCATGGTCGTGGAGACGCCGAGCCTGCGCGACGGCGACCCGTGCGGCGGCCACGCCGCCGACATCAAGCTGCTGAACTCCCTGATCGGCGACTGACCCCCCGCGAGCCCCGGGCGAGATCTGCACACTGGCCCCCATCAGCCGCCCGATGCGGACCACATCGCAGATCTGGCGGTGCCGGCCGCTCTCACCGGTCCGCCCGGCGGTCAGCGGTCGAACAGCTCCGCGAGGACGTCGGCGGCGCGGTCGACGGCCGCGCGGTCGACGTCGAGGTGCGTGACGAGGCGGATCCTGCGGGCGCTCACCTGGCTGACCAGCACGCCCCGCGCCTTCGCGGCCTCGGCCACCATCGGCGCGGCGACGTCGTCCAGCACGACCATGTTGGTCTCGACCGTCGCGGGGTCCACGCCGAGCCGCTTGGCCAGCAGCTGCGCGTGCTGGTGGTCCTCGGCCAGCCGCGCCAGGTTGTGATCCAGCGCGTAGGTGCAGGCCGCGGCGAGGACGCCGACCTGCCGCATGCCCCCGCCGAGCCGCTTGCGCCAGAGCCGCGCGGTCGCGATCCGCTCGGCGGAGGACACCAGCACCGAGCCGACCGGCGTCCCCAGGCCCTTGGAGAAGCAGACGGACGCCGTGTCCGCCAGCCGGCCGTAGGTGGACAGCGGGACGCCGGACGCCACGTGCGCGTTCCAGATCCGGGCGCCGTCCAGGTGCACGGCGACGCCTGCCTCGCGCGACCAGTTCCACAGCTGCTGCAACTGGTCGAGCGGCTGCACCAGCCCGCCCCCGCGGTTGTGCGAGTTCTCCACCGCGACCGCCGCGGTCGCGGTCAGGTGCCAGTTGTCCTTCGGCCGCACCTGCTCGATCAGCTGTGCGGCGTCCAGCCGTCCACCGGCAGACACGACAGTCCGGGTGCTGATCCCGAAGATCGCCGCCGCGGCGCCCATCTCGTAGGTGACGACGTGGGCATCGGCGTCGCAGAGCACCTCCTGGCCGGGCTCGCAGACCAGGCGCATGCCGATCTGGTTGCCCATCGTCCCCGAGGGCACGAACAGCGCCGCCTCGTGACCGAAGAGCTCCGCCGTCCGCTCCTCGAGCGCGCGGACGGCCGGATCCTCCTCGTAGACGTCGTCCCCGACCTCCGCCTCCACCATGGCCCGGCGCATCCCGGCGGTCGGCCGGGTGACGGTGTCGGAGCGGAGGTCGACGATGCCGGACATCAGCCGCGGAGCATCTCGGCCACGAGGAACGCCAGCTCCAGCGACTGGCCGGTGTTCAGCCGCGGGTCGCAGGCGGTCTCGTACCGGCTGTTGAGGTCCTCGTCGCTGATCTCCATCGCCCCGCCGAGGCACTCGGTGACGTCCTCACCGGTCAGCTCGACGTGGATGCCGCCGGGCCAGGTGCCCAGCGCCCGGTGCACGTCGAAGAAGCCGAGCACCTCGTCGACCACGCGGTCGAAGTGCCGGGTCTTGTAGCCGGTCGGGGACTCGTGGGTGTTGCCGTGCATCGGGTCGCACTGCCAGACGACGG
This sequence comes from Blastococcus sp. SYSU DS1024, assembly GCF_054050795.1. NCBI lineage: Bacteria > Bacillati > Actinomycetota > Actinomycetes > Geodermatophilales > Geodermatophilaceae > Blastococcus > Blastococcus sp. SYSU DS1024. The sequence continues at coordinate 38,332 of NZ_JBJHAA010000015.1, forward strand.
TGTGCCCGCTGGCGGTGACCTTCTCCACGATGCCCGGCAGGACGTCGCGGATCTTCCCGTTGCCCATCCGGCTGATCAGGGTGAGCCGGCCCGGCACGCCCTCCGGGTCGAGGCGCTCGACGAGCTCCACGGCCTGCTCCGGCGTCGTCGTCGGGCCGATCTTCACGCCGATCGGGTTCGCCAGCTTCGACACGAACTCGATGTGCGCGCCGTCCATCTGGCGGGTCCGCTCCCCCACCCAGACGAAGTGGGCGGAGAGGGCGTACGGCCGGCCCTCGTGCATGCGCAGCAGCGCGCGCTCGTAGTCGAGGATCAGCGCCTCGTGCGAGTTGAACAGCTCCACCCCGCGCAGCGCGTCGGACTCGATGCCGCAGGCCCGCATGAACGCCAGCGCGCGGTCGATCTCCCGGGCGATCACCTCGTACCGCACGCCCGCCGGCGAGTTGGCGACGAAGTCGCGGTTCCAGTCGTGCACCGCGTGCAGGTCGGCCAGGCCGCCACGGGCGTAGGCCCGGATCATGTTCATGGCGGCTGCGGAGTTCGCGTAGGCCCGCACCAGCCGGTTCGGGTCGGGGATCCGCTTCTCCAGCACCGGCTCCAGGTCGTTCACCATGTCGCCCCGGTACGAGGGCAGGCCCAGGGCGTCGGTGTCCGACGAGCGCGGCTTGGCGTACTGCCCGGCCACCCGGCCGACCTTGACCACCGGCACGCTCGCGCCGTAGGTGAGGACGACCGCCATCTGCAGCAACGTGCGGGTGGTGGCCTGCAGGTGCGGCTCGGTGTTGAGGTCGAACGTCTCCGCGCAGTCACCGCCCTGCAGCAGGAACGCCTTGCCCTGGGCGACGTCGGCCAGCTGGGCGCGGAGCGTGTCGACCTCGCTCGGGGCGACGATCGGCGGGACCGACGAGAGAGTCGCCAGCACGGCATCCAGGGCGGCCCGGTCGGGCCACCGCGGCTGCTGGGCGGCGGGCAGCTCCCGCCACCGGTCCAGACCGGGGACCAGCTCGGCAGGTTCGGGGAGGCTCACGCCCCGAGGGTACGGCGAGACCCATCCGCCCTCCGAGAGAGCCGTCCCACGAAGCGGGACGACGTCCCGGCGCGGGGCCGCGGGACCGTGGAGCGACTCCACCCAGGCGCACCACCCGCCCCGCGCGGTGACGATCAGGCCACGAACGGTCGGTTCGGCACCGGGAGCGGCGCTGACCTGCCGATACCCCGGTCGAGCGGCGGCACGCAGATCGCCGCCCCCGACCCGGAAGGCCGAACATGCGCTGGACGAACCTGCCCGCCTGGGCGGTCCCCTCGAGCACGGGTATCCGCACCAAGGTGGTGGCCCTCGCGGTGGCCAGCGTCGCCGCGACCGGCGTGGCCATGGGCGGCGTCAGCGCCTGGCAGAGCAGCCGGTTCGCCGACGACGCCGCGCGGGACATGGAGGCCCTCGTCGAGCAGGACATCAGCCGGGCGGCCCGCGGCACCTACGACGTCGTCTCCACCCAGGGCGCCTCCACCGCCGCCAAGGTCGACTCCGACCTCGCCACCGCCCGCTACGTCCTCCAGCAGGCCGGCGGCTTCGCCGTCGACGGCTCCGGCCGCGACCTGGTCGCCTGGGACGCCAAGAACCAGATGAACGGCGAGGTCACGCCCGTGGCCCTGCCCCGCGTGCTGGTCGGCGGCGACTGGCTGGGGAAGAACAGCGACGCCGCCGTCCCCACGCCGGTGGTCGACACCGTCAAGGAGATGGTCGGCGCCACCGTGACCATCTTCCAGAAGATGCCCTCGGGCGACTTCCTGCGGGTGGCCACGAACGTCCAGACCGCCACCGGCACCCGCGCCATCGGCACCTACATCCCGGCGGTGAACCCCGACGGCAAGCCCAACCCGGTCGCGGCGGCGGTCAGCGGCGGGCAGACCTACCGCGGCAACGCCTTCGTCGTCGACTCGTGGCTGGTGTCGGCCTACGAGCCCATCCTCGGGCCCGGGGGCGACGTGGTCGGCGTCCTCTACGTCGGGGTGAAGCAGGAGAACCTGCCCGCTCTCCGCGAGGGCCTGCAGGCCACCACCATCGGGACGAACGGCCACGTCGAGATCTACGGCGGCACCGGGGACCGCGCCGGCACCGTCCTGATCAGCCCCGACGGCAGCCGCGACGGCGAGCAGATGCTCACCGCCACCGACGCCGACGGCGCGCCGTACGTGCAGCAGATCGTCGACGCCGCCCTGCCGCTGCAGGACGGCGAGCAGGCGACCGTGCGCTACGACGACCCCCAGGCCGGCCCCACGACCGTCCGGGTGTCGTACTACGCCCCCTGGGACTGGGTCATCGCCACCGTGGCGCGCGACGAGGACTTCTCCGGCGCCCAGGAGTCCCTGGCGTCCGGGCGCTCGTCGATGATGTGGGCGATGGTGGTCGCCGGCCTGGTGATCGCCGTGCTGGGCGGGGTGCTCGCCCGGTGGGTCGGGCACCGGCTGACCCAGCCCCTGACCCGCCTGCGCGACCGCATGGCCGAGATCGCCGACGGGGAGGGCGACCTGACCCAGCGGATGGACGACTCCCGCGACGACGAGGTCGGGCAGCTCTCCGGCGCCTTCAACCGCTTCGTCGAGAAGGTCGCCGGCACCGTGCGCGACATCCACCGGTGCGCGCAGGACGTCGCTGCTTCCGCCGCCGGGGTGTCCACCGTCGCCGACGGCCTGGCGCAGCGCGCCTCCCGCAGCCGGGACCAGGCGCAGGGGGCCCACGGCGTCGCGGCGGAGATCAGCAGCAGCGTCTCCTCGGCGGCCGCCGGCGCCGAGGAGATGGGGGTCTCGATCACCGAGATCGCCCGCAGCGCCGCCGAGGCCGCGGAGGTCGGCCGCCAGGCGGCCTCCCTCGCCGAGCAGACCGAGACGACGATCGCCGCCCTCGGGGCGAGCTCCGCGGAGATCGGGGACGTCGTCAAGGTGATCTCCGGCGTGGCCGAGCAGACCAACCTGCTGGCCCTCAACGCCACGATCGAGGCGGCCCGCGCTGGCGATGCGGGCAAGGGCTTCGCCGTCGTCGCCAACGAGGTCAAGGAGCTCGCGCAGGAGGCGGCGAAGGCCAGCGAGGAGATCGCGCAGCGGGTCCAGGGCATCCAGTCCGAGACCACCGATGCGGTGCGGTCGATCGCGCGCATCGCCGAGGTGGTCCGGGCGATCAACGACCACCAGACGACGATCGCCAGCGCCGTCGAGGAGCAGACGGCGACCACCCGGGAGCTCAGCCGCAGCGTGGCGACGGCGGCGGAGGGCGCCGGCACCGTCACCACCACGCTGACCACGGTGAGCCGGGACGCCGACGACAGCGCGAGCGACGTGGAGCGGGCCCGCTCTGCGGCCCGGGAGCTGGACGGGCTGTCCAAGGAGCTCAACCGGCTGCTCGCCGTCTTCACGGTGTAGCCCGGCCCCGCGCGCAGCAGGCCCTCTCCCGCCGTCGGGAGGGGGCCTGCTGCGCGCAACGGGCCGGTCAGGCGCCGGCGGCGGCCTCGATGGCGTGCCAGCGGGCGAGGTTGTAGCGGGCGTCGACCAGCGCGTCGTGGGTGCCCTGCGGCTTCGATGGCAGCGGCGGCTGCCCGCGGTCGTCCCAGCGCTGCCGCAGCTCCCGGGTGAAGCGCGGGATGGGCCGGGGCAGCGCCGGCATCGCGCCCCACAGCTGGCACAGCGCCACGTGGTCGTAGGCGGCGAACCAGGCCCAGAGCTCGATCTCCTCCCCCGGTGCGGTCAGGAAGGAGAGCAGGTCCTCGCGGATCCGCTGCCGGCTGCGCCACGCCTTGTCCGCCGGCGGGGGCAGCTGGTCGAGCACGTTGCGGCGCACCCAGGGGATGGCCTTGCCGGGGTCGAACTCCGTGCTCACCGCGTAGAACTCGCGGCCGGTCTCGTCGACGACGCCGATGGAGACGAGGTCGATCGTGGTCCCGTCCTCGATGAACTCGGTGTCGTAGAAGAAGCGGCGCACGGCGTCCACCGTAGGTCGCCGCCGGGGCGCCCCCGTCAGGCAGCGCCCGTCGACCGGTCGCCGACGGAGTTCGCACCGAACTCGCGCCCGCCCAGCGCCGCGATGTCCCGCTCGAGCTGCGGCACCCGCTTCGCCGAGACCGCCAGCGCGAGCTTCTCGGCGACCACGCCGGTGACGAGCTGGCGCAGCGCGGCCACCGTGCCCACGGAGCGCGGCACGAACACCCGGCGGCCACGGGTCTCCAGGTTCTCCACCAGCGCCTCGGCGCAGGCCTCCACCGAGGTGTAGGCGCCCAGCGGGCCGGGCAGCCGCCGGCGGGTCTCGGCGAAGGTGGGCAGCGCGGCCTCGGTGTCACGCACCAGGTCGGTGTCGATCCACGTGGGATGGGCGCTCGCGACGGTGACCCCCCGGTGCGCGACCTCCAGCCGCAGGGCGTCGCCGAAGCGCTCGACGCCGGCCTTCGACGCGCAGTAGGCGCTCATGCCGGGGAGCACGGTGAAGGCCGCGGCGGAACTGACCAGCAGCACGTGGCCCCGCCGCGCGGCGATCTCCGGCAGCGCCGCGTGGGCGGTCAGCATCGTGCCGATCAGGTTGACCTCGATGGTGCGGGCCAGCGCGTGCGCGGAGCTGGTCATCACGGTGGTGAGCGGCGCGATGCCCGCGTTCGCGACGACGACGTCCAGCCCGCCGAAGGTGTCCACCGTCCGTTGCACCGCCGCCGCCAGGGCGTCGGCGTCGGTCACATCGGCCTCCACCCACAGGTGCTCGGGCCCCAGCTCGTCCGCGACCTGCGCGAGCTGCGCCGGCTCCAGCCCGACCAGGGCGACGCGGGCGCCGCGCGCGGCCGCCTTGCGGGCCAGCGCGGCGCCGATGCCGCGCGCGGCGCCGGTGATGAGGACCGACTTCCCGGCCAGGGGGGTGCGCGTACGGGATCGAGACGCCATGGGTGCTCCTGCGGTCGACGTGCTCCTGTTGAGCACTGCTCAACCGACGTTGTAGCTTGTTGACCGTTGCTCAGCAAGCCGGAGGCAAGGAGCCGACCCAGGTGACCAGCACGATCGACGCGCAGCCCACCGTCTCCCCTCGCCCGGGCGCGACCCCGGCCCGCGAGGTGCGGGTGGCGATCATCGGGACCGGGTTCGCCGGCCTGGCCATGGCCATCAAGCTGCGGGAACGGGGCGAGACCGACGTCGTGCTCCTCGAGCGGGCCGACGACGTCGGCGGCACCTGGCGGGACAACACGTACCCGGGTGCGGCGTGCGACGTGCAGTCGCACCTGTACTCGTTCTCGTTCGCCCCGAACCCGGACTGGCCGCGCTCCTACTCCGAGCAGCCGGAGATCCAGGCCTACCTGCAGGCCACCGCGGACCGGTACGGGGTGCGCGCGCAGTGCGTCTTCGGGGCCGAGGTGACCGCGGCCCGCTGGGACGACGCCGCCCGCCGCTGGCTGGTCACGACGACGGCCGGCGAGTTCCGCGCCCAGGTGCTCGTCTCCGCCGCCGGCGCCCTCGCCGACCCCACCTACCCCGACATCCCGGGGCTGGAGACCTTCGAGGGCACCGTCATGCACTCGGCGCGCTGGGACTCCGCGCACGACGTCAGCGGCGAGAAGGTCGCGGTGATCGGCACGGGCGCCTCGGCGATCCAGATCGTGCCGGCGATCCAGCCGCAGGTGGAGAGCATCGCGGTCTACCAGCGCACCCCCGCCTGGGTGGTCCCCCGCACCGACCACGAGGTGAAGCCGTGGGCCCGCCGGCTGTACCGGCTGGTCCCCGGCCTGCAGCGCGCCGTCCGGGGGATGCTGTACGTGCTCCGCGAGTTCCTGGTGCTCGGCATGGCCAAGCGCCGGGTCTTCCTCCGGCCCGTGGGCAGGCTCGCCACGGCACACCTGGAGCGGCAGGTCCGCGACCCGAAGCTGCGGGCGGCGCTGACGCCGGACTACACCGTCGGGTGCAAGCGCATCCTGATCAGCAACGACTACTTCCCCGCCGTCACCGCGCCCAACGCCGAGCTCGTGACCGCGGGGATCGCCGAGATCCGCCCGCGGTCCGTCGTCACCGGGGACGGCGTCGAGCGCCCCACCGACACGATCGTGCTGGCCACCGGCTTCCACGTGACCGACCTGCCGATCGCCGAACGCATCGCCGGCCGGGACGGGCGCACGCTCGCCGAGGTGTGGGCCGGCGGCATGGTGAGCAACCGCAGCACCACCGTGGCCGGTTTCCCGAACCTGTTCCTGCTGGTCGGGCCGAACGTCGGCGTCGGCCACACGTCGATGGTCTACATGATCGAGTCGCAGGTCGCCTACGTCGACGACGCGCTGCGCACGATGGAGACCGAGGGCCTGGCCGTCCTCGAGACGACACCGCAGGCCCAGGAGGCCTACCGAGACCTGATCGCCCGGAAGTCGAAGGGCACCGTGTGGCTCGGCGGCGGCTGCGCGAGCTGGTACCTCGACCGGCACGGTCACAACACCACGCTCTGGCCGGACTTCACCTTCCGGTTCCGCAAGCTCACCCGGGCGCTGGACCGGGAGAACTACGTCGGCGTCCCGGCCGGGACGCCCGTCCGCACGGAGGAGGCCGCGTGACCGGCACGACCACCCGGACCGTCCGCAGGCGCACCGCCGCGGTGCCCACCCCCGACGGCGCCGCGCTGCACGCCACCGTCGAGGGCGCGGACGACGCGCCGGTGACTGTCGTCCTCGCCCACGGCTGGACGCTGTCGCAGGCGGCGTGGGACGACGTCGCGGGGCTGCTGGCCGGCCACGTGGCCGACGGCGCGCTGCGCCTGGTGCGCTACGACCAGCGCGGGCACGGCCGCTCGACGTGGCCGCCGCCCACGCGCCCGGCGACCCCCCTCTCCATCGACCAGCTCGGCGCCGACCTGGCCGAGGTGCTCGACCGCCTGGCCCCCACCGGGCCGGTGGTGCTGGGCGGGCACTCCATGGGCGGCATGACCGTCATGTGCCTGGCCGCCGCCCGTCCCGAGCTGTTCGGCGACCGGGTGCGCGGCGTCGCGCTGGTGTCGACCTCCGCCGGCGACCTGGCCGCCGACCCCCGGTCGGCGGGCGGGCGCATGGCCACGATCCGCCCCGGCGTCCTCCGCGCGGCCCTGGCCGGCGCCGGCGTGCTCGAACGGCTCCGCGGCCTGGTGCCGCCGACCCACCCGCGGCACCGGAAGGTGGTCCGCGACCTGCTCTACGGCGCCGACGCCACCGACGAGATGGTGCTGGCGGGCGCGCAGATCATGCACGCGTCCAGCCTGCGGTCGTTCATCGAGTTCCTGCCGGCCCTCGGCGACCACGACAAGCACACCGAGCTCGCCGCGCTCGCGCGCGTGCCGGTGGAGGTCTTCGTCGGCGACAGCGACAAGCTCACCCCGGAGCGGCACAGCGCCCGGCTCGCCGAGGCGCTGCCCGGAGCCCGCCTGCACGTGGTGGAGCGGACCGGCCACATGCTCACCCAGGAGCGCCCCCGGCTCGTCGTCGACGGGCTGCTCCGGCTGGTGGCCGCGGCCACCGGCGAGCGGGCGGTGGCGTGACCCGGAGGATGCGGTCATGACGACCTCCCCCACCGGAGCGGGCCGGGGCCGGCGATCGGCGGGCGACCGGCGGGCGCAGCTGGTGCAGATCGGGCTGGAGCTGCTGCCCACCACACCGGTGCAGGAGCTGACCATCGATGAGGTGGCCCGCCGGGCCGGCATCAGCCGCAGCCTGCTGTTCCACTACTTCCCGAGCAAGCGCGACTACTACGCCGCGGTCACCCGGGCGGCGGCGGAGCTGCTGTGGACCCACCTGCTGCCCCGGCCGGGCGCGCCTGCCGGGGGGAGTGACGGCGTCGACACCGTCGACGGGATGCTCGACCGCTACGTCGGCTGGGTGGAGACCTTCCGGGAGACCCACCTGGCCTTCGTGCGTGGCGCCGCGGGGGGCGATCCGTGGGTGGCCGAGGTGTACGAGGAGACCCGCCGCCGGCTCGTCGAGGTGGGGCTGCGGACCCTCGGGCTCCCCGACGACGCGCGCCGCCGGCAGCTGGTGCTCGCGTTCTTCTCGTTCACCGAGGACCTCGTCGCCCAGTGGGTCCTGGAGCCGACGATGCCCCGGGCGGAGCTGCTCACGCTGCTGCGCGACGTGCTCGACCGACTGCTGCCCCGCTAGCTAGCCGGCGAGGGTCGTGGGGGCGCGGTCGGCGGCCTCGGTGACCGGCGGCTGGAGGGTGGCGACGACGTCGTTGGCGCTGGCGCCCGTCGCGTCCATCGACTTCTTCACCGTGGCGCCGTAGACGTCGACGTACTCCTGACCCGACAGGGTCATGATCTCGTACATGATCTCGTCGGTGATCGAGCGCTCGACGAACCGGTCCCCGGCCAGCCCCTCGTAGCGGCTGAAGTCCAGCGGCTCCCCGAAGACGACCTTCACCCGCATCAGCTCCTTGCCGAAGGGCAGCTTCCGGGAGCTGTAGCACATGGCCACCGGGATCACCGGCACACCGGTCTCCAGCGCCATGCGGGCGACCCCGATCTTGCCGCGGTAGAGCCGGCCGTCGGGCGAGCGCGTCCCCTCCGGGTAGATGCCGAGCAGCTTGCCCTCGCGGAGGATGCGCAGGCCGGTCTGGATGGCGTTCTCGGCCGCCGACGCGCTGGACCGGTCGATCGGCACCTGGCCGGCGCCGGAGAAGAAGGCACGCTGCAGGAAGCCCTTGACCCCCTTGCCGGTGAAGTACTCGGCCTTCGCCAGGAAGGTCACCCGCCGCTTCAGCTGCAGCGGCATGAAGATCCAGTCGGCCGCGGAGAGGTGGTTGCTCGCCAGGATCGCCGCGCCCGTCGCCGGCACGTGCTCGACGCCCTCTGCCTTCGGGCGGCAGACCACCGTCACCGCCGGACCGATCGCGACGAACTTGAGGAACCAGTAGAACAACACGCCTCCCTCGGGGACTGCCAGACTAGGGAGCCTGGGGCCCCGATCACAATCCGGGACCCATCGTGAGGTAGCCGACACCGGCGCGACGCCGGATGCCGAGGAGGAGCGCCGTGCCCGGACCGACCCCCGTTCCCGCGGTCATGCCCGGCGCCGAGCCGTTCCGGTTCCCCGGCGGCGACGGCCCCGACGGGCGCACCGGCGTGCTCCTGGTCCACGGGTTCACCGGGACGCCGATGAGCATGCGGCCCTGGGGCGAGCACCTCGCCGCCGAGGGCTTCGCCGTCCGGTGCCCGCTGCTGCCCGGCCACGGCACCCGCTGGGAGGACTGCAACGCCAGCACCTCCGACCAGTGGACGGCGACGGTGGAGCACGCGTTCGACGAGCTCGCCACCACCTGCGACCGGGTGTTCGTCGCCGGGCTCTCGATGGGCGGGACGCTGGCCACCCGCCTGGCCGAGGTGCGCCCCGACGGCGTCGCCGGACTGCTGCTGGTCAACCCGGCCCTGATGACCCAGCGGCTGGACGCCAAGCTGCTCCCGCTGCTGGCCCGGCTGACGCCCAGCTGGGCGCCGATCGCCAGCGACATCAAGAAGCCCGGCGTCACCGAGCTCGCCTATCCGAAGCTGCCGACGCGGGCGATGCTGCAGCTGCGCGGCCTCTGGGCCGCCACCCGCGCCGACCTGGGGCTGGTCACGGCACCGGTCATCGTCTTCCGCAGCACCGAGGACCACGTCGTGGAACCGGTGAACAGCACCCTGCTGCTGGCCGGTGTGGCCAGCCCGGACACCACCGAGGTCGTGCTGGAGGACAGCTACCACGTGGCCACCCTGGACAACGACGCCCCGCTGATCTTCCGCCGCTCCGCCGAGTGGATCCGCGCGCGCGTGCCGGCGGACGAGACCGACGCCTCGTCGGGCGGGCGTCGGTGACCGAGCGGCGCGGCCGGGGCCGCCGCGACAACGGCCTCGACGCCGCGCTCTGGAGCCCGGTGCGCGACGTCGACCCACGGGTGGGCGAGCACCTCCTCGACGTGCTCGAGGCCGCCGGCATCGCCGCCTACCTGGAGCCGGCCGCCGACGTCGGCCCCTACACCCGGTCGGTCGTCCTCCCCAGCCCGCCGTCGGACCGGCTGTTCGTCGACCGGTCGCGCCAGGCCGAGGCGCGGGGACTGGTCGAGCAGCACGCCGACGAGCACCCCGTCGAGCCGCGCGTGCCCCGCCGGCCGGCCGGGCGCGACCTCGACGAGGACGCCGAGTGGCGCCGCATCGTCGCCGCCTTCGAGGCCGAGCACGGCCCCACGGCCGTCGACCGGTCGCCGTCGGACGCGCCCCCGCCGGCACCGCACGAGGTGCCGGTGCTCGACCGGCCGGAAGAGCACTACGAACCGCCGGCGCCGCCGCCGCTGCCGGTCCCCGCGCCCGCGGTCCTCTACGCGGTGCTGCTGGTCGCCGCCGGCATCCTGCTCATCGGCGTCCCCTCGATCATCGGCCTCTCGGCCGATGCCGGCCTCGTCCTGGGCGTGGGCGTGGTGGCCGGTGGGGTGGCGTTGCTCGTCTCCCGCATGCGCGACCGCTCCGACGACGGCGACGACGGGGCGGTGGTCTGACCGTCAACAGATCGTTGACAGTCGGGGCGCCGTGCGGCACGGTCGTCCCTCGTGGACGACGCACAGCCCGACCTCCCCGCCGCCGAGCGCGAGCACCGCGCGCGGGAGCGACTGCTCGACGCCGGGGCGGCCGAGCTGCCCCGGCCGCCCTGGCTGCGCGGCAGCCAGCCGCCGCACGAGGTGGACCTGGTCCGGCACCTGCTGTGGCGGAGCGCGAACGGCCCCGTCCCCGCCGAGGACGTGCTCGCCGGGCTCGCCCTCCTGCCCGCCGTCCGCGCCGGGGTCGACCAGCTCGAGACCGCCCTCGTGTTCGCGGCCCGGGCCGAAGGCCTCAGCTGGGCGCAGATCGCCGGCGCTTCGGGCCTGTCGTCGCGGCAGGCCGCCCAGCAGCGCTTCGACCGGGTGAGCGGCCGACTCGGGGACGACGGCTCGTGAGCCACGCGTCGTCCTGCGAGCTGCTCGCGCTGCACGGCGTCCGCATCCTGGGCTGGGCGAGCGAGGCCCAGGTGGCCGGGCGCTGGCGGCTCGACCCGGTGGAAGTGCGCGAGCACCTGCTCGACGCCGAGGCACGCGGCTGGGTCCGCCACACGGCCTTCGCCGGCCGGAGCGGCTGGTCGATGACCGACGCCGGTCGGCAGGGGAACGAGCGGCAGCTGGCCGAGGAGCTCGACGCCGTCGGTGCGCGCCGGACCGCCCTCGCGGCACACGCCGCCTTCCTGCCGCTGAACCGCCGGTTCGGCACCGCCTGCACCAGGTGGCAGGTCCGGCCGCAGCCGTGGGACCCGATGGCCGCCAACGACCACGGCGACTGGCCCTGGGACGAGGCGGTCCTGCGCACGCTGACGGCCCTGGGCACCGCGCTCGAACACAACACCTGCGCACCGCTGGTCGCGGTCCTCTCCCGCTTCGACGGCCACGTCGCGCGCTACCGCGCCGCACTCTCCCGGGTCGACCGCGGGGAGCGCGCCTGGGTCGACGCACCCGACCGGGCCTCGTGCCACCTGGTCTGGATCCAGCTCCACGAGGACCTGCTCGCCACCCTGGGCATCGAGCGCGGCTCCGATGGCTGAGCCGAACGGCGGCGGGCGCCACTAGCGTGCGGGGGGTGACATCGCACGCGGTCGCAGTGACCGTCGCCGGCCACCTCATGGACACCGGTGTCCTCGCCCGCATCCTCGACGACGTCCTCGAGTACGGGGGCGACTACCGGATCGAGAGCCTGGACCTCGGCCGGCAGCACGAGGACGAGTCCCGGGCGCTGATCGTCATCAGCGCGGACGAGCCCGAGCGGCTCGAGCGGATCCTCATGCGGGTCCAGGTCCACGGCGCCAACGCCGTCGACCCGGGGACGGCGACGACCCGGCCCGCTCCCGCGGACGGCGTCTTCCCCGACGACTTCTACTCCACGACCAACCTGGAGACCCTGGTCCGGCTGGACGGGGAGTGGCTGCGGGTGCGCAACCCGGAGATGGACTGCGGCCTGGTGGTGTCCACCGAGGAGGCCGGCACGGTGGTGCGCACGGTGCCGGTGAGCGACGTGCGTGCGGGAGACGCCGTCGTCTGCGGGGCACAGGGGGTGCGGGTCGAGCTGCCCGCGCAGGCCCCGCGCGGCGCGGAGGACGACTTCGGCTTCATGTCCTCGGCGGTGTCCAGCGAGAAGCCCCAGGCGCTGCTGGTCCGGCAGATCGCCGAGCGGATGCGCGACGTCAAGGCCGCCGGGAAGCGGGTGCTGTGGGTCGGCGGCCCGGCGGTCGTGCACACCGGCGCCTCCCCGGCCATGGTGCGGCTGGTCCGGGCCGGGTACGTCGACGTCCTCTTCGCCGGGAACGCCCTGGCGACCCACGACATCGAGGCGGCGCTGTTCGGCACCTCGCTGGGGGTCGACCTCGCGAAGGGCTCGGGGGTGCCGCACGGCCACGAGCACCACATCCGGGCCATCAACACCATCCGGGCAGCCGGCTCCATCCGGGCCGCGGTCGGCTCCGGCGTCCTCACCGGTGGTGTGATGCACGCGATGGTGGAGGCCGGGAAGCCGTTCGTCCTGGTCGGCTCGGTGCGCGACGACGGGCCGCTGCCGGACGTGCACACCGACGTGATCGAGGGTCAGCGGGCGATGCGGGCCCAGCTCCACGACGTCGGCTTCGCGATCATGGTCGCCACGATGCTGCACTCCATCGCGACCGGGAACATCCTGCCGGCGTCGATCCCGCTGGTCTGCGTCGACATCAACCCGGCCACGGTCACCAAGCTGGCCGACCGGGGCAGCGCGCAGGCGATGGGCATCGTCACCGACATCGGCCTGTTCCTGGAGCAGCTGGCCCGTGAGCTCGCACCGGAGTGACCACCCATCAGCAGCGCCTGGGGCTCTTCCTCGGCCGTTGCCGGGCCGTGCTCCACGACGGCGCTGACGAGATCCACGTCCACAGCTGGCTGTGGAGCCGCGAGATCCGCTCGGTCTGGCGCAACCCGGTCGGCGACCGCCGCGCCGTCCGCGAGGTCCCCCGCGAGGAATGGCCCCCGGTCACCTGGTGACCCGCCCGTGGCGAGGACCCGGGTACGTGCGGCCGCCCGGCGGCGAGGGCCGGCGGACCTACGCCTGGCCCTCGGCCACGGCCCGGCGCACCAGGTCGGCGGCGCCCACGATGCCGGCCTGCGGCCCCAGTTCGGCGACGACGACCCGGGGGCCGGGGCGGAAGCCACGCCCCGGCAGGGCGCGCTCCAGCCGCTCCCGGGCGGGCCCCAGCACCATCTCGCCGAGCACGCTGACCCCGCCGCCGATCACCACGACCTCGGGGTCGAGCACCGCCGCCAGGTCGGCGATCCCCTGGCCCAGCCAGTAGCCCACCTCGGTGACCAGTTCCAGCGCCAGCGGATCGCCGTCGTAGGCGGCGCGGGCCACGTGCTCGCCGGTCAGCCGGTCGGGCTCGCAGTCCACCCGCTCCAGCAGCAGCGCGGCGGCCGCGGGTGAGGTGCGGGCCACCTCCCGCGCGGTCTGGCCCAGGGCCGTCCCGCTGGCGTACTGCTCCCAGCAGCCCCGGTTGCCGCACGCGCACAGCCGTCCGTCGGGGACCACGCGCATGTGCCCCCACTCCCCCGCGACCCCGTGCGAGCCCCGGCGCAGCCGCCCGTCGAGCACGATGCCGCCCCCGATGCCGGTGCCGAGGGTGATCATCAGCGCCAGGTCGGAGCCACGGGCGGCGCCGTAGCGGTACTCGGCCCACGCCGCGGCGTCGGCGTCGTTGCCGACCCACAGCGGGCGCTGCAGCCGCGCCCCCAGGTCCTTGCGCAGGGTCGAGTTCCGCCAGGCCAGGTGCGGGCTGAACAGCACGGTGTCCCCGGTGCGGTCGAACCAGCCGGCGGCGCCCACGCCGACGCCGACGACCTCGTCCCCGAACCCGCCGACGAGTTCGTCGACGACGGCCGCGATGGCGTCCTCGGTGTCGCTCACCGAGGCGCCCGGCGTCGCCCGCCGGGCGGTGGCCACGATCGTGCCGTCGGGGGCCACCAACCCACCGGCGACCTTGGTGCCGCCGATGTCGATGCCGAGCGCCGGGCGGGCGGTCACATCGGGCACGGTCACGCGATGTCGATCCGCTGGACGGCCGGCTGGTCGGTGGGCTGCTCGGTGGGCTGCTGCTCCCCGGCCGCGGGGGTGGCGCTGCCGGCGTCCTGGTTCTCCGCGAACGTCCGGAGCGCGGCCGCGGTGGTGGCGAGGACGTCGGCCAGCGCGGCGGTCACCTCGGGGCGCTCACCGCGCACGACGGCGGCCGCCTGGCAGACCGGGCACCAGCGGCAGTCCCCGCCGTGCCCGTCGCCGGAGAGCTCGGGGGGCCGCTCGGCGCTGGCCCGGACGACGTCGAACAGGCGACGGGCCTGGTCGAGCCAGTCGGCACCGGTGGTCATCTGATCCTCCCCTCGGCCGCCAGGAGGTCGGCCGGCCACTGCTGCGGATCCGGGCGGAAACTGACCTCGAGGCGGGCGTCGGCGGTGCCGGGGGCGAGCAGCCGTCCCCCTGTCACCTCGCACCGGCGCAGCAACGAGTCCAGGCGCAGCGAACGACGATCCTCCCCCACGGACACCACGAGGTCATCGCCCCACCGGGTCAGCCCGACGGCGGCGCGGTCGGCGAAGGGCAGCGGGACGACCAGCTGCCACCCGGTCCCGCCCCGGTGCGGGACCGGTCTCGCCGGCCCGCCGGACGCCGGGAGGTCCAGCCCGTCCAGGAGCGCCCGGGCACCGGCCACGTCCGCCGGCGCCGCGGGGAGCTCGGCCACCTCGTGCACCGGCGCCACCTCGGCCAGCCCGCTGCGCGCGGCGTCCTGCTCCGCGGCACGGGCGCTCCACCACTCCCCCGCGCCCCCGCCCGGGAGCACGCGGGCGAGCACGGCCGCGACCCCGAACCCGTGCAGACCCAGCACGGTCGCCGCGTTCCGCACCACGGGGACGGCGGGCCGGCGCGCCCCGGTGGTCAGCCAGACCGCCGTCCCGGTCGGATCGGCCAGCCGGTCCTGCGCGAGCAGTCCCTCCAGCCCGGGCAGCGCGGCGAGCAGCGCGTCCACCGGCCCTTGACGGGCCGCCCCCGCCGTCACCGACGCCGTCCGCACGGCGGCCAGCGCCCGGGCCGTCGGCGGCAGCGCCTGGTCCAGCCACCAACGCAGGGCGCCGGGCAGGGCCACCAGCGCGAGCCCGTCCCGCAGCGGGCCGGCGTCGATCACCACCAGGTCGGCATCGGCAGAGCCGACCGCGCCCATCAGTGCGAGCTCCTCGGCGCCCGGCAGCGGCACCACCGAGCTGGCCGGCGGCAGCTCCAGGTGCGGCAGCAGCGCACCCAGCGCACCGGCGTGGGCTCCCCACAGGTCCTCGACCGCCCGGCGCCCGTGCACGCACAGCGTGCGCAGCCCCGGGACCTCGTCGAGCCCGGGCACGGGGGGCGGCTGCCGGGAGACCAGCAGCGTGCGCCGGCCCTCCTGGGCGGCGCGGACGGCCGCGGCGGCCGCCACCGTCGAGGAGCCCGCCCCGCCGGAGCCGGTCACCAGCAGGGTGCGCACGGCGACTCAGCCCTCGACGCGCTTCTTGAGCTCCTTGAGCGCGGTGTCGAGGATGACCTTCTCGGCCTTGCGCTTGATCATGCCGAGCATCGGGATGGAGAGGTCGATGGTGATCGAGTAGGTGACCTCGGTGCGCCCGCCGGTCTCGACGAGGGTGTAGGAGCCCTCCTGCCGCTTCTGCATCTGACCCTCGACCAGGGTCCACGAGACGCGGCGGTCGTCGTCCCAGGTGTAGTCGAGGACGTAGTCGTCCTTCACGGCCCCGGCGTCCAGCACGAAGTGCACGCGGCGGGCCCGCCCGTCCGGCCCGGTCTCGAGCACCTCGACCTTCTTGGCGGCGGCGACCCACTGCGGGTACGAGGGGAAGTCGGCGATCACCGCCATGACCTCGGCCGCAGGCGCCTCGACGACGATCGACTGGGTGGACTGGTCGGCCATGGGCAGCAGGCTAGCCGCTCCCCGCCGTGCCCGGCTCGCGTGCACCACGGCACTCGGCTACTCCCCGGTAGCACCAGCCGCTAGATTGTCCCGGACGTCCCCGTACCGGGGCCGCGGGCGACGGTGCCTCCGGACGGTCGGGGAGGAAAGGACCGGGCGTGCGCGAGTTCAGCGTTCCAGCAACCCACGAGGTGGGCCCCGACGAGGCCCTCACCGACATGCTCGCGACCAACGTCGCCGAGCACGGGGCCGAGGTCGGCCTCCGGCGCCGGGTGGACGGCCGCTGGACCGACGTGACCTGGCAGGAGTTCGGCGAAGAGGTCCGCGGCGTCGCCAAGGGCCTGATCGCCGCGGGGGTGGCCGCCGGTGACCGCGTCGCCCTGCAGGCCAAGACGCGCTACGAGTGGACCGTCTTCGACTACGCCATCTGGACCGCCGGCGCCGTCGTCGTCCCCGTCTACGAGACCTCCAGCGCCGACCAGGTCGCGTGGATCCTGTCCGACTCCGGGGCCACGGTCGCCGTCGTCGAGCGCGACGAGCACGCCGCCGCCATCGAGTCGATCCGGGACCAGGCACCCGAGCTGAAGGCCGTCTTCGTGATCGAGGACGGCGCCGTCGAGCAGCTGACCGCGACCGGCGGGGAGGTGCCCGACAGCGAGCTCGACACCCGCCGCGCCACGCTCCACGCCGACAGCCCGGCCACGCTGATCTACACCAGCGGCACCACCGGCCGCCCCAAGGGCTGCGAGCTGACGCACGCCAACTTCCTGTTCGAGATCGGCAACGGCATCACGCTGCTGAACCGGTTCATGAACGTGCAGGGCTCGCTCCTGCTGTTCATCCCCCTGGCCCACGTGCTCGCCCGCGTCCTGCAGGTCGGCGCGGTCAAGAACCGCACCATCATCGGCCACACGCCCGACGTGAAGAACCTCGTCGAGGACCTCGGCGAGTTCAAGCCGACGTTCGTGCTCGCCGTCCCCCGGGTCTTCGAGAAGGTCTACAACTCGGCCAAGGCCAAGGCCGAGGGCGACGGCAAGGGCAAGATCTTCGACCGGGCCGCACAGGTGGCCATCGACTGGTCCCGCGCCCAGGACACCGGCGGCCCGGGGCTGGGCCTCCGCCTCCAGCACGCGCTGTTCGACAAGCTCGTCTACGGCAAGCTGCGGGCCGCCCTCGGCGGACGCTGCCTGGGCGCCATCTCCGGCGGTGCCCCGCTGGGTGAGCGGCTCGGGCACTTCTTCCGCGGCATCGGCGTCACCGTCTTCGAGGGCTACGGCCTCACCGAGACCACCGCCGCCGCCTCGGTGAACCACGACGAGGCCCTGCGCATCGGCACCGTCGGCCAGCCGCTGCCCGGCGTCACGTTCCGGATCGCCGAGGACGGCGAGGTGCTCATCCGGGGCGGCATCGTCATGCGCGGCTACTGGAACAACCCGGAGGCGACGAAGGAGGCCATCGACTCCGAGGGGTTCTTCCGGTCCGGTGACATCGGTGAGCTCGACGCGCACGGCTTCCTCAGGATCACCGGCCGGAAGAAGGAGATCCTGGTGACCGCGGGCGGCAAGAACGTCGCCCCCGCGGTGCTGGAGGACCGGCTGCGCGCCCACCGGCTGGTCAGCCAGTGCATCGTCGTCGGCGACCAGCGCCCCTACATCGCCGCGCTGGTGACCCTCGACGAGGAAGCACTGCCGCAGTGGCTGGAGTCCAAGGGCAAGGACACCTCCCTCACCGCCGCCCAGCTGCGCGAGGACCCCGACGTGCTCGCCGAGCTCGACGCCGCGGTGCAGGAGGCCAACAAGGCGGTCTCCCAGGCCGAGGCGATCAAGAAGTTCACGGTGCTGGGCACCGACTTCACCGAGGACAACGGGATGCTGACGCCCAGCCTGAAGCTGAAGCGGAACGTGGTCATGAAGGAGTTCGGCTCCGACGTCGAGGCCCTGTACTCCCGCTGAGCCCCTGCCCACCGAGGCCCGCCGCGCTCCCCGCGCGGCGGGCCTCAGTGCTTCGTGAGGAGCTCGTCGAAGGTCTCGGCGATCGACGTCCAGGACCACCGCTGCTCGACCCAGCCGCGACCGGCCAGGCCCATCGCCCGGGCGCGCGCCGGGTCGTCGAGCAGCCCCGACAGCGCCGCCGCCACCGCCTCCGGTGACCGCGGGTCCACCACGTGGCCGGTGACGCCGTCGCGCACCGCCTCCGGCGCCCCGCCCGAGGTGCCCGCGACGACCGGTCGGGCGCAGGCCGCGGCCTCGAGGAAGACCATGCCGAGGCCCTCGACGTCCAGGCCCCCGCGCCGGGTGCGGCAGGGCATGGCGAACACGTCCCCGGCGGCATAGTGCGCCGGCAGCTCGTCGTGGTCCACCGGGCCGGTCAGGACCACCGAGTCCTGGAGCCCAGCCCGGGCGACGGCGCGGCGGAGGGAGGCCTCGGCCGGGCCGCCGCCGACCAGCAGCAACCGGGCGCCGGGGTGCCGGGCGAGGACCTGCGGCCAGCCCGCCACGAGCACGTCCTGCCCCTTGCGGGCGACCAGGCGGGAGACGCAGACGACGACCGGTGCGTCACCGAGCCCGTGCCGGGCGCGCACCGCCGTGCCGTCGACGCCGGGGGCGAACCGGTCGATGTCGACCCCGGGCGAGAGCTGGGCCAGCCGGGTGCGGCCCCCGAGCGGCGGGGCGAGGCGGTCACGGGTGTACTCGCTGATGTAGGTGAGGACGTCCAGACCGGCGGCGATCCGCTGCATCACCTGCCGGCTGCCCGGAAGGGCGACCCAGCCGGTCTCGTGCCCGTGCGTGGCGCCGACCAGGTGCTCGACCCCGGCGGCGCGCAGCGTCGGCGCGAGCAGCCCCAGCGGCGCGGCCGCCCCGAAGAACGCGGTGTCGCAGCCGTACCGCTCCACCAGCTCCACCGCCGCGCGGGCGGTCGCCCGCGTCGGGAGGAGCATCCCGGTCGGCCGGCGCACCACGGGATAGGGCAGCGACCGGTCGTGCTCGGCCGAGCCCGGTGCGTCCGACGCCAGCACGACCAGCGAGTCCGGTGGCCGCCGCTCCAGCAGCGCGGCCACGAACGTCTGGATGCCTCCTTGCCGGGGCGGGAAGTCGTTCGTGACGACCAGCGTCCGGCTCACGGCCCCTCCAGGCGCGCCCAGTCCTCGGCCATCGCGATGCGCTGCGCGGTCGTGGGGTGGCTGCCGAAGAACCAGTGCCAGGCCGCCGGCGGATCCGGATCGCTGAGGTTGGCCCTGGCGAGCCGCTGCTGCATGGCGATGAATGCCTCCGGATCGCGGGTGAGGTCGAGGGTGTGCAGGTCCGCGCGGGCCTCGATCTGGCGCGACACCAGGTTCTGCACCGGCGTGGACAGCAGGCCGCCCACGGCGACCAGGAACAGCAGCAGGGGGACCACGCGGGGGTCGCCGGCCGACGGCGCCCCCGAGCGGCGCAGCAGGGGCGTCCAGGTCAGCAGCCAGCCCAGCAGCGCGGTCGCCGCACCCGCGCCCAGCGCGCCCATGAGCGTGCCGGTCAGGACGTCGTCGGCGGCCACGTGCCCCAGCTCGTGCGCCGCGATCGACTCGATCTCCGCATCGGGCAGCCGGCCGAGGACGGTGTCGTAGACGACGATCCGCCGGGTCGAGCCGAACCCGGAGACGTAGGCGTTCAACGCCGTCGTCCGCCGGGAGGCGTCGGAGACCAGCACGTCCTGGACCGGGGTGCCGTTCTCCTCCGCGAGGGCGAGCAGGTCGCTGCGCAGTTCGCCCGCCGGCAGCGGCTCGAAGGTGTTGAACGCCGGCTCGATGACCACCGGGTAGAGGAACGAGCCGACGACGACGAAGCCGGCCGCTGCCGCCCCGCCCCAGGCCCACCAGGTGCGCGGCGCGCGACGGACCAGCCACAGGAAGGCCAGCACCACGACGACGGTCAGCGCCGCGCTGATGGCCAGCGAGACGGCGACGTCGCGCAGCCAGAGCCCCCAGCCACGGGTGGACAGGCCGTAGCGCGTGCGCACGGCCTCCGCGTAGGCGGAGATCGGCAGGGTCACCACGCGTCCCAGGAGGAGCAGGACCGGCACGCCCAGCAGCACCTGCACGACCCACCGGTCGCCCCACCGCGCCCCCACCGCACGCATCAGGCGGGCCCCCAGCGGGGTGAGCCCGAGCACCGCCGAGACCGCCAGCCCGAGGACCAGGGAGAGCAGCGACGCGGGCCGCAGGGCGGCGGCGAAGGCCTCCGCGCGCTCGATCGTCGCGGGATCCAGGCCCGCGGTGGGGTCGGGCTCGGTGCGTCCTCCGGGCGGCTCGGGCAGCACGTCCCACGGGGTGCGGACGACGATGACGACGACGACGGCGATCCCGAGCAGGGCCGCGGCCACCAGGGCGGCCCGGCGAACGCTCACCCCGCCGATCCTAGGCGGGCGGCTCCCCGCGCCCTCCCCGCCGGCTCCGCTCCTCCCCCGGGCCGCGGCACGCGGGCACCGGGCTCCCGTTCGAACCCGGCCACCGCGCGCGACACCGACGCCTGGGAGGTGCCCAGCAGGTCAGCGGCGCCGGTGAAGGCCCCGCGTCGACGACCGCGACGTGCGAATCCGGCCTGGTCCTCCCCGGCCCCTCCAGCGACCACTTGTGCCGTCGCCGCCGGGGGGCTGTCGTCGGTCGTCCCCTGCGCCGCCGACCGCACCACCCTGCGGTTCGTGCCCCCGCGCTTCCTCGGCGTCTTCACGAGCACCCATCCGGTGCTGGCCGCCCTCGTCGGCATCCTGCTGCTCGACCAGGGGGCTCCGGGCGCACGCGAAGATCGCGCCAGGACGCTCCCCCGGGCCTGCCCGAGGTCGTCGGACGGCGCCCTCGGTCACCGGACCGCCCAGGACCGCCGAGGGCCGGCGATCCCTGTCGGGATCACCGGCCCTCGGTCACCAGCCTGGAACCGTCAGCCGGCGATGTCACCAGCCGGCCTCCGCGCCCCGGTCCGCTCCTCGCTCGTCCCTCGCTGCGATGCTCCCGGAGCTGTCAGCCGGCGATGTCACCAGCCGGCCTCCGCGCCCCGGTCCGCTCCTCGCTCGTCCCTCGCTGCGATGCTCCCGGAGCTGTCAGCCGGCGATGCGACGGGCGCTGTTGTAGCTCCCCATCGAGTCCACGCTCGCCACCTTCACCGGCTGGCCGGACGTGGAGGCGTGCACCATCTGGCCGTTGCCGATGTACATGCCCACGTGGCTCACCGGGCTGTAGAAGAACAGCAGGTCGCCCGGCTGCAGCTCGCCGCGGGAGACGGGCCTACCCATCTGGCTCTGCGACCGGCTGGAGTGCGGGAGCGTCACCCCGGCCGCGGCGTAGGCGTACGACGTCAGCCCCGAGCAGTCGAAGGCGTTCGGCCCGCCGGCACCCCACACGTACGGGTCGCCGAGCTGGGCGAGCGCGGTGTTCACCGCCACCTGGGCGGCCGTGCTCGGCGCGATGACGCTGCCGGTGGGCGCCGGGAGACCGGCGCCACCGTGGGCCTGTGCCACCTGCGCCTGCTGCGGCGCGGTGAGCGCCTCGTACCGGCGCTGGTAGTCGGCGATCTTCGCCTCGAGCTCCTCCTGCTGGCCGGCGATCCGCTCCACCGCCCGCCGGGCGTCCGCCGCGGCCTTCTCGGCGGCGTCGCGGGCCTGCTCCGCGTCCTCGGCCGCCCGCGACACCTCGGTGAGCACCTCGCTGGTGTGCCCGGCGATGACGTCGAGGGTGCCCAGCTGGTCGACCAGCTGGTCGGCCGAGTTGCTGGTCAGCAGGACGTCGAGCTGCGACATGCCGCTGCCCGTGTAGACGCTGCGGGCCAGCCGGCGCATGTGCCCGTCGAGGGAACCGAGCCGGGCCTCCGCCTCCGCGACCGCCTCGCTCGCGGCCTGCGCGTCGCGCTGGTGGCCCTCGAGGACGACGCGCGCCTCGTTGAGCTGCTCGGAGACGACCTCCAGCTCGTGGCTGGCCTCGGCCACCTGGGCGGCGACCTCGTCGGCGGTGCCGGGAACCGCCGACGCGGTACCCGGGAGGACGGTGACGGTCAGG
Source organism: Blastococcus sp. SYSU DS1024 (assembly GCF_054050795.1). Lineage (NCBI taxonomy): Bacteria > Bacillati > Actinomycetota > Actinomycetes > Geodermatophilales > Geodermatophilaceae > Blastococcus > Blastococcus sp. SYSU DS1024. The sequence continues at coordinate 60,343 of NZ_JBJHAA010000015.1, forward strand.
GCCGCGACGGCGCTGACCAGGAGCCCCGAACGGAGCGGTCCGAAGCGGCGGGCGCTGGCAGAGCTGCACCGGCCGGCGGTGTGGAGTTGTTCGGGGGCGTGCGTCAGTAGTGCGTGAGGGGTCGCCACGTGCGGCGGCTCTCCGTTTCTTCCGCTGCAACCGCCGACCGAGTTAGCTGACGGGTTCGGGCTGGGAAGACTGGCCCTATCCCCCGCGCACCGGCGAGCCGACGGCGGGAGAACTCACCCCAGAGTGCGGTGGGTCCCCGGTACACCTCGGGCGCCAGTGGTGCACGCCACGCGGTGATTAGGCGGTGTCCGGTCGAGGCCATCCATCGATGGATGACGACCACCCGGCCGAACGGAGGGAACCCTACGACCGTGATGCGCCTGTGACAAACGGGAACAGGTGAGACGTGTGCGACGGCCACGTGCCCCGCGATGGCGCGTCTACCTGGGCATTCACCCGATCGGGTGTACACCCGTCCCTCGCCACGGGCGGGCGGGGATCAACCGGTACGCCGTCCCGACCGCTCCCCGCCGTGCCCGTCGGGATGCCGCAGCGGGGGAACCAGGCCGCCCTCGGCCAGCGCGCGCACGGCGCGGCGTTCCACCTCGTCGAACTCCACCACCACGCCCGGCGGCGGGACGACGACGTCCTCGGCGGCCGTGGCCGGCCCGCCACGCGGCCGCCCGGTCATCGGCACGACGACCGGGTCGACCCCCTGCCACCCGGGCGGGGCCCCCAGCAGCACGGTCACGACGCAGTCGGCGCAACCGGTCCCCCGGGCGGTGCAGGTGTCGCAATCGATGAGCATCGCTTCTTCTCCTCCGTGAGTTGCTGCGCACGGTAGGAAGGGCCACCGACATTTCCGCCGGGCCACCGTCGGCCCGCGCCGGGTCAGCTGCCCGCGTACTCCCAGTGCCACGGCTCCTCGCGCCCGTTGCCCGGGTCGGCCCACGTGGGGTGCAGGAAGCCGAAGCGCCCGGCGTTGGCCACCATCCAGGCGTACTGCCGGGTGCCGAACGTCTGGACGCCGCCGCACAGGTCCACCGCCAGGCCCCAGCCGTGGTTGCTGGTGCCGGGCACCGCGGCCAGGGCCGGCTTCTCCCCGTACAGCCGCACCTGGCCGGCGTAGGTCCGGTAGGAGTCGGTGAGGCACAGCGGGCTCCCGAAGGCGGTCGCGTAGGCCGCCGACATGGCCCGGTAGGCGGCGGCCGCATCGCAGCGCAGCGCGTGCCCGCCGACGCCGAGCGGGCACATCGCGCTGGGCGGGATGAGGCCGTTCGGGTAGCCGCCCCACGCGCGGGCGCCGTCGTAGCTGGGTGGGTAGACGGTGTTGCCGCACTCGGTCCGCAGCGTCCCCGCGGCCGGCGCCGGGACGGCGACGGGGGGCCGCTGGCCGAGGACCGGGCGGCCGATCGCCAGCACCTGGTCGCCCGGCAGCGTCCGCACCACGACCGCGCCGGCCCGGGCGTCGGCGGTCAGCATGGTCCGCGGGTCCAGGGCGATGCCCACGTGCCCGAGGCCCGCCTCCGGCGAGCCCAGGAAGACCAGGTCACCGGGGAGGACGTCGGCGGGGGCCACGGATACGGCGCTCGCGAACAGCTCCTCCTGCGTCGCGGGCAGCTGGACACCGGCCCGGCCGTAGGCCACCTGGACCAGTGACCCGCAGTCCCAGGACTCCGGCCCCGCCGTCCCGGGCGCGTACGGCTGCCCCAGGGCCTCCATCGCGCCGCTGACGGCGGTCAGGGTCTCGGCGGGCAGGACCAGGAGCGAGCTCGGCCGCCCGGGCAGCTGGGCCACCCCGCGCTGCGCGCCACCCGCGGCTGCGGCCACCGGAGCGAGGCGGTCGGGGAGGCTGCGCTCGGGTTCCCGCAGCGCGGCGGCGGGCACGTCGCCGAGGCCGGCGGTCCGGAGCTGGTCGACGTAGGCCCGCCAGCTGGCCGCCGTCTGCTCGTTCACCGACACCTGCTCCCCCTGGAGCGCCGCCAGCTGCCGGTCGACGACGGCCAGCGTGTCGTGGAGCTCCGTGGTCACCGCATCGGCGGCCGCCTCCAGCGCGGCCACCCGCGCGGCCACCTCGTCCGCCCGCTCCTGGGCCACGCCGAGCGCGGCCTGGGCGCGCTGCTGCTGGTCCAGGGCGCTGCGCCGGTGGCTCTCCGCGACGCCGATGAGGTGGGCGAGGTGCGCGTCGACGGCGTCGAGGAAGCCCATGCCGGCGAGGACCTCCCCCGGGTCGCCACCGGTGAGCAGGAGCGTCAGGGGGGTGAGGGCGCCACCGTCCCGGTAGACCGCAGCGGCGTAACCGGCGACCTCGCGCTGGTGCCCGGCCAGCACGCCCCGGGCGTCCTCGAGCACCGCCCTCGCCTCGTCCACCGACCGCTGCGCCTCGGCCAGCGCCTCGCGCGCGGCGACGACCTGCCCCTGGCGCGCCCGGAGGTCCTCCTGCACCTCGGCGGCCCGCCGTTGCAGCCGGTCCAGGTCGCGGCTGTCCAGCACGCCGGAGGTGCCACCCGGCTGGTCGCTGGGCGCGGCGGCCACCGGCCCGGCGGGCAGCAGCACCGCCAGGCACGCCGCCAGCGCCGCGGCCACCGCGCATCGCCGGGCCCGGGCGGGCGGGCGCCACCTGGAGCGCGCGGGCATCACCGACCACCTCTGCGTGCGGGCCGGTCGCACCGGACGCGATGGCCACTGGCAGGCATGGTGTCCCGATCGGGGCCGGAACGCCAGGTTCCGCCCGGTGCAGGCAGCCCCGGACCCCCCGGTCAGGGGAGGCCGGTGCGCGACCGGCCCCGGCGCGCGTCCCCGGGAGTGTCACCCCCCCGACCTAGCGTCCGCTCCGTGGCACCCTCCCCCGCACCGCTGCACCCCCAGCAGGTCTCCATCGAGGAGGTCGGGACACCGCTGGCGCAGGTGACGTTCGTCGTCGTGGACCTGGAGACCACCGGCGGGTCCCCGAAGGACAGCGCCATCACCGAGATCGGGGCCGTGCGCGTCCGCGGCGGGCAGGTGCTCGGCGAGTTCCAGACCCTCGTCGACCCCGGCCACGAGATCCCGCCCTACATCAGCGTGCTGACCGGGATCACCTCGACGATGGTCGCCACGGCCCCGCGGATCGGCGCCGTGCTCCCGACCTTCCTCGAGTTCGCCCGCGGCGCCGTCCTCGTCGCCCACAACGCCCCGTTCGACCTCGGGTTCCTCAAGGCGGCGTGCGTCGAGAACGGCCTGGTGTGGCCCACGGTGGCGTCCGTCGACACCGCCGTGCTCGCCCGGCGGCTGCTCAGCCGGGACGAGGTGCCCAACTGCAAGCTCGCCACTCTTGCCCCGTACTTCTCCGCCACGACCTCGCCCACGCACCGGGCCCTGGACGACGCGCGGGCCACGGTGGACGTGCTGCACGGCCTCTTCGAGCGGCTCGGCCCCCTCGGCGTCACCACTCTCGAGGAGCTGACCGGGCTGACCCGGCAGGTGGATCCGGAGCGACGGCGGAAGCGGCACCTGGCCGACGGGGTGCCCAGCGGTCCCGGCGTCTACCTGTTCCGCGGCCCCGGGGACGAACCGCTCTACGTGGGCACCTCCAACGATCTCCGCAGCCGGGTCCGCAGCTACTTCACCTCGGGCGAGCAGCGCAGCCGCATCACGGAGATGGTCGGGCTCGCCCAGCGGGTGGAGCCGATCCCGTGCGCGCACGCGCTCGAGGCGGCGGTCCGCGAACTGCGGCTCATCGCCCGGCACAAGCCGCGCTACAACCGCCGGTCCCGCTTCCCCGAGCGGGCGCTGTGGGTCCGGCTCACCGAGGAGCCCTTCCCCCGGCTGTCGGTGGTGCGCCGGGTCCGCCCCGACGCCGGCGTGTTCCTCGGGCCGTTCCCCGACCGCCGCGCCGCGGACGCCGCCGTGGCCGCCGTCCACGAGGTGCTGCCGCTGCGGCAGTGCACCGCCCGGCTCTCCCCCCGCACGCCGGTCAACGCCTGCGCGCTGGCCGACATGGGGCGGTGCGGCGCCCCCTGCACCGGCGCGCAGTCGGTTCCCGAGTACGCCGGCGTGGCGGCGGTCTTCGCCGCCGCGGTGGGCCACGACCCCCGTCCCCTGCTCGCCCCGCTGCTGGACCGGGTGGAGCGGCTGGCCGCCGAGGAGCGCTACGAGGACGCCGCCGTGCTGCGCGACCGGGTCGCCGTGCTGGTCCGGGCCCTCCGCCGTCGGCAACGGCTCGAGTCGCTGGCCGCCGTGCCCGAGCTGGTGCTGGCCCGCCCCGACGGCCAGGGCGGGTGGCAGCTGTCCGTCGTCCGGCTGGGGCGCCTCGCCGCAGCCGGGAACGCCCCGCGTGGCACCACCGTCCGGAGCGTGCTGCCGGGCCTGCTCGCGACCGCGGAGACCGTCCCGGGCGCGGACGACCCGACGTCGGTCGACGAGACCGAACTCGTCCTCCGCTGGCTGGAGAAGCCCGGCACCCGGTTGGTGCAGCTGACCGGGACCCTGGCCTGCCCCGCACCCGGCACCGGCGCCTACAGCGAGTTCCTGGCGCGGGTGGACTCCGGGCGGGACGCGCAGGACCCGTTCGCCGACGGGCGGTCGCTGGTCACCCGCGCCCGCCCGGAGCGGATAGCATCCCCGGCGTGATCACCGCCATCGTGATGATCGACGCCGCCACCGACTCGATCGCCGAGGTCGCGCAGGCCGTCGCCGAGCTCGACGGGGTCAGCGAGGTCTACTCCGTCGCCGGCGAGGCCGATCTGATCGCCATCGTCCGCGTCCGCGAGTTCGAGCAGGTCGCGGAGGTCATCGCCGGCCGGATCAACAAGGTCGCGGGAGTCGTCGACACCGACACCCACATCGCCTTCCGCGCCTACTCGCGCCACGACCTCGAGGCAGCCTTCTCGATCGGCTTCGACACCGACGGCTGAAGAAGGACCCCGTCCTCCTCACCCCTCGCACGCCCGGGGGTGAGCCTCTGGACGGGGCCGGCACTCAGCGGCCGGGCGGGGCGACCTCTCGGCTGACGGCGATCCAGCGGTCCAGCAGCGCCGCCGCCCGGCCGTCGTCGATCGCCGCGGCCGCCCGCTCCATCCCCGCGCCCAGGGCGTCGTGCAACCGCGCGGGCCGCTCGTCGAACGCCACCAGCGCCGCGGCGGCGTTGAGCAGCACGGCATCGCGCACCGGCCCGCGGTCGCCGTCCACGAGTCGCCGGAACACCTCGGCGTTGGCCCGGGCATCTCCGCCGCGCAGCGCGTCCGGAGCGGGCGCCGCGATGCCCAGCGCAGCCGGGTCCACCCGCTCGGCCGCCACGGCGCCGTCCCGGACCGTCCACACCGCCGACGTCGTCGCGGTGGTCAGCTCGTCGAGGCCGTCGTCGCCCCGGAACACCAGCGCCCGCGCACCCCGGGCGGCGAGCACCTCGGCGAGGACAGGGGCCATGCGCGCGTTGGCGCAACCGATCGCGGCCGCCACCGGACGCGCCGGGTTGGTCAGCGGCCCGAGGAAGTTGAAGACGGTGCCGATACCCATCTCCCGTCTCGGAGCGGCCGCGTGCCGCATGCCGGGGTGGAACACCGGGGCGAAGAAGAACCCGATGCCGGCCTCGCGAACGCACGTGGCCACGGCGTCGGCGGGCAGGTCGATCACCACGCCGAGCGCCTCGAGCACGTCGGCGGCGCCCGAGGAGGACGACGCCGCCCGGTTGCCGTGCTTGGCCACCGGCGCGCCGGCCGCGGCCGTCACCACCGCGGCCATCGTGGAGATGTTCACGGTGTGCGCGCCGTCGCCGCCGGTGCCGACGATGTCGACGCAGTCCATCGGCAGCTGCACCGGCGTCGCCTGCGCCAGCATCTCGGCGGCCAGCCCCGCGACCTCCTGCGGCGCCTCGCCCTTGGCCCGGAGCGCCACGGTGAAGCCGGCCACCTGGGCCGACGTCGCCTCCCCGGTCATGACCTCGCGCATCGCCCAGCGGGTGTCCTCGGCGGTGAGGTCCTGGCCGGCGAGCAGGCGGTTGAGCAGCCCCGGCCACGTGGGGGCGGAGGAGGGCGTCACCGGCGGGCCACGGACCGCCCCGCGCGGGCGCGCAGGAGGTCGGCCACCACCCCGGGGGCGACCAGCGGATCGACCGGCAGGGCCAGCGTCGCCTCGGCGCGCGACCAGTGCGCCAGCCAGCGGTCGGGCTGCCGGGCCACGAGCAGGCAGACGGCCGGGCGGTCGGCGACCTCCATCTCCAGCTGCCGGGCCAACGCCATCCCCCCGGCAGGCTGGGCCTCACCGTCGAGGATGCACAGGTCGATCCCACCGGCGTCGACCGCGGCCACCACGTCGTCGCCGGTCGCGCACTCCAGCCAGGTCAGCGGACCCACGTCGGGGGCCGGCCGCCGGCCGACCGCGGCACGGACCGCGTCGCGCACCTCCGGGCGGTGGCTGTAGACGAGCACGGTGGCCGGTGCGGCGGGCTTCTCGGCTGCACTCACGCCACCGAGCCTAGTGCCCGGACGCGTCTGTGCAGGCCCGACCGGTGCTCGGTATCGAGCTGATCACATTGGCGCCACGCCGTCACCACCCGCGGTCGTGACGGGGTCCTGCCGATGCCATGATGACCCTCGTGACAACGGCCCCCGTCGCGAGCAGCACCTTCGACACATCGCGGGTGCACTCCCTGACCCGACCGAACATGGTCAGCGTCGGAACGATCATCTGGCTCGCCAGCGAGCTGATGTTCTTCGCCGGCCTGTTCGCCATGTACTTCACCGCGCGAGCCCGGGCCACCGAGGGGTGGCCGCCGGAGCCGACGGAGCTCAACGTCCCGTACGCGCTCGTGATCACGCTGATCCTGGTCAGCTCGTCGGTCACCTGCCAGTTCGGGGTGTTCGCGGCCGAGGAGGGCAACGTCTACGGGCTGCGCCGGTGGTTCACCATCACCTTCGCCCTGGGGCTCGTCTTCGTGCTCGGGCAGGCCTACGAGTACTACGAGCTGGTGATCCACGGCACGACCATCTCGTCGTCGACCTACGGGTCGGTCTTCTACCTCACGACCGGGTTCCACGGCCTGCACGTCATCGGCGGGCTGATCGCCTTCGTGTTCGTCCTCATCCGGTCCACCATGGGTCGTTTCACGCCCGCCCAGGCGACCTCCGCCATCGTGGTCTCGTACTACTGGCACTTCGTCGACGTCGTGTGGATCGCCTTGTTCGCCACGATCTACTTCATCCGATAGGGAACCGGTGTCCACCACGAACCCTCACTCCGACGCTCCGACCCCCGACGCCGCAGGCCCGGCCCACCGGGCCCGGGCGCGACGGAGGTCCAAGCACCGCCGTCGTCTCGCCAACGTCGCCGGACTGATGGCCTCGCTCATCCTCACCGGGGCCCTCTACTCGGTGTTCGCCCCGGCCCAGGCGGCCCCCGCCGGCTCCCAGACCGAGTCGGCGGCCGAGGCGGCCGGGCGCGAGCTGTACGAGCGCAGCTGCATCTCCTGCCACGGCGAGAACCTCGAGGGCGTGCCCAACCGCGGCCCGTCGCTGATCGGCGTCGGTGAGGCCTCGGTCTACTTCCAGGTGCACACCGGGCGCATGCCGCTGGTGCGCCAGGAGGCGCAGGCGCCGGACAAGCCCGCGGTGTTCTCCGACGAGGAGATCGACCAGCTCATGGCCTACGTGCAGGCCAACGGCGGCGGCCCGACCCTGCCCTCGGGCGACCTCCGCGAGGGCGATCTGGCTCTGGGGGGCGAGCTCTTCCGGCTCAACTGCGCGTCCTGCCACAACTTCGTCGGCGAGGGCGGCGCCCTCTCCTCAGGGAAGTACGCCCCGAGCCTGCACGACGCGACCGACCTGGAGATCTACACGGCGATGCTGACCGGCCCGGAGAACATGCCGGTGTTCGGGGACAACCAGCTGACGCCGGAGGAGAAGCGCTCGATCATCGCCTACGTCCAGACCGTCAAGGACATGGCCGACCCGGGCGGCGCGGGCGTGGGCCGGCTGGGGCCGGCAGCCGAGGGCGTGGTCATCTGGGTCGTCGGCGTCACTGCCCTGATGTTGGGCATCTTCTGGATGGGGAGCAAGGCGTGAGCACGCGCGACACCCGCCCCGGCTCGGCCGGGGGCGCGGACACCGAAGGGCCGCTGCACGGCGGCCCGGACGAGGACTACACCCCGGAGCAGCTCGCGGCCATGAGCCGCGAGGAGCTCGACCTGCTCGGCGCGCGCTACGACGGCGTGGAGATCCTCCACGTCGACCCGGCCCCGGAACCGGGCTCCACCATGGAGCGGCGGGCGGTGCGCCAGGTCGGCTGGACGTTCGCCCTCGCCGGGGTCTTCGCGTTCCTGTTCCTCGTCGTGTACGTCGGCTCCGGCTGGTTCCTCCCCGAGTGGTCGTGGGCCGAGGAGGGGAGCACCTGGAGCGCCCTGTTCACGCCGCTCCTCGGCCTGTGCATGGGGCTGTCCCTGACCCTCGTGGGTGTGGGCCTGGTCCTCTACACCAAGAAGCTGCTCCCCCACGAGACCGCCGTCCAGGACAAGCACGACGGCTCGCACTTCGACCGGGTCACCACCGGCGCCACGCTGGTCGGCGGCTACCACAACAGCGGGCTTCCCCGGCGCAAGCTGATCACCCGGTCACTCGGCTTCATGGGCGTCGGCGTCGGCGTCATGCTGCTGGCGCCGCTCGGCGGGCTGATCAACAACCCGAGCACCGGAAACGCGCTCGGGCGCACCGCGTGGGCCGAGGGCGTCCGCCTGCTCCGGCACGACGGCAGCCCGGTCCGGCCCGGCGACCAGGAGCCCGGCTCGCTGGAGACGGTCTTCCCAGCCGTCCCCGGAGGCAACCGGCTGACCGATGCGCCCACCATGCTCATCCGGCTGCGCCCCGAGCAGGTCCAGTCGCTCCGTCCGCGCGAGGGGCACGCCGACTACGGCTACGGCGACTACGTCGCCTACTCCAAGATCTGCACGCACGCCGGTTGCCCGGTGTCGCTGTACGAGCAGGAGACCAGCCGCATCCTGTGCCCCTGCCACCAGTCGATGTTCGACGTGACGCAGGGCGCCAAGCCGGTCTTCGGCCCGGCCACCCGCTCACTGCCGCAACTGCCCATCACCGTGGACGACGAGGGCTTCTTCGTCGCCCGCAGTGACTACCCTGAGGCCGTCGGCCCCACGTACTGGAACCGGGAGCGCATCTGATGGCAGCTCGTACCGCCACGGCGCCGGGGACCCCGACCACGCGGGTCGGCAAGGCCGCGCTCGAGTTCGACGACCGCATGATCGTCGCCGGGCCTGTCCGGCGGACCCTCAACAAGGTCTTCCCCGACCACTGGTCGTTCCTGCTCGGGGAGATCGCGCTCTACTGCTTCGTCATCCTGCTGCTGTCGGGCACGTACCTGACGTTCTTCTTCCAGGCCTCGATGACCGAGGTCACCTACGACGGGTCCTACGACCCCCTGCGTGGGCTCGACATGTCGATCGCCTACGCCTCCGCCCTGGACCTCTCCTTCGACGTCCGCGGTGGCCTGTTCATGCGGCAGCTGCACCACTGGGCGGCGCTGCTGTTCGTGGCGGCGATCGTGGTGCACCTGCTGCGCATCTTCTTCACCGGCGCCTTCCGCCGGCCGCGGGAGAGCAACTGGCTCATCGGCGTCGTGATCCTCATCCTGGCCCTGCTGGAGGGCTTCTCGGGCTACTCCCTGCCCGACGACCTGCTCTCCGGCACCGGTCTGCGGATCATGTCGGCGATCATCCTCTCCATCCCGGTCGTGGGCACCTGGGTGCACTGGGCCGTCTTCGGCGGGGACTACATCGGTGAGCTGATCATCGGCCGGCTCTACATCGCGCACGTCCTGCTCATCCCGGCGATCCTGCTGGCGCTGATCGCCGTGCACCTGCTGGTCCTGGTCAAGCAGAAGCACACGCAGTTCCCCGGTCCGGGCCGGACCGAGCACAACGTCGTAGGCAACCGGCTCTTCCCCACCTTCGCGGGCAAGGCGACCGGTCTGCTGTTCGTGGTGTTCGGTGCCTGCGCGGCCCTCGGTGGCCTGGTCCAGATCAACCCGATCTGGCTGTGGGGCCCGTACAACCCGGCGCAGGTCTCGGCCGCGTCGCAGCCCGACTGGTACATCATGTGGCTGGACGGCTCGAGCCGTCTGTTCCCCGCGTGGGACCTGAACCTGCCGGGTGACTACACGATCCCGGCGCTGTTCTGGCCGACGGCGGTCCTGCCGGGCATCATCTTCATGCTGCTGCTCTTCTACCCGATGATCGAGCGCAAGCTGACGGGCGACACCGCATCGCACCACCTGCTCCAGCGCCCCCGCGACGTGCCCGTGCGTACTTCGCTGGGCCTGATGTCGATCACCTTCTACGTGATCCTCCTGCTCTCGGGCGGGAACGACGTCATCGCCGACAAGTTCGACATCAGCCTCAACGCGATGACGTGGGCGGGCCGGATCGGGCTGGTCCTCCTGCCCCCGATCGCCTACGTGATCACCTACCGGATCTGCCTGGGGCTGCAGCAGCACGACCGCGAGGTGCTCGAGCACGGCATCGAGACCGGTGTCATCCGCCGTCTGCCTCACGGCGAGTTCATCGAGGTGCACCAGCCGATCGGCCCGGTGGACCACCACGGCCACGGTCAGCTCGCCTACGGCGGTGCCCCGGTGCCGAAGAAGATGAACCAGGTCGGTGCTGCGCGGCGCGCGGTCCGCGGCTTCTTCTCCCCCGTGGAGGAGCCGGCCGCGGTCGAGCTCGAGCAGCGTGCCGAGGGTCGCGGCCTCTCGGCCAGCGAGTCGGACCGGGAGCTGACGACCACCGGGCGCCCGTCCGAGGGTGGGCGCCCGTCCGACGGCGGCCGTCCGCAGGACCCGCGCGACTGAGCAGCGTCTGACACAGAAGGGCCCCGGTGGGATTCCCACCGGGGCCCTTCTGCATCTGCTGACCGGAGGGGTGCGAACGGCTCTCCCGCGACACGCATCGATCTGCAGGCCGCCGCTCCGGCGACCTGGCGGCCGACTGCCGACCCCGCCCCAGGCACGGGGACCACCACCCGAGGCCGCCCGCGGCCGATGATCGCTCCCGGCCGCTCCCCCTGCCCGACAGCCGGCCACAGAGCCCCGGGCGCCCCGGCATCCGGCCTGCCTGCCAGGGGCTGACCACCGCTCCCCAGGGCCCCTCAGCGGCCAACCGGGCGCTACGGGCTCATCGGCACCGGGCGGGACATCGACCGGGCCGGGTCCTGCCGCCGCGTCAGCGTCCGGCGGTGCGTCGCCCGACGCACCGCCGGCGGTCGGGACCGGCCGGGCGGGCGCACCGCCGGCGGCAGACCGACCCCGAGCACTCCGCCCCCTCGACCGCCACCGCACGGAGGTTCTGGCCCTCGATGGCATGCCATGCCCGCCCCACGCACCGGAACGACCCCCTCGACTGGTCCTGCTGTCGGCGGCCGGTTCCGTGGAACCGGGCAGCCGCCGACGTGGCTGCGGCACTCCAGCCGTCTGGGCCGGCGCCGGCACGTGACACAGCCAGCCCGCGCTGGAGCATCGCAGCCCCCGGACGACGAAGGCCCCCTCCACCGCGGCGGGTGGAGGGGGCCTTCGTCGGGGAAGGGAGCTCAGCTCTGCTGCGCGTTCTGACCCACGTAGTACTCGAAGAGCAGTCCCCCGACCGCGAGCAGCAGCGCGATCGTGGCGAGCAGGATGAGCCAGATGTACCAGAACGCGATGCCCAGCCCCATCAGGCCGGCGCACAGCGCCAGCGTGAAGGGCCAGTAGCTGGCGGGGCTGAAGAAGCCCAGCTCACCGGCGCCGTCGGCGATCTCGGCGTCCTTGCGGTCCTCGGGGCGCAGGTCGATCCGGCGCGAGACGAACCAGAAGAACCCGCCGATGAGCACCGTGAGGCCACCCGAGAGCACGAGCGCCGTGGTGCCGATGGGCTCGCGCGACCAGAAGCCGTAGACGGCCGCGGCCACGAAGCAGAACACCGCGAGCAGATTGAAGATCAGTGCCTCGACCTTCACGGCCGCGCCTCCTCGTACGTCTGTGGGGTCCGGTTACCGGGAGCGGGGACCTCAGCCACCGGTCTGCAACTGGTCCTCGGCCTTGTCCAGGACCAGGTCCAGCGGAGTCGTGGTGCCGGCCACGCCGGACTGCCCGATCTCCTCGAGTGCCTCGTAGGTGCCCAGGCCGGACTCGCGGGCGGCCAGGTAGGCGTCGTAGTCGTCGCCGGAGACCGCGCGGACCTCGAAGTTCATGTAGGCGTGGTAGGTGCCGCACAGCTCGGCGCAGCGGCCGACGTAGGCGCCCTGCTCGCGGACGGTCACCTCGAAGACGTTGTCCCGGCCGTTCTCGTTGCCCGGGATCACGTCGAGCTTGAAGAGGAACTCCGGCACCCAGAAGGAGTGGATAACGTCGGCGGAGGCCAGCTCGAACCGGACCGTGCGGTCGGTCGGCACCACGAGGATCGGGATCTCCGTGCTCGTGCCCACCGTGTCGACCGGCTCACCGTCGGGGCCCGCCGTCTCGGGGTAGACGAACTGCCAGTTCCACTTGAAGGCGTTGACGGCGATGACCTCGTCGGGGTCCTCACTGCGCTCCATCACCCGGTTCTGCGTGGTGATGGTGAAGAAGAAGAGGCCGGCGATGACGAGGAAGGGGAAGATCGTGTAGACGATCTCCAGCGGCAGGTTGTACGCCGTCTGGCGTGGCAGCTCGTCGCTGTTCTTGCGGTGGCGGATCACCGTGTAGGCGATGAGCGCCCACACGATCAGCCCGATGATCAGGGCGACCCAGGTGGAGCCGATCCACAGCTCCCGCATCGCCTCGGCTTCGTCGGTGACGCCCTCCGGCCAGCCCCACCGGATGAAGGTGCGCTCCCACCATGCGCTGTCGCCGAGCTCGCATCCGGTGAGGGTCAGCGCCCCCAGGAGACCGAGCGCGGCCAGCCGCGCGAGCCTGCTGCCTCGAGCCACTGCTCGCTGCCTCCTCGTCCTCCGCCCGACGTCCGGGCGGTCTCTCCAGCGGGTCCTCCACCGGTCCTCGGCAGAGTGCAACCACGCCGGACTCAGTGTGGGCCGAGACTAGCCGACCCGCCTCAGGGGCTGACCACCGGAGACGGTCCGGCGGGTCGCGACCCCGCTGCCCGCGGGGCGGGGCAGCCCCGGGTCCGCACCGACGGTCGGTCGCCGGTTCGCCCCCTCGGCGGCCGCCGGTCGGCCCCCGCGCTCGCGCGGCGGGGCGCGCCGGTGCGGGCGGGCCGGTCGCGCCGGGGCGGCGGTTAGAGTCGGTGTCGTGTTCTCCCGGTTGCTGACCCCGAAATGGGTGCTCCTGCACCTGCTCGTGGTCGCCCTGTTCGTCGCCACCTTCTTCCTCGGCTACTGGCAGCTCTCCAAGGCCGAGGCCGGCGGCGGTGCCGTCAACTGGAGCTACGCCCTCCAGTGGCCGCTCTACGGCTTCATGGGGCTGTGGTTCTACGTGCGGATGGTGCGGATCGAGCTCCACCGCGACCCCGACGACGACCAGCCGGGCAACGCGGTCGTGCTCTACCAGCGCCCGCGCATCGACACCAGCGGCGACCCCGAGCTCGCCGCCTACAACGCCTACCTCGCCGAGCTCAACGAGAAGGCCCTCGGACAACGGAGCACCAGTGGCCACTGAGCAGACCACCCGCACCCCCGGTCGCGAGATCCCGGCCGCTCTGACCCGGTACCGGGTCATGGCCAACGTCGTCGGGGTCCTGCTGATCGCGCTGATCTGCGTGGCCGTGCCGCTGAAGCACTGGGCGGACGTCCCGGGGCCGGTGGCCGTCCTCGGCACGGCCCACGGCTGGCTGTACGGGCTGTTCTTCCTCGCCACCATCGACCTGGCGATCCGGGCCCGGTGGACGGTGAAGGGCACGGCCCTGACGGTGGTCGCCGGCACCGTGCCGTTCCTGTCCTTCGTCGCGGAACGGAACGCCACCCGCAAGACCCGCGCCGGCGAGCGCGTCTAACCCGGCCACCCCTCCCCCGACCTCCGGAGTCCCGCGCCTCATGTGTGGCCTGCTCGCCTACTTCTCCACCGACGCTCCCCGCGTGACCGACGACGTCGTCGCCGACGTCCGTGGCGCCCTGCACTGCCTGCGCCACCGCGGTCCGGACGAGAACGAGGTCTGGCACGACGACCGGGTCGTCTACGGGTTCAACCGCCTGTCCTTCATCGACATCGAGCACAGCCACCAGCCGATGCCGTACGCCGACGGCAGGTACCGCATCGTCTTCAACGGCGAGATCTACAACTACCTCGAGCTGCGCGAGGAACTGGCCGCGGCGGGCGCCACCTTCGCCACGGAGGGCGACACCGAGGCGATCGTGGCCGGGTACCACCTCTGGGGCCAGGACGTCGTCAACCGGCTGCGCGGGATGTTCTCGTTCGTCATCTGGGACAGCGAGACCCGCACCGTGTTCGGCGCCCGCGACCCCTTCGGCATCAAGCCGCTGTTCACCACCCGCCTGGCCGACGGGGCCATCGCCTTCTCCTCCGAGAAGAAGGCGCTGCTGCAGATGCTGGGCGGCAGCACGGCGGCCGGCGGGGTCGACCCGGCGTCACTGCAGCACTACCTGACCCTGCAGTACGTGCCGGAGCCGGCGACCCTGCACCGGGGCATCCGGCGGATCGAGAGCGGCACCAGTTTCACCGTCGCCGACGGCGAGCTGACCACGCAGCGGTACTTCCACCCGGGCTTCCCGATCCGGCCGGTGGCGAAGGACGAGCAGCAGGCGCTGTACGACCGGATCGCCGAGGTCCTCGACGACTCCGTCCGCGTGCACATGCGGGCCGACGTCACCGTCGGCTCGTTCCTCTCCGGTGGCATCGACTCCACCGCGATCGCGGCGCTGGCCAAGCGCTACAACCCCGACCTCATGACCTTCACGGTCGGCTTCGAACGGCAGGGCTTCTCCGAGATCGACGTCGCCGCCGAGTCGGCGGCCGCGATCGGGGTGGAGCACATCACCACGGTGGTCACGGCGCAGGAGTTCGCCGCGTCGATCCCCCTGGTGGTCTGGTACCTCGACGACCCGGTCGCCGACCCGGCGCTCGTGCCGCTGTACTTCGTGGCCCGCGAGGCGCGCAAGCACGTCAAGGTGGTGCTCTCGGGCGAGGGCGCCGACGAGTTGTTCGGTGGCTACAACATCTACCGCGAGCCGCTGTCCCTGGCCGCCTTCGACAAGCTGCCCGGGGGCATCCGACGCGCGCTCGGCACGTTGTCCGCCAAGCTGCCCGACGGCATGCGCGGCAAGGACCTGCTGCGGCGCGGCTCGATCCCGCTGGAGCAGCGCTACTACGGCAACGCCCGGATCTTCCGGGACGAGGAGCTGACCTTCCTCGAGAAGCGCGACCCGGACCTCTCGCACGTCGCCGTCACCCGGGAGCTGTACGAGCGCACCCGCGCCGCCGGTTACGACGACGTCACCGCGATGCAGTACGTCGACCTCTTCACCTGGCTGCGCGGCGACATCCTGGTGAAGGCCGACAAGATGACCATGGCGAACTCGCTGGAGCTCCGCGTCCCCTTCCTCGACCCCGAGGTCTTCCGGGTGGCCTCGACCATCCCGGTCGACCAGCGGGTCACGAAGGAGACGACGAAGTACGCCCTGCGACGCGCGCTGGAGCAGATCGTGCCGCCGCACGTGCTGAACCGCCGCAAGCTCGGCTTCCCGGTCCCCACCCGCCACTGGCTGGCCGAGGACCTGCACGACTGGGCCCGGCAGATCATCGAGGAGAGCCAGACCGAGGAGTGGCTGGACAAGCAGCAGGTCCTCGCCATGCTGACGGCGCACCGGCAGAACCAGCGCGCCGGCTCACCGGTCGACCACTCCCGCAAGCTGTGGACCCTGCTGGTCTTCATGGTCTGGCACGGCATCTTCGTCGAGGAGCGGATCACGCCGGAGATCCCGGAGACGGTCTACCCCGTCCGGTTGTGACGCGGTGAGGTCGCGATCCTCGCTGATCGCACCGCGGCCGGGTTCCGCGAACCCGGCGCGCTGAGCCTGCCGCACCCCTCCGGGGGCCCCGACCGGGCCGGCAGCGGACGCGCCGAGGCCCGGTTCCCCGGGAGGGGAACCGGGCCTCGGCCGGTCAGCTGCGGCTCAGTTGAAGGAGTCGCCGCACGCGCAGGAGCCCTGCGCGTTGGGGTTGTCGATGGTGAAACCCTGCTTCTCGATGCTGTCGACGAAGTCGATGACCGCGCCGCCCAGGTACGGGCCGCTCATCCGGTCGACGATGACCTCGACGCCGTCGAAGTCGTAGGTCTGGTCACCGTCGAGGAACCGCTCGTCGAAGAAGAGCTGGTACCGCAGGCCGGAGCAGCCACCGGGCTGGACGGCGATGCGCAGCCGGAGGTCGTCGCGGCCCTCCTGGTCCAGCAGTGCCTTGACCTTGGCGGCCGCGGCGTCGCTGAGCACGACGCCGGTGGCCGTGGTGTCCTGCACCGTCATATTCCTGTCCTCTCCCTCCGGGTGTCCGCGTAGGCGCGTCCTCCGCGGACGAACGCCGCCGGAACGGCTCCTCTTCCCGTGCGCACCCACTGTACGGCTCCGAGCGCGACGTCCGGGGCTCCGTTGCTCACACACGTAGACTTCCGGGTCGTGAAGCTCCGCCTGCCCGGCCGCCGTGACCATGCCGAGACGACCGCCGCCACGTCCGGCGACGACGGCGAGCTGACCGGGCAGCTGGTGAAGGCCGGCGGCAAGGGCCGGCCGACGCCGAGGCGCAACGAGGCGCAGGGCCGGCGGCAGGGTCCTCCCCCGCCGCCGCCCACCACGCGCAAGGAGGCCTACAAGCGCATGCGCGAGCAGCAGGCGCTGCGCCGCGCAGAGGCCCGCCAGGGCATCGCCCGCGGCGAGACCGAGTACCTGCCCGCCCGCGACCGCGGCCCGGAGCGGAAGCTGGTGCGCGACCTCGTCGACAGCCGACGCAACATCGGCAGCTTCTTCCTGGCCATCGCCGCCGTGGCCCTCATCGGCACCTTCGTGCCCAGCATGGCGGTCAAGAGCTACACGAGCTTCCTGCTGCTCGGCTTCTTCCTGCTGCTGATCATGGACTCGGTGGTGCTCGGGCGGAAGATCAAGCGCACCGTCCGCGAGCGGTTCCCCGACAGGGACCACAAGATGAAGAGCCTGGTCTGGTACGGCATCAGCCGCTCGACCATGATCCGCCGCTGGCGCTTCCCGAAGCCCGAGGTCCCGATCGGCGCGGAGGTCTGAGGAACGGCCTCCCGCCCCTCCGCCGCCCGCACCCTCGCGGCGGCGCCCGGGAGGGAGACGGTCGAGAGGACCCGTGCGGCTGATGCTCGTCACTCTCCTGGGCACCGGCGCGGCCGACGGCTGGCCCAACGCCTGGTGCACCTGCGCGTCGTGCAGCGACTCCCGCCGCCGGGGCAAGCTGCGCCGTCCGACGTCGGCCCTGGTCGACGGCGCGCTGCTCCTCGACCTCGCGCCCGCTCCGCCGCCGGACGGCATCTCCCTCGCCGGTGTGCGCACCATCCTGGTCACCCACGACCACGCCGACCACTGCGCGCCGCTGGCGCTTCTCTCCCGCCAGTGGGTGCGCCGCGCCGAGCCGCTGACCGTCGTCGGCCCCTCCCCCGTGCTGAGGACGCTGCGGCCGTGGCTGGGCCCCGAGGACCCGGTCGAGCTGGTGGCGGTGGCGCCGGGCGACACGCTCCAACGCGGCGGGTACCGGATCCGCGCGCTGGAGGCCGCGCACGAGGTGCCGACGGTGCTCTACGACGTGACCGGGCCCGACGGCGCGCGCCTGCTCCACGCCACCGACACCGGGCCCTTGCCGGCGGGCACGGTGGAGGCCACCCGCGGCGCCGCCTTCGACGTCATGCTGCTGGAGGAGACGTTCGGCGACGTCGGAGACCACGGCACCGGGCACCTGGACCTCACGACCTTCCCCGTCCAGCTGGACCGGCTGCGCACGGTCGGGGCCGTCACCGGGGGCACCGACGTCGTCGCCGTCCACCTGGGGCACCACAACCCGCCGGCCGCGGTGCTGGCCGAGCGGCTGGCCGGCATGGGCGCGCGGCTGGTCGCCGACGGCGACACCGTCGTGGTCGGTGCCGGGCGGGCGGCGGTCCGCCCGGGCGCCTAACGTCGCGGTTCGTGGAATTCAGACGCCTCGGCCGCTCCGGCCTGACCATCTCCGAGATCGCGTACGGCAACTGGCTCACCCACGGCGGCCAGGTGGAGGAGGACGCCGCGCACGCCTGCGTCCGCGCCGCCCTGGACGCCGGGATCACGACGTTCGACACCGCCGACGTCTACGCCGGCACCCGCGCCGAGACCGTCCTCGGGACGGCGCTCGCCGGCCACCGGCGGGAGTCGATCGAGCTCTTCACCAAGGTCTACTGGCCCACCGGTCCGGGCCGCAACGACCGCGGGCTGGGTCGCAAGCACATCATCGAGAGCTGCCACGCCTCGCTGCGGCGGCTGCAGACCGACTACGTGGACCTGTACCAGGCCCACCGCTACGACCCCTCGGTCCCCCTCGAGGAGACGATGACCGCCTTCGCCGACCTGGTCCGGTCGGGCAAGGCCCTCTACATCGGCGTCTCCGAGTGGAACGCCGAGCAGATCGCCGCCGGCGCCGCGCTCGCCCGCGAGCTCGGCATCCAGCTGATCAGCAACCAGCCGCAGTACTCGATGCTGTGGCGGGTCATCGAGGCGGAGGTGGTGCCGACGTCGGAGAAGGAAGGGCTCTCCCAGATCGTCTGGTCGCCGCTGGCCCAGGGCATCCTCACCGGCAAGTACCGGCCGGGCCAGCAGCCGCCGGCCGACAGCCGGGCCGGGCACGCCGAGGCCGGGCGGTCCATGCAGGGGTTCATGACCGACGACATCCTCGGTCGGGTGCAGCAGCTGCGTCCGATCGCCGACGACCTCGGGCTGTCGATGGCCCAGCTGGCGGTGGGGTGGGTGCTGCAGAACGGCAACGTCGCCGCCGCCATCATCGGCGCGACGCGCCCGGAGCAGGTGCACGACAACGTCGCGGCCGCCGGCGTCCGCCTGGGTGACGACGTGCTGGCCCGGATCGACGAGGTGCTCGGGGACGTCGTCGAGCGCGACCCGGCCAAGACCGCCCGAGGCTGAGGAGGCCGCGTCACCTGACCCTCGACCTCAGGTGGAGGGTCAGGTGGCGGCGAGCCCCATCGGCCCGTAGACCTTCTCGTCGCCGTCGAAGAGGGTCACCGTGGCCACCCCGCGGTCCAGCAGCTCCCGCCAGTTCTCCCCCAGCCACGACTCCGCGTCGCCCTGGTTGTCGGCCGCCGGCACCTCCACCCCCACCTCCGCGGGGTCGAGAGGGGTTCCAGCGGGGTCCTCGAGACGCCAGTGCCAGCTCATGCAGGCAGGTTAGTGGCGCCCGGCACCCGGGACGCATCGATCCGGGGCTGTGATCTCCCGCCCCGATTACGGGCCCACCGCCGGGGGCATGGACCTGCATCGACCCCGCCCACCCGGAGGACCGATGAGCACACCCCGTCCCGATCCCACGACCGGCGCGACCCGCGCAGCCGTGGACGCCGAGCCCGAGAACGCATCCACCGGTGAGCTGATCGGTCGGCTGACCGAGCAGATCAGCCGCCTCGTACGCGACGAGGCGCGCCTCGCCCAGGTCGAGATGACCCAGAAGGCGAAGAGGCTGGGCGTCGGCGCCGGCCTCTTCGGCGCCGCCGGCCTCGTCGCCTTCTTCGGGCTGGCCGCTCTCATCACCACCGCGATCCTCGCCCTGGCGCTGCTCATGCCCGCCTGGCTGGCCGCACTGATCGTCACCCTCGTCCTGTTCGCCATCGCGGGCGTCCTCGCCCTCGTGGGGAAGAAGGACGTCCAGAAGGGATCCCCGCCGGTGCCCACGGAGGCCATCTCCAGCGTCCAGACCGACATTGCGACCGTGAAGGAGAGTGCACGCCGGTGAGCACGCCCAGCGGATCGCGGCCCGACGACGCACAGGCCAGCAACGGCCCCACGCAGCCCGACGAGATCAGGGCCGACATCGAGGCGACCCGCGAGCAGCTCGGCCGCACGGTGGACGAGCTCAGCCAGCGCCTCGACGTACCCGCCCGAGCCAAGGAGAGCGCCGCCCGGGCCAAGGACACCGCCGTCGAGACCTACCGCGAGAGCCCCCCGGCGTTCGCCGGCGCCGGCGCGGCCCTGGCCGGTCTGGTGGGTCTGGTGCTGTGGCGCCGGCGACGCGCACGGCGCCGGGCCAGCACCGAGGAGCTCCTGGTCGGGGCGCGCGTGGGCCGCAGGCGCGAGGCCAAGCGGGCGCGCAGGGAACTGGCCGCCCGGCGTGCCGCCGCGCGGAAGGCTGCCAAGCGGGCCGAGAAGCAGGCCCGTCGGGATGCGAGGAGGAAGCGTTGAGCAAGGGAGCCAAGCTCGCCTACCGGCCGATCGGCCTGGTGGCGGGTGTCGCGGCCGGTGCCGTCTCGGGTGCGCTCTTCAAGCAGGTGTGGAAGCGCATCAGCGGCGAGGACGACGCACCGGACGCGCTGCAGGGCGAGTACCCGATGTGGGAGATCGTCGTCTCGGCCGCGCTGCAGGGCGCGATCTTCGCGGCCACCAAGGCGACCATCGACCGCCTGGGCGCGCAGGGCTTCACCAAGCTCACCGGGGCCTGGCCGGGCGACTGATCCGGCGCGGTGGCCGGGCCCCGCGCCCGGCCACCGCCGATCCACCACTCCTCGGCCGGTCGCCGGCCCAGCACCAGGGAGAGCTCATGACCGGCACCCGGCCACGGGAGAGCGCCGTCGACCGGATCCGCCAGCGGGTCGAGGAGAAGGCCGCCCGCCGGGCGGCGGCGGCGAGATCCGCAGCCGACGGCACGCGGTCCGGAGACCCCGACCGGCTCCCGCCGGACGCGCCCGCCCCCGAGCAGCTGCCCGGCATCCGGGCCGGGAACCCGCTGCAGATCCCGGCCGGCGGCTGGAAGCAGGTCCTCAAGCGCGCCTGGGCGGAGAACAACGCCGACAACATGCCGATCATCGCCGGCGGGGTGGCGTTCTTCGGCTTCCTGGCGATCTTCCCGGCGCTCCTCGCGGTGATCTCGATCTACGGGCTCGCCGTGACCCCCGAGCAGGCCGCCGCCCAGGTCGAGTCCTTCACCGAGGGACTCCCCGAGGAAGCGCAGGGGCTGATCGAGACGCAGGTCACCAACGTCACCGCGAACGCGGGCGGGGCGCTCACCCTCAGCCTGGTCCTCTCGATCCTCGCGGCGCTGTGGAGCGCCTCCGGCGGGGTCAACAACCTGGTCAAGGCGGTGAACATCGCCTACGACGAGGTGGAGACGCGCAACTTCGTCAAGCTGCGCGCGCTCTCGCTGGCCCTCACCCTCGGCGCGATCGTCTTCGTCGTCCTGACCATCGCCCTCGTCGCCGTGCTGCCGATCGTCGTCGACGCGCTCCCGCTCGGCTCGGTGGGCACGGTGCTGATCGAGGTGGCGCGGTGGGTGGCGCTGCTGACCGTCGTCGCCGGCTCGCTCGCGGTCCTCTACCGGGTGGCCCCCGACCGGGATGCCCCCCGCTTCCGCTGGGTCAGCCTCGGCTCGATCGTCGTCACCGTCGTCTGGGCGCTGGTGAGCCTCGGCTTCACCCTCTACGTGAACAACTTCGGCAGCTACGACGAGACCTACGGCGCGATCGCGGGCGTGATCGTCCTGATGCTGTGGCTGTACCTGACCTGCTACCTGGTCCTCCTCGGGGCGGAGATCAACTCCGAGGCCGAGCACCAGACCGGGATGGACACCACCGACGGCGAGCCGCTGCCGATGGGTGAGCGGGACGCGGTGAAGGCCGACACGCTGCCGGCCAAGGCAGAGCCGGAGGAGGGCGACAGCGACCCCACCCGCAAGAACGCGCCCTAGAGATCGACCCCGCTCAGCGCACGTGCGAGGCCACGAAGGGTGGGCGCACGACCTCGACCGCCTCCCGCCGACCCCGGACGTCGACGGCGAGCCGGTCCCCCTCGGCGACGCCGGCGGCGGTCTCCAGCAGCGCCAGCCCGATGCCCGCCCGCAGCATCGGCGAGAACGTCCCGCTGGTCACCTCGCCCACGCGTGCGCCGTCGCCGTCCAGGACCGCCATGCCCGGCCGGGGGATGCCGCGACCGGTCGCGCGCAGCCCCCGCAGCAGGCGCACCGGACCGGCTTCCTTCTCTGCCAGCAGCGCCGCGCGCCCCCAGAACGCCGGCTTGTGCCAGCCGACGGCCCAGCCGGCGCGGGCCTGGACCGGGGTGATGTCGCGGGAGAGCTCGTGCCCGTGCAGCGGATAGCCCATCTCGGTGCGCAGCGTGTCCCGCGCGCCGAGCCCGCACGGCCGGATACCCAGGTCCTGCCCGGCCTCCAGCAGGGCGTCCCACATCTCCCCGGCCCGGTCGGCACCCACCAGCAGCTCGTAGCCGTGCTCGCCCGTGTAGCCGGTGCGGCAGACGGTCACCTCGGCGCCGGCGCCCCCGGTGCCCGTCACGAACGACATGTAGCCGATCTCGCCGGGCACGCCGAGCAGCTCCAGCACCTGCAGCGACCGCGGACCCTGCACGGCCAGGACGGCGACCTCGGCGTGCCGGTCCGCCACCGCGACGCCCGCCGGGGCGGCGTCGGCGAGCCGGCCCAGCACCTCGGCGGCGTTCGCGGCGTTGGGCACCAGCAGGACGTCGTCGGGTCCGTGCAGGTAGGCGATCAGGTCGTCCACCACTCCCCCGGCGCCGTCCTCGCCGTCGGGCACGCAGCACATCGTGTACTGCGCCTGGCCCGGCCCGATGCGGGACAGGTCGTTGGTCAGGCAGGAGTCGACGAACGCGGCGGCACCCGGCCCGCGGACCGTCCCGGTGCCCAGGTGGGAGACGTCGAACAGGCCCACGCCCTCGCGGACGGCGGCGTGCTCCGCGAGAACACCCCCGCCGGCGTACTCGATCGGCATCGACCAGCCGCTGAAGTCGGCGAGCTTGGCTCCGGCGGCGACGTGCCGGTCGTGGAGGGGCGAGGTGCGCGAGGTCACGCGGCCACGCTAGTGCGGCCCCCGCATGGTGACGTGCTGAACGGCTCCGTCGCGGGGACCCGGCGCGAGCCCGGCGACGTGCTGGAACGGCCCCATCCCGAGGCTCGCCCCGAACGTGCGAGGGGTGAGGAGGATGGGGTCCTCTTAGGATCGAGCGGTGCCGCCGACGATCTCCGCCACCGACCACCCGCTCGAGAAGCTGACCGGCGACGCCGTCGTCGTCGCCGTCGGCAAGGGGCCCGACGGGCCGCTCCCCACGCCCGGCGCGGAGGCCCTCGACCGCCTGCTGGGCGGCCGGCTGCTCCCCGCGCTGACCGACCTGGGCGCCCGCGGCGCCGAGGACGAGGTGACCCGCCTGCCCTCCTTCGGCCAGGGCCCCTTCCCGGTCGTCGCCGTCGTGGGCCTCGGTGCGCCCGAGCCGTCCGGCGCCTACCGCGCCGAGGCCGTGCGCCGGGCCGCCGGTGCGGCCAGCCGGGCCCTGCGCGGCCGGCGCTCGGTGGTGAGCCTGCTGGCCGCCGTGGGCGGGACGCCCGACGCCGAGCGGCTGCACGCCGTCGGCGAGGGGTCCCTCCTGGGCGCGTACGAGTTCACCGCCTACAAGTCGCAGCTGCCCGCCGACCGCCCGGCCCCGCCGAGCGAGTTCACGATCGTCGTGCCCGGGGCCGGTGCCGCCGAGGCGGCCCTTCGCCGGGTCCGCGCCGTCGCCGACGCCGTCGCCCTCGTGCGCGACCTGGTGAACACCCCGCCGAACGACCTGTACCCCGCCGAGTTCGCCGCCCGCGGTGCCGCCGCCGGCGAGAAGCTCGGGCTGACGGCGGAGATCCTCGACGAGGACGCGCTGGCGGCCGGCGGGTACGGCGGCATCCTCGCCGTCGGGGGCGGCTCCACCCGCAAGCCGCGGCTGCTGCGCCTGACCTACGCAGGCACGGGCGCGCGCAAGAAGGTCGCGCTGGTGGGCAAGGGCATCACCTTCGACAGCGGCGGCATCTCGATCAAGCCCGCGGCGAAGATGGAAGACATGAAGAGCGACATGGCCGGCGCCGCGGCCGTGATCGCCACCGTGTGCCTCGTGGCGCAGCTGGGGCTGCCGGTCGAGGTCGTGGCGACCGTGCCGATGGCCGAGAACCTGCCCAGCGGCACCGCCTACCGCCCGGCCGACGTGGTCACCTTCCGCAACGGCAAGAAGGCCGAGATCACGAACACCGACGCCGAGGGGCGGGTCGTGCTCGCCGACGCCATCGCCCGCGCGGCCGAGGACTCCCCCGACGTCCTGCTGGAGACCTCCACGCTCACCGGCGCGCAGATGGTCGCCCTCGGCGCCCGCACCTCGGGCGTGATGGGCAGCGACGACCTGCGTGACGCGGTGATCGCCGCGGCGGACCGCAGCGGCGAGTCGATGTGGCCGATGCCGCTGCCGCCGGAGCTCCGCAAGGGGATCGACTCGACGGTCGCGGACTTCGTCAACGCCAACACCGACCGGATGGGCGGGATGCTCGTCGGCGGGCACTTCCTCGCCGAGTTCGTGCCGGCCGGGCTGCCGTGGGCGCACATCGACATCGCCGGCCCGAGCTACAACACGTCCGCGCCCTGGGGTTACACGCCGAAGGGCGGCACCGGCGTCCCCGTCCGCACCCTGCTCGCCACCATCGAGGCCCTCATCGCCGACTGAGCGCGGCCACGATCAGCTCACCTGATCATGGCGCGTCCTCCCTCAGCGTGGACGGTGAGGGAGGACGCCGCACCGTGCGGGAGGACGCCTAGCTGCCGCGCTTCTGGCGGGCGCTCCAGTCGCGCATGCGCTGGGGGTAGCCGGTCACCTGGGCGTCGTACACCGGGACGGCCAGCTCCTTGGACAGCCGGCGGGCGACGTCCGGACCGTCGATGCGCCTCCGGGTCCACTCGCCGTCGGCCGCGACCAGGACGATGGTGGCCTCGGTCACCGCCGTCCGGGGCTCCACGTAGCCCTCGACTCCCCGGCGGCTGGCCACGAACTCTTCCAGGTGCGCCAGGTCGCCGCGGTGCGACGCGCGGTCGAGGGTGGCGCGGGCGCCATCCCCGGGCCGCCGCCTCCGCCACCGGTCGAACAGGCCCATCGCCGTCTCCGTCCTGCCGGGGTCGCGTGATCACCGCGACGCTCGCGAGAGCAACGGTGCTCCGGGCCAGCTCGTTCCCGGGGTGGCAGGATGGGCACCAGCCCCCGCCCGCTCGAGCGGGGACGTCGCCTGCCGCATCAGAGGAGCACCCGTGAGCGAACCCACCTCCCCCGCCGACCTGGTCATCCTCGGTGGTGGCTCAGGCGGTTACGCCGCGGCCTTCCGCGCGTCGGAGCTCGGCCTGAACGTCGTCCTGGTCGAGAAGGACAAGGTCGGGGGCACCTGCCTGCACCGGGGCTGCATCCCCACCAAGGCCTTGCTGCACGCCGGTGAGGTGGCCGACCTCGCCCGCGAGGGCGAGCAGTTCGGTGTGAAGACGTCGCTGGCCGGCATCGACATGGACGGCGTCAACAGCTACAAGGACGGCGTCGTCTCCAAGCTCTACAAGGGGCTGCAGGGCCTGGTGAAGGCCCGCAAGATCACCTACGTCGAGGGCGAGGGCCGGCTGACCTCCCCGACCACCGTGGAGGTGAACGGGCAGAGCTACGAGGGCAAGCACGTGCTGCTGGCCACCGGCTCCTACCCCCGCACCCTCCCGGGGATCGAGATCGACGGCACGAAGGTCATCACCAGCGAGGAGGCCCTCCGGCTGGACCGGGTGCCGAGCTCGGCGATCGTGCTCGGCGGCGGCGTCATCGGCTGCGAGTTCGCCAGCGCCTGGAAGTCCTTCGGCGTCGACGTCACCATCGTCGAGGGCCTGCCGCACCTCGTGCCGCTGGAGGACGAGTCCTCCTCCAAGCTGCTCGAGCGGGCGTTCCGCCGCCGCAAGATCGGCTTCGAGCTGGGCAACAAGGTGGCCGGTGTCCAGACCACCGACAACGGCGTCAAGGTGACGCTGGAGAACGGCAAGGAGCTGGAGGCCGAGCTGGTGCTCGTCGCCGTCGGCCGCGGGCCGGTCAGCTCCGGCCTCGGCTACGAGGAGGTGGGCGTCGCGATGGAGCGCGGCTACGTCCTCGTCGACGAGTACATGCGCACCAACCTCCCGACGGTCTCCGCCGTCGGCGACCTCGTCCCCACCCTGCAGCTGGCCCACGTCGGCTTCGGCGAGGGCATCCTCGTCGCCGAGCGGGTGGCCGGGCTGGAGCCCGCGCCGATCGACTACGCCGGCGTCCCGCGCATCACCTACTCCGACCCCGAGGTCGCCTCGGTCGGCCTCACCGAGGCGCAGGCCAAGGAGCGCTACGGCGAGGTCAAGACCCTCACCTACGACCTCGCCGGCAACGGCCGCAGCCAGATCCTGAAGACGACGGGCGCGGTGAAGCTGATCCAGTCGCCGGACGGTCCCGTGGTCGGCATCCACATGGTCGGCAGCCGGGTCGGCGAGCTCATCGCCGAGGCCCAGCTGATCTACAACTGGGAGGCCGAGGCCGACGACGTCGCCAGCCTCATCCACCCGCACCCGACGCAGAGCGAGGCGCTCGGCGAGGCGCACCTGGCCCTGGCCGGCAAGCCCCTGCACGTGCACGGCTGATCGAACGCTCGTCCCCTCTCCCCCACGCCAGAAGGAGCACTGCCCCGATGCCGACGTCCGTCACCATGCCCGCCCTGGGCGAGAGCGTCACCGAGGGCACGGTCACCCGATGGCTCAAGCAGGAGGGTGACCAGGTCGAGGTCGACGAGCCCCTCCTCGAGGTGTCGACCGACAAGGTCGACACCGAGATCCCCTCCCCGGCCGCCGGTGTGCTCACCAAGATCCTCGTGGCCGAGGACGAGACCGTCGACGTCGGCGCGGAGCTGGCCGTGATCGGCGGCGGGGACGGCGACGAGGGCGCCGGCAGCCCGCCGGCCTCCGCCGAGGACACCGACACCGCGCCGCAGACCCCCGACCAGCAGGTCGAGGACGCAGGCTCCGGCGGGCAGGAGGAGCAGCCCGCCGCCGAGCCCGAGCCGCAGCCGGCCGCCGGGTCCGGTGGCGGTGGCGGGGGCGGGGGCGGCGAGGGAACCCCCGTGACGATGCCGGCGCTGGGCGAGAGCGTCACCGAGGGCACCGTCACCCGGTGGCTGAAGGCCGTCGGCGACGAGATCAACGCTGACGAGCCGCTCCTCGAGGTCTCCACCGACAAGGTCGACACCGAGATCCCGGCGCCGGTCAGCGGCACGCTGCTGGAGATCACGGTCAACGAGGACGAGACCGTCGACGTCGGCGCCCAGCTCGCCGTGATCGGCACGGGCGCCTCCGGCGGCGGCTCCGCCCCCGCGGCTCCCGCGCCGCAGCAGGAGGCCCCGAAGGAGCAGGTGCCGGCCGAGCCGGAACCGCAGGCGGCTCCGCAGGCCAAGCAGGCCGATCCGGCCAGCGAACAGCCCGGAGGCGACTACGGCGCCAGCGGCGCCCAGCCGTCGGATTCGCCGACCTCGGCGCCGGCGCCCCAGGTGGCTCCGCAGGCGCCGTCCGCCCCGGCCGGTGACGGCGGCGGTCAGTACGTGACCCCGCTGGTGCGCCGCCTGGCCGCCGAGCACGGGGTCGACCTGAACACCGTCTCGGGGACCGGCGTCGGCGGGCGCATCCGCAAGCAGGACGTGCTGGCCGTCGCCGAGAAGTCCGCCGCGCCGGCCCCTGCGGCGGCCGCCCCCGCGGCGTCGGCCCCGGCCGCCTCCGGTGGCACCCGCACGCCGTCGCCGGCCGCCATGCCGGACTCCTCCGTGCGTGGCCGCACCGAGAAGCTCTCCCGCCTGCGCGGGGTCATCGCCCGGCGCATGGTCGAGTCGCTGCAGGTCAGCGCGCAGCTGACGACGGTCGTGGAGGCAGACGTCACGCGCATCGCGCAGCTGCGGCAGCAGGCGAAGGGCGACTTCGAGGCCCGCGAGGGCGTCAAGCTCTCGTTCCTGCCGTTCTTCGCCAAGGCGGCGGTCGAGGCCCTCAAGCAGCACCCGTCGGTGAACTCCTCGATCGACCTCGAGGCCGGCACGGTCACCTACCACGACTCCGAGAACCTGGGCGTCGCCGTCGACACCGAGCGGGGTCTGCTGGTCCCGGTCATCCACGAGGCCGGCGACCTGAGCCTCGGCGGGCTGGCGCGCAAGATCGCCGACCTCGCGGAGCGCACCCGCACGAACAAGGTGACGCCGGACGAGCTCGGTGGTGGGACGTTCACGCTGACCAACACCGGCAGCCGCGGCGCCCTGTTCGACACGCCGATCATCAACCAGCCGCAGGTGGCCATCCTCGGCACCGGCTCGGTCGTGAAGCGGCCGGTCGTGGTGCAGGACGCCGAGCTGGGCGAGGTCATCGCCGTCCGGTCGATGGTCTACCTGGCGCTGACCTACGACCACCGGATCGTCGACGGCGCCGACGCCGCCCGGTTCCTCACCACGGTGCGCGAGCGCCTGGAGGCCGGTCAGTTCCACGGCGAGCTCGGTCTCGCCTGATGCACCACCGCTCGGGGCCCCGGTGACCACCGGGGCCCCGAGCCCTTCCTGCCCTCAGGACCCGCGCCCGCTGGGGAGTGCCGCATGAAGATCGCCGTGTCCGGTGCGTCCGGGATGATCGGCAGCGCGCTGCTGCCCGCGCTGCGCGACGACGGCCACGAGGTGATCCAGCTGGTGCGCCGCACCCCGCGGACGGCCGAGGAGCACCGCTGGGACCCGCAGCACCGGCGGATCGACCCGGCGCTCCTCCGGGACGTCGACGCCGTCGTCAACCTCGCCGGCGTGGGGGTGGGCGACCGGCGCTGGAACGCACGGCACAAGCAGGCCGTCCTCGGCAGCCGGGTCGACAGCACCGCCACGCTGAGCGAGGCCCTGCGGGAAGCCGTCGCCGCCGACCCCGACCGCCCCCGGGTCCTGCTCAACGGATCCGCGGTGGGCTGGTACGGCGACACCGGCGACCGCGTCGTCGACGAGTCCGACCCCGCCGGCGACGACTTCCTCGCCCGCGTCTGCGTGGCGTGGGAGGGAGCCACGGCGCCGGCCGCCGACGCCGGGGTCCGCGTGACCACGCTGCGCACCGGGCTGGTGCTGGGGCGCGGCGGCCTGCTGGCGCGGATGCTGCCGCTGTTCCGCGCCGGACTGGGGGGTCGGCTGGGCTCGGGTCGGCAGTACGTGCCCTGGATCAGCCAGGAGGACGAGATCGGGGCGATCCGGTACCTGCTCACCCACCCCGTGGCCGGGCCGGTCAACCTGTGCGGCCCCGAGCCGGTCACCAACGCCGAGTTCACCGCCGCGCTGGGCCGGGTCCTCCACCGGCCGACCGTGCTGCCGGTGCCCGCCCCCGCGCTGCGGGTGGTGCTCGGCGAGTTCGCCGACGTCGGCGTCCTCGCCGGGCAGCGGGCGGTGCCCAGCCGGCTGAACGAGGCCGGTTTCCGGTTCGCCCACGGGGACGTCGACGCCGCGCTGCACGCCGCGGTGGCCCGGGGCTGAGCCCCACCGGCGAGGTCAGGGCCGGCGTTCGGCGCTCTCGATCCGCCAGCCCTCCGGGGTGCGGACCAGCACCATGCGCACCCGGGCCTCGGGTCGGCCGGTGACCCAGCGCAGCGCCGGGCCGTCGGGCTGGTCGGCGCGCACCACGCGGTAGTCGGGCCAGCTGTCGGTCAGCAGCAGCTCCGCCCGGGCGTCCGACGCCGCCACGACGACGACGTCGACCACCACCGGCGCGAAGCCGCTGAGCGCCTCACCGGCCGCGGCCAGGGCGCGCGCGTGCTCCTCGTCCGCGACCAGCTGCGAGCTTCCGGGCACGTGCACGGCCCGCAGCAGGTCCGGGGCGCCGCTGAGCGCCTCGGCGCGCCGGGCGTAGAGCTCGGTGACCAGCGCCGTCCAGTCGTCGGAGGTCTCGGGGACCGCGGAACCGGGCAGCGGTGGCTCCTCCGGGGCGGGGGACGGCAGGCCCGCCGCTCGGGCGCCCGGGGCCGACGACCCGGCGGCCGCCGCGTGCGGCACGTCGGTGTCACTCCCCCAGCGCGTCCCGAGCCAGGCGGTGACGGCGAGCGCCGCCAGCACCAGCGCCGTGACGAGCAGCCCCCGGGTCACCGCGGCCACGCCGGCGGCGGGACGCCGGGACCACCGTCGCCGCTCGGACGGCTCGACGACGCCCGGCCCGGGACGGGGACGGCGCCCCGGCACCACGTGGGTGAGCGCGGAGCGCACGTCGGGCCGGCCGTGGCCGCCCGCCGGCGCCGCCGCCAGCGCCACGGGCTCGGCCCGGCAGGCGTGCCGCAGGTCGAGCGCGAACTCCGCCGCGGTGCCGCGGTCGTGCGGATCGGCGGCGAGGCCCCGCGCGATGACCGCGACGAGTCGGGGCGGCACCTCCGGAGCCAGCTCGACCAGGTCGGGCAGGTGCCCGGTCGCGGCCACGACGAGGGTGCCGGCGGGGGTCGCGGCGTTCCACGGCGCGATGCCGGTGAGCGCGTGGAAGGCCGCGGCGGCGACGCCGAAGACGTCGGAGGCGGGACCCGGCGCGCCGCCACGGGCGACCGCCGGGTCGACGTAGGCCGGGGTGACCTCGGCCGCCGCCGTCTCACCCAGCACCCGGGCCACCCCGAGGTCGGTGAGCACCGGCCGCCCGTCACCGGTGAACACGATGTTCCCCGGCGCCAGGTCGCCGTGCACCACACCGTGGTCGTGGGCGTGCGCCAGGGCCGCGGCCACCGGTGCGATCGCCGTCACCACCTCACCGGGGCGGAGCCGACCGCGCCGGGCGAGGAGCGCGGCGAGGCTGCCCCCGCCGAGCAGCTCCAGCACCAGCGCGACCCGCGACCCGCCGCCGCGCCGGGGTTGGTGCACCACCTCGATCAACCGGACCAGGTGCGGGTGGTCCAGCTCCCCCAGCAGCACGGCCTCGCGCGCCTGGCGCGCGGGGTCCCCGGCCACCAGGACCTTCACCGCCACCGGGTCCCCGCCCTCCCGGGGGACCGCCTGCCACACCTCCCCCGACGCACCGCGGCCGAGCAGGGTCTGCAGCAGGTAGCCCGGCACGGTGGGTGGCTGCGGAGCCCCCGGTGCCGGAGGCGGGCCGGCGGTCGTCACGAGGGAGGACCGTAGGCGCGGACGGGTCGGCGGCGCCGCGGTCGTCCACAGGCCACGGGCACGCCCGCACGGCGGCGGATACCGTCAGGCGGTGTCCACGTCGCTGCGGGCCGAGGTCCTGGTCGTCGGGGCCGGCCTGGCCGGGCTGTCCGCCGCCACCCGGCTGGCCACCGCCGGCCTGGACGTGCACGTGCTGGAGTCCGGCGGGCACGCCGGCGGGCGGCTGGCGACCGGGCGCATCGACGGCTTCGTCGTCGACCGCGGCTTCCAGGTGCTCAACACCGGCTACCCGCGGGTGGCCGATCTCGACCTCGACGCGCTGGAGCTCGGCTGGTTCGAGCGAGGTGCGGTGATCCGCGTGGACGGACGGGCGCACCAGGTGGTCGACCCGCGCCGCCGGCCGACCTCCGTCGTCGGCACCGCAGCGGCGCCGCTGGGCTCCCTGCGGCAGAAGGCGGCGCTGGTCGCCTACTCGCTCCGCGCCGGGTACTCCCCCGTCGGCCGGCTGCTGCGAGCGCCGGAGGAGACGGCGGAGCAGGCCCTCCGCGCGGCGGGCGTGGGGGACGCCGCCCTGGAGCGGTTCCTGCGCCCCTTCCTGGCCGGCGTGCTCCTGGAGCAGGAGCTCGCCACCTCCAGCCGGTACCTGCACCTGCTGTGGCGCAGCTTCGTCCGGGGCTCGATCGGGCTGCCGGCGACCGGGATGCAGGCCGTCGGCGAGCAGCTGGCCGCGCGCCTGGGTGCCGGGCGCATGCACCTGCACACGCCGGTGCGCTCGGTGTCGCCCGGCTCCGTGTCCACCGACGCGGGGAGCTGGGCGGCCGACGCCGTCGTCGTCGCGACCGACCCGGCGACCGCGTCGCGGCTGCTCCCCGCCGTCGAGGCCGACGCGCCCCGGGAGGTCACGACCCACCTGCACGTGCTGCCCACCTCCCCCTGGTCCGCCCCGCTGATCGTGCTCGGGCAGCCCCGGGGCCGGCTGGTGAACAGCGCCGTGCTCTCCGACGCCCAGCAGCGCTACAGCCCCGACGACCGGGCGCTCGTCGCCAGCTCCACCCTCGCGCGGTGCCGGGAGGACGAGGTCCGCGGCGAGATCGCGGCGGCGCACGGCGTCGCGCCGTCGGACCTGGAGCACCTGACGTCGGTCACGGTGCCGGGGGCGCAGCCGGCGGCGCTCCCGCCGCTGCGACTGCGCCGGCCGGTCGACCTGGGAGAGGGGCTGTACGTGTGCGGTGATCACCGGGACACCCCGTCCATCCAGGGCGCGATGGCCAGCGGGGCCCGCGCCGCTCGCGCCGTGCTGCGCCGCCTGCGCCCGGCCCCGGCCGGAGGAGCTGCCTGATGCCCGCCTCCGCGCCGACGATCGTGGCGACCAGCATGGGCTTCGCCCCGCGCGGCCGCGGCCCCACCGACTGGCGGCCCGGACCGGTCTTCGACCTCGCCGCCGAGCTCGCCGGGCGCCCCGAGCGCCCGCGCCTCTGCTACCTCGGCACCGCCACCGGCGACGACCCGGCGCGGGTCGCCGGCGTCTACGGCGCGTTCGCCGGCAGCTCCGTGCAGGTCAGCCACCTGAGCCTGTTCCCGATGCCCACGGTCGCCGACCTGCGCGCACACCTGCTGGCGCAGGACGTGGTGTGGGTGGGTGGCGGGAGCGTGGCGAACCTGCTCGCCGTGTGGCGGGTGCACGGGCTGGACGAGGTGTTCCGCGAGGCGTGGCGGGCCGGCGTCGTGCTGGCCGGGGTCTCGGCCGGATCGCTGTGCTGGCACGTGGGCGGGACCACCGACTCCTACGGCCCCGACCTCCGGCCGGTCACGAACGGGCTCGGGCTCATCCCCACCAGCAACGGCGTCCACTACGACTCGGAGGAGCAGCGTCGCCCGCTCTACCACCGCCTGGTCGCCGACGGCACGCTGCCCGCGGGCCATGCCACCGACGACGGCGCGGGGCTGGTGTACCGCGGGACCGAGCTCGTCGAGGTCGTGAGCGACCGCCCCGGCGCCGCCGCCTACCGGGTGGAACGGGGCCCCGACGGCACGGCGGTGGAGACCCGGCTCGAGCCGCGCCGCCTGGCGTAGCCCGGGCATAGGCTGGGCCCGTGGCTGAGCTGCGCGTGGTGCACGCCGGAACCGTTCCCTACGAGGAGGCGTGGGCGCGGCAGCGGGAGCTGCACGCGCAGCGGGTGGCCGGTACGGCTCCCGACACGCTGCTGCTGCTGGAGCACCCGCCGGTCTACACCGCCGGCAAGCGGACCGAACCCCACGAGCGGCCCGTCGACGGCACCCCGGTGGTCGACGTCGACCGCGGCGGCAAGATCACCTGGCACGGGCCAGGGCAGCTCGTCGGCTACCCGATCGTGGCGCTGCCCGACCCCGTCGACGTCGTCGCGTACGTCCGGCGGCTGGAGGGCGCGCTGATCGACGTCTGCGCGGGCTTCGGGCTGGAGGCCGGCCGGGTCGAGGGCCGCAGCGGGGTGTGGCTCCCCGCTGATCCCGCCACCTACCGGCCCGAGCGCAAGGTCGCGGCGATCGGCATCCGGGTCGCCCGCGGCGTGACCATGCACGGGTTCGCGCTCAACTGCGACCCCGACCTGGGCGCCTTCGGGGCGATCGTCCCGTGCGGGATCCCCGACGCCGGCGTCACCTCGCTGTCGGCGGAGTTGGGCCGCGACGTGACGGTGGCCGACGCGCTGGCGCCGGTCGAGGACGCGATGCGCGCCGTCCTCGCCGACGCCCCGGCGCCCGCCGCGTGAGGTGGGCGCCGCACGGCTGCCGCGCCGGGGCGGGGAGGCCCTTCGTCAGCCCAGGACGAAGTTGACGAGCCGACCCGGCACGGCGACGACGCGGCGGATCGTCGCGCCGTCCAGGTAGCCGGCGATCTTCTCGTCGGCCCGCGCCGCCGCCTCCAGGGCCGCGGCGTCGGCATCGGCCGGCACCGTCACCTGCGACCGCACCTTGCCGTTGACCTGCACGGCGACCTGCACGGTGTCCTCGACCAGCCAGCGCTCGTCGGCCACCGGGAACGGCGCCCATGCCGAGGACCCCTCGTGGCCCAGCCGCGACCACAGCTCCTCGGCCAGGTGCGGCGCCAGCGGGGCGACCATCAGCACCAGCGGCTCGGCGACCGAGCGCGGCACCGGCCGGTCGGCCCCGTAGGCCTGGGTCAGGTGGTTGGTCAGCTCGGTGATGCGGGCGATCGCGATGTTGAACCGCAGGGTGGCGTAGCCGTCGCGGACCCCGTCGATCGCCTTGTGCAGGGCGCGCAGCGTCTCCTCGGCCGGCTCGACGTCGGTGGCGCGGACCGCACCGGTCTCCTCGTCGACGACGACCCGCCAGATCCGCTGCAGCAGGCGCTGCGAGCCGACGACGGCCTTGGTCTCCCACGGCCGCGACTGCTCCAGCGGCCCGGTCGACATCTCGTAGACCCGGAAGGTGTCGGCACCGTAGGCACCGATCATCTCGTCCGGTGTCACCATGTTCTTCAGGCTCTTGCCGATCTTCCCGTACTCGCGGTTGACCGGCTTGCCCTCGTAGAAGAACCGGCCGTCCTTCTCCTCCACGTCGGCCGCGGGCACGTAGAAGCCGCGCTCGTCGGTGTAGGCGTAGGCCGAGATGTAGCCCTGGTTGACCAGTCGGCGGAACGGCTCCTCGCTGGACACGTGGTCCAGGTCGAACAGCACCTTGTGCCAGAACCGGGCGTACAGCAGGTGCAGCACCGCGTGCTCCACACCGCCGACGTACAGGTCGACGCCGCCGACGTCCCCGGGCTCCCGCGGCCCCATCCAGTACCGCTCCAGCTCCGGATCGACCATCCGGCTGTCGTCGCCCGGGTCGAGGTAGCGCAGGTAGTACCAGCACGACCCGGCCCAGTTGGGCATCGTGTTGGTCTCGCGGCGGTACTTCTTCGGACCGTCGCCGAGATCGAGCTCGACCGTGGTCCACTCGCTCGCGCGCGACAGCGGCGGCTCCGGGGCGGAGTCGGCGTCGTCGTCGGCGAAGGTCTTGGGCGAGTAGTCGTCGACCTCGGGCAGCAGCACCGGCAGCATCGACTCGGGGACCGCGACCGGCCTGTCGTGCTCGTCGTAGACGATGGGGAACGGCTCGCCCCAGTAGCGCTGCCGGCTGAACAGCCAGTCGCGCAGCTTGTAGGTGGTGGTGGCCTCGCCGTACCCGTGCCGCACCAGCCAGTCGGTGACCCGGGCGATGGCGTCGGCCTTGTCCAGGCCGTCCAGCGAGATCTCGTCGTTGGCCGAGTTGATCATCCGGCCGGGGCCCGTGTACGCGCCGGTCTCGTCGTCGAAGTCCTCGGGCCGCTCGACGGTCGGCACGATCTCCAGTCCGAACGTCCGGGCGAACTCCCAGTCCCGCTGGTCCTCGCCCGGCACCGCCATGATCGCGCCGGTGCCGTAGCCGGTCAGCACGTAGTCGGCGATGAACACCGGCAGCTCGCGGCCGTTCACCGGGTTGACCGCGGTGGCGCCCAACCAGACGCCGGTCTTCTCGCGGCCGGCGTCCTGCCGGTCCAGCTCCGAGCGCCGGGAGGCCTGCCGCTGGTAGTCGCGCACCGCCTCGGCCGGGGTCGCCGCACCGCCGGTCCACCGCGGGTCGGTGCCGGCGGGCCAGGCGTCCGCGGTCAGCCGCTCGACCAGCGGGTGCTCGGGCGCCAGCACCATGTAGGTGGCGCCGAACAGGGTGTCCGGCCGGGTGGTGAAGACCTCGATGGTCTGCGGCCCGGCGGCGAAGCGGATCCGGGCGCCGGTGGAGCGGCCGATCCAGTTGCGCTGCATCAGCTTCAGCGACTCCGACCAGTCCAGCCGGTCCAGGTCGGCCAGCAGCCGGTCGGCGTAGGCGGTGATCCGCATCATCCACTGCTTCAGCGGCCGCCGGAAGACCGGGAAGTTGCCGCGCTCGGAACGCCCGTCGGGCGTGACCTCCTCGTTCGACAGGACGGTGCCCAGGCCCGGGCACCAGTTGACCGGCGCCTCGTGCAGGTAGGCCAGCCGGTGCGCGTCGACGACAGCGGCCTTCTCGGCCTCGTCCAGCTCGGCCCAGGGGCGGCCGTACGGATTCGTGCCCTCGGCCGGCTCGCGGGTGCCGGCGTCCAGCTCGGCCACCAGCTCCTCGATCCGCCGCGCCTTCCCGGCGGCCTCGTCGAACCAGGAGCCGAAGATCTGCAGGAAGATCCACTGGGTCCACTTGTAGTAGCCCGGGTCGATCGTGGCGAAGGTGCGCCGCTGGTCGTGGTCGACCCCCAGCCGGCGCAGCTGCGCCTTGATCGCGGCGATGTTCGCCTCGGTGGTGATGCGCGGGTGCTGCCCGGTCTGCACCGCGTACTGCTCGGCGGGCAGACCGAAGGCGTCGTAGCCCATCGGGTGCAGCACGTTGTCGCCGTCCATGCGCCGGAACCGGCTGGTGACGTCGGTGCCCAGGTAGCCCAGCGGGTGACCGACGTGCAGCCCCGCACCCGAGGGGTACGGGAACATGTCCATCGCGAAGAACTTGGGCCGGTCGGCGACGCGCTCGAAGCCGCCGCTCAGCCGGCCGACCGGGTTGGGCGTGTGGAAGGTGCCCTCGGCCTCCCAGCGGTCCTGCCAGGCCAGCTCGAGCCGCTGGGCCAGCGCCGGGGTGTACCGGTGCCGAGGGATGTCCCCGCCCACCCGGTCACCCGTGACCTCGGTGCTGTGGCTGTCGGTCTGGCTCATCGTCTCGTGCTCCCGGATCGTGGTGCGGGCGGTGCGGTACCGGTGGTGGGCAACAAAAAACCCCTCACGCAGGAGGGGTCGCCGTGCTGTCCGAGGGTTCTGCGGTCAGCACGGCCGGCGAAGCAGGAGCCGCCCGGTCACGCGCCCGATGCTATCGCGGCGCACCGGGCCCGCGGCCCCTGGCGCCTCCACGAGCCACGCGGCGGCCTCCCCCCATGGAGGGGAAGCGCGCGATCCGGCTGGGGCGCGGGCGGCGCGGTACCGATGACGTCCCCGTGGCCGAACCAGAGACCCAGCTCCGTGGTGGGCCCGCGCCCGCGACCGGCGGGCTGCTGCTCGCCTGCGTCGGGGCGCTGGCGGCCTACGCCACCGGGGCGTTCGGGCGCCCGCCCGGCACCGCGGTCACGGTCGTCTACGACCTCGTCCTCTACACCGCCGTGTACCTGCTGGGCGGGGCGGTCTGCCGGCGGACCGGGCGACGTCGCGGGCCGGATCGGCTGATCTGGAACGCCCTCGCCGTGGCGTTCGCAGCCACCGCGACCAGCACGCTCCTCTACTCGCTCGTGTTCGTCCCCCTGCTCGGTGACGTCCCGACGTGGTTGCTGCTGACCCTCTGGGCACCGGCCTACCCGGCGATGGGCGTGGCCCTGGTGGGAGTGGTCCGGTCCCGGGTCACCGCGACGCACCCGAGCATGTGGTTCGACGCGCTGACCGGGGCGTGCGGTGCGGTCATCTTCGCCGTCACCCTGCTGCCGTCGATCGCGGCTGGCCCGGCCGACGGCCCGTTCGCCGTCGTGCGGCTGTACCCGCTCACCGACACCCTGCTCCTGGCCGCCGTGTCGGCCGTGTGCGCCGTCATGGGGTTCCGGCGCGACTGGCCGTTGGTGCTGCTGGTCGCCGGTCTGCTGTGCACCCTCACCGCGGACGCCCTCTACGTGCAGCAGGCGGTGCGCGGGGAGCTCACCCCGGGCAGCACCCTGACCCTGGTCTGGTTGTCCGGTGCGGTCTTCGCCGCCGTCGCCGCGCACGTCGCGGGACGCGCACGCCGGATCCAGCCCGCGGACGTCGATCCGATCGCACGGCTGAGCTGGCGGGTGGCCTTCGTCCCCCTCGGGTCGAGCGTGATGAGCGTCGGGGTGCTCGTCTCCACGTGGGGATCGGGCGCCCTGGGCGTCGCCGGCTGGGCCGCCGTCACCTGCCTGCTGGCGATCCTCGCGCGCACGGCCATGTCGGTCCAGGAGCTGCGGGGGCTGCACGACATCCGCGAGCAGGCACGCACCGACGAGCTGACCGGGCTGCCCAACCGCCGGGAGCTGCTCGAGCGCGCGCGGACCGCCCTGCGGTCGGGCACGAGCCGGCCGGTGGCCCTGCTGCTGCTCGACCTGGACGGGTTCAAGGAGGTCAACGACAGCCTGGGGCACGCCGCGGGTGACGACCTGCTGCGCATGGTCGGTCCCCGCCTGTGGCCGGAGCTGGGCCCCGGCGAGCTGCTGGCACGGCTGGGCGGGGACGAGTTCGCCGTCCTGCTGCCGGGCTGCGGCCTGGACGACGCCGTCGCCCGCGCCGACCGGCTGCGGGCCTGGGTGCTCGAGCCGTTCGTCGTCGACGGGATCCGGTTGCACGTCGGGGTCAGCATCGGCATCGCCACCGGCCCGGTCCCGGCCGCCACGGTGACCGAGCTGCTGCGCTGCGCCGACGTGGCGATGTACGCGGCCAAGAACGCCCGCGACGGCGTGCGCTCGTACGTCCCCGACCCGGCCAGCGGCTCCGGAGACCGGCTCCGGACCATGGAGGACCTCCGCACCGCCCTGGACGAGGGGCATCTCGTGGTCCACCTGCAGCCCCAGGTCTCCCTCGGCAGCGGGGACGTCGTGGGCGTCGAGGCGCTGGTGCGGTGGCAGCACCCGGTGCGCGGTCTGCTCTCCCCGGCCGTGGTGCTGCCCGCCGCCGAGCAGGCCGGCCTGATGCGGCCGCTGACCGACACGGTCCTCGGCCTCGCCCTGGCGGCCGCCACCCGCTGGTGGCCGGACCGGGCGGTGCCCGTGTCGGTGAACCTGTCGGCGGCCAACGTCACCGATCCCGACCTGCCGGCCACCGTGTCCGACCTGCTCCGGGCGCACGGCCTGCCGGCCCGGGCGCTCACCCTCGAGCTCGTCGAGGACACCCTCATGGCCGATCCCGATCGGGGCCGCACGGTGCTGGGCGAGCTGCGCCGGCTGGGCATCCGGACCTCGATCGACGACTACGGCACCGGCTACAGCTCACTGGCCTACCTGCGGCACCTCCCGGCCGACGAGCTCAAGCTCGACCGCAGCCTGACCCACGACGTGGGCCGCGACGACCGGGCAGCGGCCATCGTCCGGCACACCGTGGCCCTGGCCCACGACCTGGGGCTGAGCCTGGTGGCCGAGGGCGTGGAGGACGACGAGACAGCCGCCGTGCTCGCCGGTCTGGGCTGCGACATCGCGCAGGGCTGGGCCGTCGCGCGGCCGATGCCGGTCGAGGACTTCCTCGGCTGGCTGTCCGCCCGCACCCGGACGGGCAGCACCCGGCCGGCGCTCCCCGCGCCTCGTATGCCGGGGGAACGGACCCGAGCGTGAATGCGCGCGTCGAACCGGGCTTCACGGCGCCCGCAGCCGTCGGTGTGCCAAGGTGCGCGCGTGCGCGCTGACCGAGCCGAGCAGACGGGAACCGGCTGGTCGGAGGCGATGTGGCGGCTGGTGGTCGCCGCCACCTTCGCCTGCACGGCGGTCTTCGCCCTGGGCGTGTGGCAGCCGCCGGGGACGCCGGCGGCGGACCTCGTCGACTCCGGTGCGCTCGCCGTCACGGCCCCGCTGCTGGCGGTCGCGGTCTGCCTCGGGGCGGCGCGGCGGGTACCCGCGGAGCGGTTCGTCTGGTGGGCCGCGGGCGCCGCCTGGATCTGCAACCTGGCCGGCGACCTCACCCACCGGCTGCTGCTCGCGGGGAACCCGGACCCGCCGTTCCCGTCGGCCGCGGACGTGTTCTGGCTCGCCTCGTACCCGGCGCTGTTCGCCACCCCGCTGCTGATGGTGCACGCCCGGCTGGCCCGCCCCCGGCCCGGCACCTGGCTCGATGGCCTGGTCGGGGCCCTCGGCGCCACCGCGGTCGCCGTCGCGGTCCTCGACCCGAGCGTCGGGGCCCCGGGCATGTCGGACCTCGGTGTGGCCGTGAACCTCGCCTACCCCGTCGCCGACGTGCTGCTGCTGGCGCTCGTAGGTGCGGTGCTGGCGATGATCGGGCACCGGGCCGACCTGGTCCTCACCACCGTCTGCCTCATCGTGGCCGTGAAGTTCGCCGGTGACCTCCTCCTGGCCCAGGCGCAGGCGGCCGGCGGGTATGTCCCGGGCGGCCCGCTGGACCTGCTCTGGATGGTCAACGCCAGCCTGACCGCTGCGGGTGCGTGGCTGACCAAGCCCCGCCGGCGCGACCCGGACCTGCTGGAGCAGCATCTCCGGTGGCGGTCGCTCACGATCCCCCTGGCCTGCGCGGTGGGCTCGCTCGTCGTGCTCGGCGCCCAGTGGGGTGACGGCCGCACCGGCCCCGGCGAGATCTGCGCCCTGGCCTGCCTGGCCGCCTTCCTCGTGCGCAGCACGGTGACCTTCGCGGAGGGCCGGGCCCTGCACGAGGCCCGCCGCCAGGCGGGTACCGACGACCTGACCGGGCTGCCCAACCGCCGGGCCCTGATGCGACGCCTGGAGGCCGACCTCGCCACCGACCGGCCCACCGGGCTGCTGCTCGACCTCGACGGCTTCAAGGCGGTCAACGACGGCCTGGGGCACGAGGCCGGGGACGAGTTGCTGCGCCGGCTGGCCGAGCGGCTGCGGGCGGCGCTACGGCCCACCGACCTGGTCGCGCGTCTCGGAGGCGATGAGTTCGTGGTGGTGCTCGATGCCACGGATCCCGACGCCGCCCCCGAGTGCGCCGAGCGGCTGGCCGAGGTGGTGCGCCTCCCCGTGACCGTCGTCGGCGTGCCGGTGCAGGTGGGAGTCAGCATCGGCCTCGCGCTCGCCTCCCGGGACGCCACCGACCCCGCCGCGCTGCTGCGCTGCGCGGACGCGGCCATGTACGCCGCGAAGGGTGCCGGCGGCGGGGTGCGGCGGTACCTCCCCGACGCACGGGACCAGGTGCCGGCACCCCGGTCCCCGGCCACGTCGCCGGCCGCCGGGGCCGACGTCGCACCCGCCGGCTGAGCGGTCAGCCGGCGGAGACCGGCTGCCGGCTGCCGACCGGCCCCGGCGTCAGGGTGACCGGGGACAGCCGCAGCCACCGCGGGAGCGCCCGGCAGGCCTGCGGCTCCCCGTGCAGGACCAGGTCGCCGGAGCGGAGCGCCTCTGCCCACCCGACTTCGCCCCGCCACACGCGGGTCAGCGTCCGCAGGTCGGCCTGCACCGTCGCCCGCACCGGGAAACCGGGGTCCACGTCGCAGACGTCCACCCCGTCTGCGGCGATCACCAGCCACCAGCGGCGCGCGGCCGTGAGCTCGGGGAAGAAGAAGACGATCACCGTCCGGCCGTCCGGCACCGCCTCGGTGTCCACGTTGCGGTGAATGTCCCACAGCAGCAGGTGCGGGTCCAGGTCGGCGTCACCCAGTTCGGGGATCCAGCGGATGCCCCAACGGCCCAGCGCCTCCACGATCGGCCCGAGCTCCTGACCGGATTCGCTGAGCCGGTAGGTCACCCGGTTGCCGTCTTCCCAGCGCTCTACCACGCCGGCGCGGACCAGCGTGTGGAGCCGCTTGGACAGCAGCGCCGGCGACATCCGGGGAAGGCCCCTGCGGAGGGCGTTGAAGTGCCGGCTGCCCAGGAGCAGCTCTCGGACGACGAGGAGCGTCCACCGCTCGTCGAGCAGCTCCATGGCCTTGGCCACCGGGCAGAACTGGCCGTAATGCGAGGGCATGTAAGCCCCTCCCGACGTCCCCGTGCGGCTTGAACGGTAGGGCCGCGAGCGGCTCACCGGAAGTGCGGACCCGACGGTGGTACAGACCCGGTACCGGAGGAGTTCAGATCCAGCACTGGGGCCGGTGGGGCCGACGGCGGGACGGTGACGTGGTCACCACCCCGCACCCTCAGGAGTCCGTCATGACCACCACCGTCCCCACGCCCACCGCCACCGCTGCGACCACCCCGGCGGGCACCGGCCCCACGCTGGCCGACACGGCCCCCGCGGTGCTCTCGCTGATCGCCGGCTACGTCGGCCACCGGACCGTCGCCATCGGGCTGCGTTCGGGTCTCCTGCACCGGATCGCCGACCACCCGGGGGCCACCGCCGACGAGCTCGCCGAGGGGCTCGGC
Source organism: Blastococcus sp. SYSU DS1024 (assembly GCF_054050795.1). Taxonomy (NCBI): domain Bacteria; kingdom Bacillati; phylum Actinomycetota; class Actinomycetes; order Geodermatophilales; family Geodermatophilaceae; genus Blastococcus; species Blastococcus sp. SYSU DS1024. The sequence goes on from NZ_JBJHAA010000015.1 coordinate 102,452, forward strand.
CTCGACGGGTTCTACGTCTCCGTCTGGTGCCGCGCCGCCGTGGGCGCCGGGATCCTCGAGCGCTCCGCGGCCGGCTTCCGGCTGGCGCCGCACATGGCGACCCTCCTGCTCGACCCCGGCTCCCCGGCGTACGTCGGCGGGGTCTTCGGGGTCCTGGAGGCGCGCGAGGTCTTCGGGCGCTTCGAGGAGACCCTGGCCACCGGCGAGCGCATGTGGTGGGAGGACACGAGCCCCGAGTGGATCGCCGCGGTCTCGGGCACCGGGACGCCGTTCTACACCCGGCTGGTCCCCGGCGGGCTCGACCGCGTCCCCGGCGTCGCGGACGCGCTGGCGGCCGGCTGCCGGGTCGTCGACACCGCCTGTGGCGCGGGCGTCGGCGTCGTGCGGCTGGCCACCACCTACCCGCGCTGCACCGTGGTCGGCGTGGACGGCGACCGGCACTCGCTCGACCGCGCGCGGGCTCGCGTCGAGGAGGCCGGCCTGGGCGACCGGGTCGAGCTGGTGCACAGCGCCCTCGAGGACATGGCGATCGAGCCCCCCGCGCGCGTCGTCGTCAACAACATCTCGATGCACGAGTGCCGCGACATCGACCGGGTGACCGAGAACGTGTCGGCCGCCCTGGAGCCGGGCGGCTGGTTCGTCGTCTCCGACTTCCCGTTCCCCGACACGGACGAGGGCCTGCGCACCGTCCCCGGCCGGATCATGAGCGGCATCCAGTTCTTCGAGGCGCAGATCGACGACCAGCTGCTCCCCCGGAAGGCCTACGACGAGCTGCTGACCCGCCACGGGTTCACCGACCTCGGGTCGGTCCAGCTGACGCCGATGCACGCGCTCACCTGGGGCCGCCGTCCGGCGGAGCGCTGACTGCCCGGTCCGGTGACCGCCTCCGGTCCGGTGACCGCCTCCGGCCCGGAGGCGGTCACCGGTCCGTTCAGCGCAGCTGCGGCGCCACCTCGGCTGCCACCAGGTCCAGGTGGTCGAGATCGGCGAGGTCGAGCACCTGCAGGTACACCCGCTCGGCGCCGGCCTCGGCGTACCGGCCCAGCACGTCGGCGGCCTCGGCCGGTGTGCCGGCGACGCCGTGCTCGCGCAGCTCCTCCACATCGCGGCCGATGGCCGCCGCGCGGCGGGCGAGCTCGGCCTCGTCGCGGCCGACGCAGAGCACCAGCGCGGAGCTGTACACCAGGGACGACGGATCGCGGCCCACCTCGTCGCAGGCCTCGCGGACGCCGGCGAACAGCCGGGCGTTGTCCGCAGCGGACATGAACGGCACGTTGAACTCGCTCGCGTACCGGGCCGCCAGCCGCGGGGTCCGCCGCGTGCCGCGGCCACCGACGAGCACCGGGATGCCGCCGTCCTGCACCGGCTTGGGCAGGGCCGGGGAGCCCGAGAGCTGGTAGTGCCGCCCGGCGAAGTCGAACGTCTCCCCCACCGGCGTGCCCCAGAGGCCGGTGACGACCGCGAGCTGCTCCTCGTACCGGTCGAAGCGCTCCCCCAGCGGCGGGAACGGGATGCCGTACGCGCTGTGCTCGGCCTCGAACCAGCCCGAGCCGATGCCCAGCTCGGCCCGGCCCCCGCTCATCTGGTCGACCTGCGCGACCGAGATCGCCAGCGGGCCGGGCAGGCGGAACGTGCCGGCGGTCATCAGCGTGCCGAGGCGGATCCGGCTCGTCTCGCGCGCCAGCCCGGCGAGGGTGATCCAGGCGTCGGTGGGGCCGGGCAGGCCGTCCCCACCCATGGTCAGGTAGTGGTCGGACCGGAAGAAGGCGTCGAAGCCGGTGTCCTCCGTGCGCCGGGCGACGGCCAGCAGGTCGTCGTAGGTGGCGCCCATCTGCGGTTCGGTGAAGATGCGCAACTGCACCGCCGGACCGTAACCAGACCTCCACCGCGTCGCTCGCCCACCTCCGTTCTCGGGGTGTGGGTATCGGTCGGACCGGGCAGGATGACCGCCAGACGATCAACTCGGAGGTGCAGCTCGTGTTCCGCAAGAAGACGCGCGGCGAGATCATCAGCGCGGAAGTGCAGGAGGGCCTGTCCCACCTGGGGACGGCGGTGACCGAGGCAGGTCGCGCCGCCGCAGATCAACTGGCCCCACACGTGGAGGCGGCCCAGCGGGCCGTGGCCCCCAAGATGGCTGCTGCGGTGGCAGCGGCCGCGCCGGCCGTCGCGTCGGCGCGTGACACCCTCGGCCCGCGGGTGGATGCCGCCCGTGACGCCCTGACCCCGCGGGTGGCGGCAGCCCGGGAGGCCGCCGCACCCCGGCTCACGGCGGCACAGCTGGCCGCCGCGCGGGCCGCGGCCGACTTCGGCCCCCGGGTGGAGGCGGCGCGCGGGGCGGCCCAGCGGGCCCTCGCCGAGGACGTCGCGCCCCGGCTGACCGCGGCGCAGGCCGCGGCGCTGGCCTACACCACGCCACGGGTCACCGCTGCCCGCGACGTGGTGACACCGGCCCTGGAGAGCGCCCGTGGCACGCTCCTCGCCGGGGTGGACAGCGCCCGCAGCGAGCTCGACGCCCGGCGCGCCGAGCTGGCCGCCGCGGCCGCCGAGTCGTCCCGGAAGACGCGGAAGACGGCGAAGAAGGCGCGCAAGAAGGCCGGCAAGAAGCGCCGCGAGTTCGAGAAGGCCGCCCTGGCCACCGCGACGACCGTCAAGCGGCGGACCGGGGTGCAGTCGGAGCCGAAGCGCTGGCCCTGGGTGTTCGCCGTGCTCGCCCTGGGTACGGCCGCGTTCGTCCTGCTGCGGCGCAAGAAGGCCGACGCGTGGACGCCCGCACCTGCCGGTGACGGCCCGGTGCCCAGCTACCGAGAGGACCCCGTGCCCAGCTCCGACAGCAACTCCGGGAAGACCGTCTCCACCGCGTCGCAGACCACCGACTCGGCGCCGCCCGAGTCCGACATGGGCGTCCGCGACGCGCAGCTGGTGGAGGGCGACGGCCCCGACACCGCGACGGAGAACGGCAGCGACGCGCCGAAGCCGTTCACCTCGGGCGGCGGCTCCGACCAGGGTCCGACCGCCGGCCCCGACGACAAGCAGGTCTGACCGCCCGACGACGGTCCACCGCCGCAGCCCCCGCCGCCTCGCGCGACGGGGGCTGCGGCGTCTTCGCGAGTACCGTGGGGATCATGAGCGAGGCGCCGCCGACGATCCCGGAACCGACAACCACCGAGGACTCCCGGATCGAGCCCGCCGGCCGGAAGCTGCTGCGCCTCGAGGTGCGCAACAGCCAGGTCCCGATCGAGCGCAAGCCCGAGTGGATCAAGACCCGGCTCAAGACCGGGCCCGAGTACACCGAGCTGAAGTCGCTGGTCCGCCGCGAGGGTTTGCACACGGTCTGCGAGGAGGCCGGCTGCCCCAACATCTACGAGTGCTGGGAGGACCGGGAGGCGACGTTCCTCATCGGTGGCGACCAGTGCACCCGGCGGTGCGACTTCTGCCAGATCGACACCGGCAAGCCGGCCGAGTTCGACGCCGACGAGCCGCGCCGGGTGGCCGAGAGCGTGGCGACCATGGGGCTGAAGTACGCCACCGTCACCGGCGTCGCCCGCGACGACCTGCCCGACGGCGGTGCGTGGCTGTACGCCGAGACGGTCCGGCAGATCCACGCCGCGCTGCCCGGCTGCGGTGTCGAGCTGCTGATCCCCGACTTCAACGCCGACCCCGACCAGCTCGCCGAGGTGTTCTCCTCCCGGCCGGAGGTGCTCGCGCACAACGTGGAGACCGTGCCGCGGATCTTCAAGCGCATCCGTCCCGGCTTCCGCTTCGAGCGCTCGCTGGCGGTCATCACCGCGGCGCGCGAGGCCGGGCTGGTCACCAAGTCCAACCTGATCCTCGGCATGGGCGAAGAGCCGCACGAGGTCGTCGAGACGATGCAGGCGCTGCACGACGCCGGCTGTGACCTGCTGACCATCACCCAGTACCTGCGCCCCTCGCCGCGCCACCACCCCGTCGTCCGCTGGGTCAAGCCCGACGAGTTCGTGCAGTTCCAGGCCGACGCCGAGGCCATCGGCTTCCCGGGCGTGCTGGCCGGGCCCCTCGTGCGCAGCTCCTACCGCGCCGGCCGGCTCTACCAGCAGGCGGTCGAGGCCCGGGGGCTCACTCGCCAGGCCTGACTCGGCAGATCCGGTCGGTGGGTGCCGGGGCGCGGCGCCGCGCGCCCCTATCCTGGGGTCATGGCACGCAGCAAGTCCTCTGACCCCACCGCCCCGGGCGGCAGCGCCGGGCGCACCCCGAAGGACGGTGGCCGGAGCTCGGGTGCCTCGGCCGCCGGCTCGGGCAAGGCGGGCAAGACCCCCAAGCTGGACAAGAACGGCCAGCCGAAGGTCGGCCGCTTCAAGAAGATGCGCAGCCAGGGCAGCATGCTCAAGCAGGCCTACACCCTGACGCGGCGCAACGACCCGAAGCTGCCGTGGATCATGCTGATCTGGTTCGTCGCGGTCGCGGCCGTGGTCGAGCTGATCGGCATCCTGCTGAGCGCGCCGTTCCTGTTCATCCCGCTGGCCCTGCTCTTCGGTGGCCTGGCGGCGCTCATCGTCTTCGGCCGTCGGGCCCAGCGATCGGCCTACACCCAGGTCGAGGGCCAGCCGGGTGCGGCTGCCTGGGTGCTGGAGGGCATGCGCGGCGACTGGCGGGTCACCTCCGGTGTCGCCGGCACCCCGCAGCTGGACGCGGTGCACCGGGTGCTCGGCCGGCCGGGGATCGTGCTCGTCGGCGAGGGTTCGCCGACCCGGGTGCGCGGCCTGATCGCGCAGGAGAAGAAGAAGATCGCCCGCGTCGTCGGTGACACCCCGATCTACGACGTCACCATCGGCGACGCCGAGGGTCAGGTGCCGCTGAAGAAGCTCAGCACCCACGTGATGAAGCTGCCGCGCAACCTCAGCGCCGCCGAGGTCAACGCCCTGGGCCGGCGGATGAGCGCGCTGGGCGGGCCTCGCATGCCGGTTCCCGGTGGCCCGCTCCCGGGTGGCCGCCAGATGTCGGTCAGCCAGCGCCAGGTCCGCCGCCGCTGATCCGCACGCCGCAGCGGGGGCCCCCCCCCCCCCGCCCCGGCCCCCCCCCCTACCGCGCCACCCACCCCCACAAAACCCACTGTAATGATATGGGTAACGGAAAGTTGCCC